>NZ_CAWLFA010000001.1:1804828-2105632 GCF_963860125.1 Picosynechococcus sp. PCC 7002
TGAGGAGCGGCCGTTGATTGCCGGGGTATTTGTCAATCGTCTGGAACAGGGCATGCGCCTGGAAACAGACCCGACGGTGGAATATGGCCTCGGCATTCGCCAAACGAAGGAACAGCCCCTGACCCTTGAACAGGTACGCACCCCCAATCCCTACAACACCTATCTCAATGAAGGTTTGCCACCAGGGGCGATCGCCTCACCGGGGTTAGCGAGTTTTCGAGCCACCTCCAATCCTGAAGCGACGGACTTTTTATTTTTCGTGGCCAACTACGACGGTACCCATGTTTTCAGTGAAACCCTGGCAGAACATGAAGCCGCCACCCAACGGATCCGCGCCACCATCGACGGTGAGACGGAATAGTTAAAAAATCAATCGCGACGATGTCTAGCTTGGTGCCCCAGTTAACCGCCGACGGTTCCTACACCTTTTTTTCGGAAGAGTTTCAGGAGCATTTTCACTCCCAGGTGGGGGCCAAACGGGAGGCCGAAGAAAAATTTCTCCTGCCCTGTCGGATCGCTGAACTTGCCCAACGACCACAGCTCCGGCTTTTGGATGTTTGCTACGGCTTGGGTCATAATACCGCCACGGCTCTCACAGAAATTTGGCGCGTTAATCCACACTGCCAAGTGACCTTATTTGCCCTAGAAAAAGACCAGGCGATCGCCCTCGATAGCATTCAACAAAATATCCTGGCGGCCTATCCTGAAATGGTAGTTTCCTTACTCCGGGAGCTGAGTAGTGAAAATCTCCAAGTTGAAACAAGGCGGCTTAAAGCCCAATTGCTCACGGGGGACGCGCGACAAACTATCCAACGGGTGATTCAGTCAAATTTTCAGGCCGATGCCATCTTTCTTGATCCCTTTTCACCGCCAAAATGTCCCCAGCTCTGGACGGTGGAATTTCTCGATTTAGTCGCCCAATGCCTTGCCCCCGACGGCTATTTGGCAACCTATTCCTGTGCGGCGGCGGTGCGGGTGGCGCTCCAGGCAGCAGGTTTACAACTTGGCAAAACCCCCGGTGTGGGCCGTAAATCCCCTGGCACCCTCGCCCGGTTTATCCCCGACGAACTCACGCCCCTTTCCCAACAGGAGCAGGAACATCTTCTCACTAATGCGGCGATCGCCTACCGCGATCCGACCCTCCAAGACGATGCAGCAACAATTTTGCAACGGCGACGGGAGGAACAACAATCTAGCCAGCGAGAATCCACGAGCCACTGGAAAAAACGCTGGTCAGCCCTCAATTCAACTGCGCCCGAAAGCGACTGACACTCACCGACAACAAAATAATCGCAAAACCGCACAGGGCGAAAATATTCGGCCACAGGGAGTCAATCGCCACCCCTTTGAGAATTAAGCTCCGGGCGATCGCCACATAATGGCGCAGCGGGTCAAACCACGAGAGAATCTGGAAAAATGTCGGCATACTCTCAATCGGGGCGATCGCCCCAGAAAGCTGAATAATCGGCGCATTAAAAAAGAACGACGTTAAGACGACCTGTTGTTGGGTACGGGATAACGTGGCGAGTAAAATGCCTAAACCAATACTGACAAAAACATACAATCCAGAAAGACCATAAAAAATCAAAAAATTCCCCCGAAAAGGTAAATTAAAAATAAATTTTCCCATCGCCGCCGCAATTAAAACATCCCCCATTAATAAGACAAATAGCGGCACAATTTTTGCTAACAAAATTTCCCAGCCCGAAGCAGGCGTCATTAATAATTGCTCTAATGTTCCCACGTCTTTTTCCCGGATCACTGTGACCGAAGAAATCAAAGATCCCGTTAACGTTAACACTACCCCAATTACCCCCGGTACGAAAAACCAACTACTGATCAAACCCGGATTATATAAAAAACGACTTTGGGTTTCGATGGGCAAGGTAGAAAATTGAGGATTTTGTTGGCGATTATAAGCATTAATAATTTGCTGGAGGTAGCCACGGGTAATCCCGGCGGTATTGGCATCTACTCCATCAATAAAAACTTGCACGAAGGTAGAATTTCCCCGATTTAAGTCCCGATCAAAGTCTGGAGGAATAATCAACCCGGCAATTAATTGGCCGTTGCGCACCTGTTGTTGCAATTGGGCTTCATTTTTTGGGGTCGCAGCAATTTGAAAAATATCATTTTCAACCAGTGCCGAAACAAATTCACGACTTTGGCCAGAGTTAGCATAATCAACCAAACCTAAACTGAGATGGTCAACATTGGGACTGAGGGCTAAACCAAAAACTAATAATTGAATTGTCGGCGGAAAAATAAGGAGAAAAATAGATTGACGATTTTTAAGGATTTGCCGGATTTCTTTTAGGACTAAAGCCCAGAAGCGACCATCAAAAAAACGTTGTAATAAATTGATTTTCATCGTGTCAAATTCACTCCGAAAACTGCATTTTTTCCATGGTTTTTGTAGCAGCTTTAAAGAGGACTAAGCCCATGATGCTAACAATGATCGGCACATACCAGATACTCTCCCAGCCACTCCCCCGCACAAAGGCATCACGGGTGAGCAGAATGTAGTAGCGAGCAGGAATAATGCTAGCAATAAGAGAGAGCGGAAAGGGAATATTTTCGAGGCGATAAATAAAACCAGACAGTAAAAATGAGGTGAGAAAACCGAGGATCGCCGTGCCTTGGACAGCGGCATTTTGATTGCCCCCCCGCGCCCCAACAAAGAGGCCAAAGGAAACTGCCGCCGCGAGATAGGTTCCAGTGCCCACTATTAGAGGAAGAGGGCTAGTTTGAAGGCGGATATGGAAGAGTGAAAACGAGACGACCATCACCACAAGGGCTTCGGCGATCGCCACCAGCCAATACGCCAACCCTTTCCCCAAAAGCCATTCCGTAGAACTGAGATCGGAAGCGTAAACCTGAATTGCGGTTCCCTGCTCTTTTTCTCGCACCACCGAAATGGCAGACAGCATCGATGGAAATACCCAAAAGACGACCCCAAAAATCCCCGGCACAATGTACAGGGCTTCCTCGCGACCGGGATTAAACCAAATCCGCACCCGCGCTTGAATGCCTCCGGGACGTTGGGCGTTGGGCAGAGTTTGGATAAAAAAGTTGGTCACGGCCCGGACGCTATTTTGAATCACCCGCGCATTATTGACATCGGTGCCGTCGATCAGAGCTTGTACCTTGGCGTTACCTGCTGCCAAATCTGCGGCAAAGGTTGGGGGAATGACGATGGTTGCTTTGGCGGTGCCCCGATCCAGCGACGATAACGGGGAGGTTCCAGCGAGGGGCGTGGGGATAAATTGATTGGTGGCAAAAAGCCGTTCCACGTAACTGCGGCTCAGGGGCGAATTGTCGGAATCCTGAATACTGAGGGGAATATTTTTCGTTTCTAAGCGGATCGCGTAGCCATAAATTAACAGCATCCCCAAGGGCAGCACCAACGCCAAGGCAACGGTCAGACGATCGCGGCTAAATTGCGCCAGTTCCTTTTTCGCTTGGGATAAAATCCGTTTGAGGCTCATGGTTTAGTGTGAATCCTCCGCCCGTTGCACTGTGCCAATAAAGGAATCTTCGAGGGTAAAGGGAATGGTGCGCTGGCTGTAAATTTCAATCCCTTCTTGCTGTAAGGTTTGCTGGACAAAATTTAAGTCTTGGGCAGGATTATCTAAAACGAGGTGGAGGCGATCGCCAAAAATCGAGACCCGCCAATGGGCTAATTTTTCCTTGAGGAGATCCGAACTGCGCTGAATTTGGTCGGTGCAAAGTTCGAGCAATTGCCCTGGTTGTGCCGCCTTAATTTCCGTGGGGGAACCCTGCGCCACGATCTCCCCCGCCACCATAAACGCCATACGATTACAATTCTCTGCTTCTTCTAGATAGTGGGTCGTGACGAGGATCGCCGTTCCCTGCCCAGCAAAATCCCGGATCAAGCGCCAAAACTGCCGCCGCGCCACCGGATCCACCCCCGAAGTTGGTTCATCGAGAAATAAAATGTCTGGCTCGTGCATCACCGATGCCCCAAAGGCGACCCGCTGTTTCCAGCCCCCCGGTAAGCTGCCCGTTGTGGTTTTTTCCCGACCGAGCAAGCCACAGGTTTCTAAAACCCAGGCGATTTTTTCCCGCCGCAATTTTCGGGGAATGCCGTAAACGCCGCAATAAAATTCCAAATTTTGCTGAATGCTCAGGTCATCGTACAGGGTAAATTTTTGGCTCATGTACCCAAGACGCGATCGCACTTCTGCACGGTGGAGTTTTTCCGTTTCCCCTGCCAACTGGATTATCCCTGCCGTCGCGGGTAACAGACCGCAGATCATTTTAATCGTGGTGGTTTTGCCTGCCCCGTTTGCGCCGAGGAGTCCATAAATTTCGCCGTAGCGGACATCAAAGGTGACATTTTTCACCGCCTGAAATTCCCCAAAGGTTTTTTGGAGGTTTTGGGCAGAAATGGCAAGTTTAGGCGCTTCTGGGGTTAAATTTTTTCGTTGTCGATAATAGGGAAACGCTTTATAGACCGGATCTGCGCCGGCCTGCCGTAGATGATTCACAAAGACATTTTCGAGGGTCGGTTCATTCGCCTCTAAACTGTGTAAAGTGATCTTTTCTTGGGCTAGGGTTTGGGTGATGTCCCGCTGGGCTTGATGAATATCGGGGGTCAAAATGTCGAGGCGATCGCCAAAGGATTGCACATCGATCACCGTTTCCGGCGCATTTTTTCGTAACAATTTTTCCGCTGCGGTTAGGGGAGTCGCCCGCAATTCCAAGCGCTGCAAGCCTAAATTCCGTTGCAATTCCCCCAGTGTGCCAAGCTGCTGAATTTCCCCGTCATAGATCAGGGCGAGGCGATGACAGCGTTCCGCCTCATCCAGATAGGGCGTTGCCGTGACAATCGTCACCCCCTGGGCCGCAATCCCCGCCAGCAAATCCCAAAACTCCCGCCGCGACACCGGATCAACCCCCGTCGTCGGCTCATCGAGCAACAAAATTTTCGGCTGGGCAATCAACGCACAACATAACGCCAGCTTCTGTTTCATCCCCCCCGACAACTGCCGCGCCAACCGCTCTGGAAACTGATCGAGGTTCATCAATTTCAGTAAATGCCGATGGCGATCGCCAAATATCCGCTCTGGCACATTCCGTAAGCCTGCCACATAGCGCAAATTTTCCAGAATGCTCAGATCCAAATACAGCGAAAACTGTTGCGTTAAATAGCCCACATCCAAGCGGGACTCCTGCGGCGTTTTACCGAGCATGGCTACCGTTCCCGCCGTGGCCCCCATCACCCCCGCCAAAATCTGGAACGTGCTCGTTTTTCCCGCCCCATCCGGCCCAATCAGCCCAAAAATTTCCCCCGCTTTCATCGAAAAATCAATGCCCCGCACCGCCCGCACCGCGCCATAGTCTTTCCGCAGTCCCGCCACCTGAATCGTCGTTTCCCCGTAGCGTAACCCGTTGCTAAAAGTTGAATGATTGCTCGTCGCTGTCATCATCACTATCGCTGCACATTTTGGGTCTCATCCGTCAAAATCGTCGCATCTGCAGGCATTCCCGGTTTCGCAAAACCCGCTTCATTTTCAATCTGCAATTTCAAACCGAACACCTGGGTCACCCGATCATCCCGAAAATAAATATTCTCCGGCGTAAAGGAAGCCTCCGTATCAATTGCCGCCACCGTTGCCCGTAAAGGTTCCTCCGGCGCAGAGTCCAAAAACACCGCTGCCGCCTGCCCAATTTGAATCGCCCCCACCTCTTTTTCAGGAATAAAGCCCCGTAGATACACATCCCCCAAATTCACTAGGGTTAACAGGGTTTTTCCCGTTGCCACCACTTCCCCCGGTTCGGCGGTGCGCGTTAACACCACCCCATCGATGGGACTGACCAATTCTAAATCCTGGAGTTTCGCGGCAATTTCGTTGTAATTGGCTTGGGCATTTTGCACTTGGGCTTGGGCGGCACTAAGTTGAGCTTGAGCTTGGACAAGTTGGGTTTGGAGCCGTTGCACTTGCACCGCACGGATATCGGGGTTAAATTGGCTGGCTTGGGTTTGGGTGAGATTTCCCTCGGCGGTTTTAACCTGTTCAGCGGCGGCAGCCACCACGGCACGGCGGGCATCGAGGTTTTCCTTCGTCGATAAATATTGGGTTTGGGCCTGTTCTAAACGCTGTTTAGACACCACACCGGATGCGTACAATTCTTGAAAGCGATCGCCATCGGCTTTGGCAAGGGCGAGTTCAGCTTCAAGTTGTTTCACCTGAGCTTGGGCTTGGGCGAGTTGGGCTTTCGCGGCGGCAACATTGGCTTGGGCAGCATTGACCCGTCCGGCGGTGTCGTCCTGGGCTTGCCGTTGGGTGAGTTGGGCTTCGGTGATCTGGTTTTCGATGACGGTAATTTGCAGTTGGGCTTGGTTCACCTGTTGCTGGGCAGCGTTAATCCGTGCCTGGGCGCCATCAAGGGATGCTTGCAATTCCGCACTGTCGAGGGTGACGATAACTTGCCCCTTTTGTACCGTATCTCCTTCCCGCACGGCGATCGCCTCTACTTTCCCGCCCACCTTGGCGCTAATATTCGTTTCATAGCCTTCGATTCTGCCACTGAGTTCGATGCCTTGGGTGGGTTCCGGACGGAGGAAATAATTTACAAGACCAACGCCCAATCCCCCCACCAGCACAATGGGCAGCGCAATTTTAAAAAATTTTGGAATGCCTTTGTTTTGGGTCGTTGTGGCGGCAGTCATCACATTTCTAGGAGATTTTCGTCGTTAATCTAACTACCTTTCATTATGGAAGGGATACGCCGGGGGATGGCTCAGCACGTAGTATTTCGACAAATTGCCATCGGCTGATAAGGTTTATCTATTTTTGGCGACACCCGGCAAAATTCCAGGGAAAATGGTGGGCAACTTAAGGCGATCGCCCATGGCCAATCTCAAAATCCCGAAGCAAGAGTATTGCCCCTACGCCCAATATTGGGAACCAAAATCGACCCCAGAAGGTTATGTCCTCTCAGCAGAATCTCCCCAATCGAGAAGCTGGGCCGCGATGGGCTGTGCGGGTCTTTTTATTACGGTGTGGCTGGGGATTTGGTGCGGGGTTTCTTTTACGATGTTTGCGATCGCCCTGTTACAACTCTTCAGAACACCAACCGTCGGCAATATCTTGATGTTGCTGTTCCTAATTCCCTTTGTGGCCATTGGTGTGGGCGGACTGATTTGGGTTGGGCGACTCCTCTACCAAAAATATCGAATCAAAACTGGGGTACTGATTTTACCGACCTATCCGCTCTATGCTGGGGAAACCTATCGGGTGCGCTATCGTCGTCCCTTGCGTAACGGGCAAACAACCCAAACCGCCCTTTTATCTGCCACCTGGCTGCATTACGAATGGGTGCAATATTATCGCGGCACAGACCTCGAAACTGTGACCCACGGGCTTTCAACCCAGGCTTGCTTGGAGCGCGCCATTGGTCGGGGAGTCAAGCAACTAGAATACACAATCGATCTGACCATTCCCGCCGATGCCAAGCCGAGCATCTACGCGCCGCCCCACAATCAACTGCGCTGGGAACTTCAGGTGCGTTGTCATTTGCCCCAGGTTGTGCGGGATACATCTTTTTTTAAGTTAAGGGTGGTGAGGAGACCATGACAACGCTGAAAACGCCCATTACGCTACATCTTGACCGTGATGCAGTGAGTTTGGGAGAGAGATTATCGGGTGATTTTGTCTGGCAGCCAGAAGATACGGAACGTTGCCCGAAAAAAGCGACGGTTTCTATTCTGTGGTCAACGGAAGGCCGAGGCAAAGGCGATCGCCACAGGGTCAGTTCCCAAATCCTTGACCCAAATATGGTGCTGAATCTCATGGAACGAAACCATCCTTTTACGTTTGAGATTCCGTTGGATGCGCCTATTTCCTACGATGGCTTTTTATTTCGGTTGATGTGGTCTGTGGAAGTGCGGATCACGTTTCCAGGCTTGTTTAGCGACAAAGATACAGCGGTAGCTCCTTTTCAGGTATTGGCTTAGGCATGGCGACAAATCCTTACCAGGCCATCGGTTTACGGCACAATCCCTTTATCGGCACGGAACAACTGGCGCAGACGGTCACTTTTTGGCTGGATCACGGTTATTCTGAAGCGCCCTTGCCAGGGGGAAATCAATTTGTGCAAATCCTGGGGGAAAAGGGTTTCGGGAAAACGGCCCATCTGCACCATTGGCGATCGCAAACGGGGGGAAGTTATTGTTATGTGCCGCCCAATTATCTCCAGCGCTGGCAATGGCTAAAAACGGGGGCGATCGCCTATTGGGACGAAGTAGATCGCCTGCCCCTGGGGTTATTTTTGGGGGGACTGCTCCGGGTGCGGATGCGACGGGGGACGGTAGTAGTTGGCAGCCATGTAGATGTGAGTTTTTGGGCGAAACTTGCGGGGCTGAAAACAACAACGATTCAGCTTCCCTCTCTCGACATACCCACTTTGCAAGCCTGGGCTGCGTTCAAAATTGCGGCGGCCACCATCCCGGATCAGACTTGCCCTTTAATTCTTTCCCCAGAAAAGGCGGCGGAAATTGTGACCCAATCCCAGGGATCCTGGCGACGGGCCGCAGATTATCTCCACATCTGGGTGGCGGCGATCGCCTTTTCAAATTCACAACAAAATTGACTCAACTGTAGGATGATGTACAAATGATGCAAAATTTGGCAGCAGCATTGAAATTATCCCGCAAGATAATGGCAGTGCTGATTATTTTGTTGGCGATCGCCTTGTAGATTGCACCTAAGCGATCTACAAAAATCTCCGGAAAAATAGGGAATTAATTTTCACTTTAGAAATTACTGGTGACTATCCCCGTTAGTTTACTGGGAAAGTTTTAACGGAACGATGGCTTCCTGCCACAATGGAAAGGTTTCTGTGCGATCGCCACTGATGATTCTTTGCCTGAATCCCACTTGTTCCCAACCCCGCAACCCTGATCAGGGGAAATTTTGCATGGCCTGTGGTCAACCCCTGGTGTTAGACGATCGCTATATAGTCCGGCAAGTTTTGCACCAAGGAACTAAGGGACGCACTCTCTTGGGCATTGACCGGGGCACTTTTCCTGAGAGTTATTGCATTCTGAAGCAGATTTTTCTGACCCAGAGCGTGCAGGCCCAGCAGTTTGTGGAAACGTTCCAGGAGAATGCGGCGCGGTTAAAAACGTTAGGCGATCGCCCGGAATTTCCGACAGTTTTAGGGCTATTTTTACCGGAACATTGGCATCAAATCACGATTCCACCGACCCTTGTGTTTGAAAAAATTGCTGGGGAAAGTTTACGGCAGCGGCTCGATCTTATGGGGCCATTCTCCGAGACAAAATTACGGGAGTTTCTCCAAGACATTCTCCCCTTGGTACAACTCATTCATGATCATGGGCTAATTCATCGAGATCTAAACCCCGATAATCTCCTGTTTACTCCAGCACAGCATTGGGCGATCGTCGATTTTACGGCGGCGAAGGTGACCTCAAAAATGGCCAGCGCGGAACCCGGCACCCTAATCGGTTCGGGGATTTACACTGCCCCAGAGCAACTGCGGGGTCAAAGTTATCCTGGCAGCGATCTTTACAGCCTGGGGGTGATTTGCCTGGAACTGCTCACCTCAATTCATCCCTTTGATCTCTACAGTGTGCGGGAAAATCGCTGGGTCTGGCGGGATTATCTCACCACACCGATTAGCAATAATCTGGGCCACTTACTGGATCAAATGTTGGCTGAAGCCGTTGGCGATCGCCCCCAGTCTGCCCAGGCGATCCTCGATCAACTTTTCCCAACCGCCAGACCAGTTACCCCAAAACCGATACCGCGAGTTGCCCCCGAACCGCCTCAAATTATTTCCCTAATTGAACCCAGCCCCGTGCCCCAATGGTATTGTTTTCGCACCTTTACGGGTCACCATGCCTATATCACCGCTTTGCAGTTTGCTCCAGATGGTCAGTTCCTTGCCAGTGCTGCTGCGGATCAAACGATTCGCCTCTGGGATTTAGATCGCCGCCGGGAGTCTCGTTGTTTGCGGGGGCACCGGGGAATTATTTCTGGGTTGGCCTTTTGGGGCGATCGCCTCATTTCTGGCAGTTGGGACTACACCATTCGTCTCTGGAATTGGCAACAGGGAGAACAGACCGCTTGTCTCCAGAAAAGATCGACTTGGATTCAGGGGCTTGCTTGCTGGGAAAAAACAGGTCAATTAGCCACTTTGGGGGCCGATCAGGAAATCGTTGTCTGGGATTTAACGACACAAAAAATTCTCTACACTTTTACCGCATCAGGTGCTCAACTGATCCGAGCATCCCAAGGAAATAATCAGCTCTGGCTCGCCCAGGGAAATCATTTAACTTGCTATGAACAAGGCCAGTCTGTTCAAACTCTCCCGGAACATCAGGGAGACATTCTTGATTTTCAAGTCAGTGCCGATGGTCAATTTTTAATCAGCATCGCCACGGATCAGACCCTCAAAATTTGGCCCCTCGCTTCTGATTACACACCCAAAATTCTTCGGCCAGTCATTCCCTTTACCCAATTGGCGATCGCCCCTAGTCAACGTTTTTTTGCTGGCGGCGATCGCCAAGGAAACCTTTCCCTCTGGCAACTCGGTCAGGAACAACCCTTTGTCACATTAGCTGCCCACAGTAGCGAAATAAAGGCGATCGCCATTGCCCCAGACAGTCAGATTATTGCCACCGCTGCCGCCGATAAAACCATTAAACTCTGGCGATTCGGGATACAATGACCACCGAGCAAAAACAAGAATTTAAAACATAAAGCCCCATGCTACGAGCCGGAATCGTCGGACTACCCAACGTTGGAAAATCCACCCTTTTCAATGCCCTCTGTGAGAATGCCAAAGCAGACGCGGCTAACTTTCCTTTTTGTACCATCGAACCCAATGTGGGGGTGGTGGCGGTTCCCGATGGGCGTCTTGATGTCCTCGCCGACATTTCCAAATCCGCCAAAATTGTCCCCACCCGCATCGAATTTGTCGATATCGCTGGCTTGGTAAAAGGGGCGAGCCAAGGGGAAGGTTTGGGCAATCAGTTCCTCGCTAATATCCGTGAAGTGGATGCGATCGTCCATGTAGTGCGTTGTTTCGACGACGATGACATTATCCATGTGTCCGGTTCCGTTGATCCGATCCGCGACATTGAAGTGATTAGCCTAGAGTTGATCCTCGCTGATTTGGCCCAGGTGGAAAAACGTCTTGATCGCGCCCGCAAACAAGCCAAGAGTCGCGCTAAGGAAGCTCTGTTGGAAGTGGCCGTTTTAGAAAAGATTTTGCCCGTCCTCGAAGATGCTCGTCCAGCCCGGGAAGTGGAATTGGATGAAGAGGAAGAACTGGCGATTAAAGCCCTTGGTTTGCTGACCCGTAAGCCTGTAATCTATGCGACCAACGTTTCCGAGGAAGATCTTGCCGACGGTAATGCTTGGGTAGAACAGGTCAGGGAGTTAGCCCAGCAGGAAAATGCCCAGGTGGTCGTGGTTTCGGCCCAAGTAGAAGCAGAATTAGTGGAATTAGACGCCGCTGAAAAGAAAGATTTCTTGGAATCTCTCGGCGTAGAAGAAGGGGGGTTGCAATCTCTGATTCGTGCCACCTATGAACTGTTAGGTTTACGAACCTATTTCACCACTGGCCCTGAAGAAACCCGCGCTTGGACAATCCATGTGGGCATGAAAGCACCCCAGGCCGCCGGGGTAATTCACACAGACTTTGAACGGGGCTTTATCCGGGCAGAAACGGTCGCCTATCAAGATTTGGTGGATTGTGGGGCAATGCCTGCGGCTAAGGAAAAGGGCCTAGTGCGTGCGGAAGGAAAAGAATACTTAGTCCAGGAAGGGGATGTGATGTTGTTCCGGTTTAATGTCTAGGGCAATGGTTAAGGTTTGGGGAAAAGTGCTTGTTCTGGGTTTATTGATTTGGTTTTTGGGGTGGAGTCCGGTTTGGGCCGAATCCCTAGGCGATCGCCTTGATCATTATCCCCAGTGGCAGGATTTACCAAGCTTGAATCCGGTGCAAACTGGAGAAGATCTAATTTATCCGGATTGGTTTGCGGGTACCTGGCAGGTCGCGAGTACCCTGATCGACCAGGTGGCTCCCCTCGCGCCGGATTTAGTGACACCTGGCTTTGCCGCTAACGAAACATTAATTGGTCAGCCTTTTCTGTTTCGGGTGCGGTTTCAGCCCCAGACGAACTTTTTAGTAAAACCTTTATCTTTACCGAGGCAGACTGCGGCGGCGATTGTGGCAGACCGGGCGTTTAATGGTGCTGAAATTGCGAGGGCTTACCTAGGCGAAAAAACGGTACAAAAAGTAGAAGTCGATCCCCAGAATCCTAACCGCCAGTTAACGATTTTAAAAGGCGATCGCCGCTTAATTTCTACCGTCACAGGCCGTGCCCAAGCTCAACCTGAACCCGACCAGTTTTTCAGTAGTGAACTCACCCAACAGCAATTTCAAAGTAGCGAGCAAATCTACCTGAATCGCGTTGAAACAACGACGGATTATCAACAGCTTGACTCCGATCATGTTACAGCCAATCAAGTAACTGCGATTTATTTGTCTCCCAGTGATCCAGACTTTTTCCAGGCCCAAAATAAACCTGTAGCCCTTTACCATTACCATTTAGAGTTAACGAAAATTTCTGAATAAATTAGGAATTTTAAACACGTTTCAGAACGATTTTTAATACAAAGCTAATCTTTTAAAAATTAAGGTGAATCATGAAAATTCTTGGCACAACAAAACTCCTCGGTGTGATTGGGGATCCGGTTAAACATTCCTTCTCGCCGATCATGCACAATGCGGCGATCGCCGAACTGGGAGTGGATTATGTTTATCTCGCGTTCCCGGTGGCGGCGGCGGCTCTAAAAGCGGCCCTGGATGGATTTTGGGCGATTGATCTCCAAGGATTTAGCATCACCATTCCCCACAAACAGGCGATTATGGCGCACCTAGAGGCGATCGCCCCGGAGGCTGAACTGGTGGGCGCGGTGAATACCGTTTGGCGCACAGAAACCGGCTGGCAGGGGACAAATACCGATGTGGCGGGCTTTGTGGCTCCTTTGCAGGCGTTAGAACGGGACTGGTCGAACGTGACCCCGGTGATTCTCGGTAATGGCGGTGCAGCCCGGGCAGTGGTGGTCGGTTGCCATCAACTGGGTTGTCCGCAGATCCATGTGTTGGGGCGTGATCCCGAAAAATTGGCGCAATTTAGCGAAAGTTGGCAAAATACGCCCCTAGCGGGCAAGGTACAAACCCATCTTTGGGGCGATCGCCAACGCTTGATTCCCCAGGCCCAACTGCTGATCAATGCCACACCTATCGGGATGTTTCCCAAGGTCGATGCGTCCCCAGTCAGTGACGAGTTGATGGCCAATCTTCCCCCAGGGGCGATCGCCTACGATTTAATCTATACGCCTTCTCCTACCCAGTTTCTTAAACAAGCCCAGACCCAGGGCGCAGCAATTATTGACGGGAGTGAAATGTTGGTACAGCAAGGGGCGATCGCCTTAGAAAAATGGCTTGGTCAACCGGTTCCTGTCGATACCATGCGTCAAGCGTTACTTAATCATCTCGCTCGGTAAAATTAGAGTCGGACAGATCTATCGGTTCCTCGATCAAAACTGCGTATGATAAAAGCATCTCCCTTGGCTAGGCCAGGGCCAACTCTTCCACTCTTCCTCGCCAGGCGCTCACAAAAGATAAATCCCCATGGGCCTATACAAAAGAGTCTATAGAATCCAGAGCATCAGTCCTTCTGACCTCGTGCTCAAACAAGGCATTGATAAAAACACAGCGATAATCCTTGCCTTCGTGCCAACCCTCGCGATTATTTTATGGCCAATTTCTGATTTTTTGGGCTATCGCTATGCCGTTTATCTTGTGGGTTTATTTATCTATACTTTTATCTTTTTTCCCTTTTATCT
The DNA here is from genome assembly GCF_963860125.1 of Picosynechococcus sp. PCC 7002. Lineage (NCBI taxonomy): Bacteria > Bacillati > Cyanobacteriota > Cyanophyceae > Chroococcales > Geminocystaceae > Picosynechococcus > Picosynechococcus sp. PCC 7002. The sequence continues at coordinate 1,818,742 of NZ_CAWLFA010000001.1, forward strand.
GATGCCCTACGCTCGCTATCTAAAAGTAGATGCCGATGCGAACCAAATTATTTATTTAGAAGCCTATTTAATTCAACTCTTTAAGCGGGGCCGCCCTTGGTTTCAATTCTTGCCCCAACCCAAGGTTTACGCCCTCAAAATTCCCCAACTCAAAGCACTCCACGTTACTCAATATGACACCCTGCGTTTCTTGGGCAAAGGAGAAAAAATTCTCTTTCCAGATTTTAAATTCGATAATATCTACGAATTAACGCGTACAGTGGTGCGAATTTTCCCCCTCCTGGAAGCGGAAGTTTGGGTCAACCCTTGGGAAGGGAATTATGGCAATCCCTACACCTACCTCCGCCGTAAACTAAAAGGGGCAAATATCATGTTTTTAACGGGCAGTTCTGGTTCAGAGCTGTTGGGTGATGATGAGCAACTGTGAACGACGAGCTTTTATTTCCGCAGGTGAGAAGGCAATTCGATGTGGGGAATAATTTCCCGCAAATCATCAAAGGACACCAGACCAAAATTCAAAATGGTCGGTAAAGGCAAGTGGCAATCAATGAGGGTGGTGCGGATGCGTTCCTTGGCCTTGCCGCCATCGATAATGAGCGAAACTTGTTGCCCAAAAAAGGCTTCAGCGGTTTTTGCATCATTTGCACGCATCTCACTCCCTAAACTTGCGGTGCCAGCGGCAATGGGAAAAGGAGCTTGGGCGGCGAGGTCGTAGATAAATTGGTCAGGACAGGACACAAAAACCTCACTATGACCAGCAGTTACCCCTTCAGCCAAGTTGTTGCGGTGGGGAAGAATGACGCTAATGGGATAGGGAAATTGATTGACGAGGGTTTGGGCTTCGGCACTGAGGATGCCGTATTCAGGTACTTTTGGGGGCGTTAAAAGAAGCGTCAAGGGTTTGCGGGGCTCCCAGCCTTTGAGTTCGTGGATCTGATTGGTCGCCTGGGGATTTAGGGCATTGGCAATGAGCAGATACACTACGTCGGTATGGATCACGACGACCTGCCCACGGTCTAGTTGTTCGATGATCGGGGCGATCGCCTGGGGAGATTTGGGCAAAAATGTTGCCATAGTAATTGCACCTAGCTATTTTTTCTATCCTAAGTGATGCAATTGCTGCATGATGCGTTTTTTTGCATTAAAATATTTAATTTTTCGCATATCTAATCTAAATGGCAGCGAGGCTCACCCTTTTTCAAGGCCAATGAACTGCTGGCAATATTCTTATCCTATGGCGAAGATTCCAACGGTATCGAGGACTTGCCCTGGCTTAAAATGCCATACTTCGGCGCAAAAAACATCGCCAACACAAAGACAATCGTCAGTAAAACCACGATCGCCCCCCCCGTCGAAACATCGAAGTGATAGCTCAAATAGGTGCCGAAAACACAGGAAAAAATGCTGCTCGCCGCAGAAATCCACAGCATATGGTCGAAGCGGTCTGTCAGTAGATAGGCGATGGAGCCTGGGGTCACGAGCATCGCAATGACGAGAATAATGCCCGCTGTTTGTAGGGCCGTCACAATGGTCAACGCCAGTACAGACAAAAGCGTGTAATACATCAGTCGAGTATTCAGGCCGATGGCTTTAGCGTGATTTGGGTCAAAGCAAAAAAGTAACAGATCCTTCCGTTGAATGAGGATCACTACCAAGGTCAGGGTGCCGGCGATCAAGGTTTGCACAATATCACTGTTGGAGATCCCAAGAACGTTGCCAAACAGAATATGGAAAAGATCGATATTACTGGGGATTTTCGTAATTAAGACCAAGCCAGAGGCAAAGAACCCGGTGAAAATCACCCCAATGACAGCATCTTCTTTGAGCCTTGTTTTTGACTTTACATAACCAATGGCCACAGTTGCGCCAAAACCAAAGATGAAGGCGCCAATGGCAAAGGGAATATTTAGGGCATAGGCCACCACGACTCCTGGAACGACGGCATGGGAAACAGCATCCCCCATCAGTGACCAACCCTTGAGGGTGATATAGCAGGACAACACCGCACAGACGAGGCCGACAAAGGCACTTACCCAAATGGCTTTGACGAGAAATCCGTACTGTAGGGGTTCAATAATCCAATTCACTAAGCTCATTGATCTACTTCTAAACTGTTGGGTTGCTGTTGGTAATGGGAGGATAATTTCTCGAGACTGGCGACGGGTAACCCCCCAAAAGTCATCACGAGGTTTTCTTCTGTGAAGGTATCAGCGGTGTAACCTTCGGCGAGGACGGTGCGATTTAGTAAGATTGTGCGATCGCAGAACGTTGAGATCGAAGCAAGATCGTGGGTCGAGATTAAAATCGTGTGCCCCTCATCCCGCAACTGCACCAACAGATCGATGATGCTTTTTTCTGTTTTGATATCAACTCCCGTAAAGGGTTCATCGAGCAAAATAATTTTGCCTTCCTGGGCCAAGGCCCGCGCGAGGAAAGCCCGTTTTTTTTGGCCGCCGGAGAGTTCGCCAATTTGACGGTGACGAAATTCCACCAGATCTACCCGCTCTAGACTTTCCATCACTAAACGACGGTCTTTTTGACTGGGAATCCGTAGCAGATTCATATAGCCATAGCGACCCATCATCACCACATCAAACACGCTCACAGGAAAGTTCCAATCCACTTCATCGGCTTGGGGAACATAGGCCATCAGTTGTTTTTTCTGGGCCTGCTGCACCGACTGACCCGCAATCGTGACACGCCCCTGGGTCGGTTTCAAAAACCCCATAATCGATTTAAACAGGGTTGATTTACCACAACCATTGGGGCCAACAAGGGCGGTGATGGTGCCTGGTTTGACGTGACAACTGGTGTTGTAAAGGGCGAGGCGGGTGTTGCTGTAGATGACGCTGATATTCTCAACGGCGATTTCTGGGATTGGGTAAGTCATCGCATTTTACAGGGGTAGTGGGTTTGGGAAAGTTTGATTTAAGTGGGTTGGCTTTTACTGGGCCGTTCCCGCAAGGAGACCATTGGCGATCGTCCGCACGTCATATTCGAGGAGATCTAAAAATGTTGGCACTGGGCCATCGGGGGTTGAGAGGGAATCGACATAGAGGTTCCCCCCAAAGCGGGCGCCCGTCGCCTTAGCCACTTCTTTTTGGCCTTCGTCGCTGACGGTGCTTTCACAGAAAATGGTGGGGACATCGTTAGCTTCAACTTGGGTGATGACGCTCTGGACTTGCTTGGGGGTAAATTGTTGTTCGGCGTTGATGGGCCAAATGTAGATTTCTTCGAGGCCATAATCCTGGGCCAAGTAAGAAAATGCGCCTTCACAACTGACGAGGAACCGTTGTGCTGCGGGAACAAGGTTGAGATCAGCTTCAAATTCGGCGGCGATCGCCTCTAGTTCGGCACTGTAGGCAGCGGCATTGGCGTTATAGGTTGCCGCATTGTCTGGATCGAGTGCCACAAACGCTTGACGGATATTTTCGACATAAACCAGGGCATTTTTTGGCGACATCCAAGCATGGGGATTGGGCTTGTCGGTATAGGGGCCTTCGGCAATGGGAATCGGTTCAATGCCTTCGGTCACAATGACGGCGGGGACATCGTTGAGATTGCCTAAAAATTGCTCAAACCACCGTTCTAAATTCATGCCGTTATAGAGCAATAAATCCGCATCCTGGGCCCGCACGAGATCACTGGGGGTGGGTTCGTAGCCGTGGATCTCGGCCCCAATTCTGGTGATGGATTCAACGATTAATTTATCGCCTGCCACATTCTGGGCAATGTCGGCGATCACGGTGAATGTGGTTAAGACTTTTTTGCGCCTGTCTGTGTCATTAACCGTTGTTTCGTTATTAGTCGAAACATCACTATTGACTGGCGGAGCCGCTTGCTGGGTACAACCTACTAACCAAATGCCGCAGACAATACCGACTAGGCTGAGGGTTTGACGCGGTAAGTTTATCCGAATCATGAAACAATTATGAAAAAATCCTAGCCAGATTATCTCATTTTCTTTTCATATTTGCCAAGGTTGCCCTCCTAAAAACTGCTTTTGTAAAGTTTCTTTACTATTCGTTCCGTAGGTACTCCATCGTTAAGCTAGAGGAGTGGCCATAGTTGCCGATATCTAATTGGTCGTCGAAAAATTTATGTTGAATGTTGTATTTGCAATGGTTTCAGAACCCCAATTTCCGGTCGTTTCAGAGGTGGTTTCGCCCTTAACTCAGGGTTTAGAGTTGCCCCCAACTACTGCGGGAAAAGCAGCTTATCAGTCGGGGGTTGAGTTCCACGGGATGGCTGATTTTGACCAAGCGATCGCCGCCTACCAAAGGGCGATCGCCGTTGATCCGAATTTTGTTGATCCCTACATCAATTTGAGCTTGATCTATATCAGCATGGGCCAGTTGGACGACGCGGAAGCGTTGTTACAGACAGTGTTGGCATTGCCGGATCACCCGGAGGAACCCGCAAGCATCCATGCCCTCGCCCATTACAACCTGGGTATTATTTATAATCGCCAAGGAAACCCAACCCAGGCGTTGACTCAGGTGAACCAAGCCCTGGCGATCGCCCCAAATTTTGACCAAGCCCAAACTTTCTACCAACAGTTACAGACCGCGCCGGAGTAAGCCTTGTGATTTAGACCGGAATTTTTTCGAGGGTGGCTTGGATAACGGTGAGGGGAGCCTGGGCAAAATACTGCCTTTGAAATTGCTCTTCGAGGATCGCCTGTTTAAATTGGGCAAAGGCTTCTGGATCAGGAGTGACGGTCGTCTGCTGAAAACGCACTTGTTCGCCTTGAATTTCAGCGACAAAGCCGACATTCTTTAAAGCCTTTAGACCGAAATCTAAGGGGCGATCGCCGCAATGGAGTTTTGCTTTCAGGTCAGCCAGGGAAACCGTTTGATCCTGGGCCAGTACATATTTCGCAATGCCAATCAGCGTTTTAAAACACTGCTCCGGAGTACGGGAAGTTGGGGAAGCATAGTGGAGGGCCAAGGGTTTTCCCGTGGCGATCGCCTGCTGATAATTCCCATAAAGTTCCTGCCAAGTGACAGGGCAATCCTTTTGCAACACATACTGATCCAAAGCTTCCTGGGGGAGAGACTGATGGCGAAAATCGAGTAATGTTTGTGGGGCCGATTCTGCGGCGATCTTTGCGGTCGGGGCCACAGCCAAGAGACGCACAAAATATTGATCCTGAGTCTGGGCCTCTTTGCGGTCTAGCTCAACTACCACGTCCAACCCGGCCCCCTGGGTTAAATCGTCGGGATGGCCGCCCCACCAAATGCCACTAATTTGATCCGTTTCATCCCAAAGTTCAAAGTTTGTTTTGAAATAATTCAGTTTGCGATTAAATTTGTCCCGCAATTTGCTAAACCCAGTCACCGTCAGACCACAGTCTTTGATCAATAATTTTGGTTTTGGATTCCCCATCCCAAAGGGTTCTAGGCATTCTAAAGATTGAAATAATGATTCCCCCAGGTCGGCGATCGCCACCACAAGATCAATGGTGATTTCTCCCTGGTGCGTTTCAATGGAACTCCCCCACTGTTGCCGGGCCTGCTGATTAATGGCTGTTTTAAACATCGCCAAATTTTCGGGCCGCACACTCAAACCCGCCGCAAAGGGATGCCCGCCAAAGCGATGCAGTAGATGGCCTTGGGCTTGTACCAAATCATACAAATCGATGCCGTGGGCGGAACGGGCGGATCCTTTCCAGAGGTCTTGCTCCGGATCGTAGGTTAAAAGAATGGTCGGGCGGCCAAAAGTTTGGGCAATTTGACTCGCTACCAATCCCAGCACGCCCCCCTGCCACTGGGCATCACACAGCACTAAAACGCTCGTGGTCGATAAATCTAGGGTTTCGATCTGGGCCTTGGCCTGCTGGACGACCTTTTGTTGAATCTCTTTACGACGGGCATTGGCGAGTTCCGTCTGTTGAGCGAGGTAACCACAGCGGCCCCGTTCACGACTGGTGAGCAGTTCCACACAAAAGCTTGCGTCGCCGTAGATGCGACTGACGGCATTAATTCGTGGCCCGATGCCAAAGGAAATATCGGTTGGGCGATCGCCGGTTTTATGGCAATTGTCGAGGAGCGCTTTAATGCCTGGATGGACGACAGTCTTCGGGTTTGTTTGTTTTTGCAGGGCTTGGATCCCCACCTGGGCCAGATAACGGCAATCTCCTTTGAGGGCCACTAAATCTGCAATTAAACCAATCGCCACGAGGTCTAAGAGATCGGTAACGGGCGGCCTCGTCGGATCCGGTAGAGTTTCCGATAACGCCTCAACTAATTTATAGGCCACGGCAACCCCAGACAGATGAAATAGGGGATGATTTTCAGCAAAATAACGGGGATTAATAATCGATAAAACGTCGGGTCTGGTTTCCGGTAAAGTGTGATGATCGGTAATAATCAGGTCAATATCAAGGCTTTTTGCGTGGGCAATTTCTGTCAAGTTTGTGCTACCAGTATCGCAGATGATAATTAAACTTGCGCCCCAAGTTTTCAGGCGGTCAATGCCTGGATTATTTAAGCCGTGGGATTCCGTTAAACGATTGGGAATGTAATAGATTAATTGGGTTTCTTGGGAAAAAAATTGCCCTAATCCTTCCCATAAAACACTCGTCGCGGTGACGCCATCGGCATCAAAGTCTCCCCAGATGGCCACCTTTTCACCCCGTTCTTTCGCTTGTATCAAGCGGTGAATCGCCCGTTTCATTTCTTGGCCAAAGGCAAAGGCAGAAGTTGGCGCGTAAGCCTCTGGGTTGAGGAAGCCAGCTAAGGTATTTTCATCATTAAAGCCCCGTTGCCATAGGAGTTGGGCTAAATGGCGATCGCCTTTGCCATCGGTCAGGATTTCGACCCGCCGAATAAAAGAGTCCGGCACCTCTGGTGTTGCTAAAACCTGCCAATTCACTTTAATGCTTTTTCCTCTGGGTTTTTAATGGCTTGACTGTTAGATTTTGCTCAATAGCCAATTACGGTAAAATTATAGAAATATAATTTCCAAGCTTCGCTTAGATTGATTTTTTATAATTGAGCGATCGCCTCCTGGGCCTGCCAAGAAAACTGGTCGGCACGGCGAAACATTTCCTGGCCACTGTGGAGGTATTCTTCATTGTAATTGAGGGTAAACCATTCCAATTGCTCTAGCCCGTCACCCAGATGATTTAAGCAATAATATAAATCCCGTGCGGCCCGCGCCACATTAGTTGGATTTGGCAACGATTGAAATAATTTTTGGGCCTGGTCTAAAATGGCTTGGCAATCTTCTAAATAGGTTTGGAACGTTGCCATCAGATCATCATCAAAGGGGTCGGCTGCCAACTCATCAATTTGAGCTTCTAGGGGCTTAATAATCTTTAAAATTGCCTGGTTTAACGGTCGATAAATGTGCTGTAACCAGACATCTAAATCCGTTTCCATGGTTTGGCGGGGGCGCACCGTTGTCCCCTGGGCCGAGCGAATTCCGCGATAGTTTGCCGCATCCCGACTGAGATCATACTGCTTGCGCTGGTGGGCATCCCCCAAGATTTCGTAGGCATGGTTTAGGGCCACAATGCGATCGCCGTTGGCGGTTTGACTTTTATCGCAGGTGTCTGGGTGAAACTGCTTCGCGAGGCGACGATAGGCGTTTTTGATCTCCTGCTGGGTGGCCTTCGGAGAAATGTTGAGCACTTTGTAATAATCTGGCGTTGTCATACTCCGAAATTCGCTGAAAATTGCGAGAAATTGCGGCGAGATTACGAGCTATGCTAACCGAAATTGGCGGCTGTTTCAGGCGTTTTTTAAATTTTTGTGACCCCTAAATGTGGGTAAGCTAAGGTTGAAAATTTGAGGAATGCGATGAATTTAGATGTGATTGTCGAGTTGGCGATCGCCTTAGCCTTGGGGGTGATTATTGGCCTAGAACGGGGCTGGCGCAACCGGGCCGACGATGAGGGTTACGGCGATAGCGGCCTCCGCAATTTTTCAATTTGTGGCTTACTAGGGGGAATTGCCGCTTTACTGGCGCAAAGTTGGGGATTTGGTATTCTTGTCGGCATTTTCCTCGGTTTAGCGGGTTTGGTGGCCACCTCCTACGTTTTAACCGCGAAAAAATCCGGTGATTATGGCAGCACGACAGAATTGGCCTTAATGATCACCTTTTGTCTGGGAGCCTTGGCCTTGAGTGGCTTTACCCAAGAGGCGATCGCCGTGGCGGTGGTGGTGGCCTGGATCCTAGGGGCAAAACCGGAACTCACAAAAACCCTCAATTGGCTCCAGCGCCAGGAATTAATTGCAACTCTCCAACTACTGCTGATTGCGGTGGTCGTGTTACCCCTTCTGCCCAACCAAGCCATGGGGCCATGGAATGCTCTTAATCCACGGGCGATCGGTTGGCTAGTGTTGTTAATTGCAGGCATTTCCTACATTGGTTACTTTGCGATTCGCATTTTAGGTAGTCAAGTCGGGCTGATGTTAACGGGCTTTTTTGGGGGGATTGCTTCCTCCACTGCCTTGACGGTTTCCTTTTCTCGCATGGCCAAACAACAACCCAGCGAAACCATTTCCCTTGCGGCTGGCATTGTCCTTGCCAATGGCATTATGGCCCCTCGTTTGTTGTTGGTGATTGCTGTAGTCAGTCAAACTCTGGCCTACAAGTTGGCGGCTCCTTTATTAATTTTGGGTTTGATTCCTGTGATTGCCGCAGTGGCGATCGCCCGTTGGAAAACCCAACCCCAGGACAGACCCGCCGCCGAAGTGAGCGTGAATAATCCCGTTGAACTCGGTTCCGCAATTCAATACACCGCTCTCCTGGTGGTTTTATCCCTGTTGGTGCGGTGGGCCCAGGAAGAATTTGGTGAACAGGGGATTTATCTCCTCTCTGCCCTGTCTGGCTTTGCCGATGTCGATGCCGTGAGTTTATCCCTCGCCAACGCGGTACAAGACGACCTTCCCGAAAAAGTTGCCATGTATGGTATTTGGTTAGCCGTAACAGCCAACACCCTTGTCAAAGTCGGCTTTACTCGGACGATTGGGAATCCCAAACTCGCCTATTGGTGCGGCAGCATTATGTTGAGTGGTTTAATTGCCGGTTTTTTGGTATTGTTAGCAGTCTGAGTGAAATATTTTTTCCCATCAAGATTCACGAGCCTTTTGAATACCCCCTTTGGAGGTGGTGTACGGGACTTTAACTAAAGAATCAGCTTTATTGGCTGATAAACCTCGAAAAAAACGACACTGACTACCATGTTTTGATCCGGTGTTGCCTTTCCTTAAGTGGCTTTCGATTAAGCTCATTTTTCTGAATGCCTCACAAGACAAACCTTGCAACTCCCCCCAAAAAGATCCTAAGATCGTATATCTGGCAGTTTGCCAAATGTTTTTCGAGGAAATGACGTAAAAAATCATTTGCCCGGCTCCATCTATTTCAATTAATAACATCACCAACAAAGGAGGATACCCTATGACCCAAGTGGTTGTTGGACAAAACGAAAATATCGAATCTGCATTACGTCGCTTTAAGCGTCAAGTTTCTAAAGCTGGTATTTTTGCTGATATCAAACGTCGTCGTCACTTTGAAACGCCCATCGAGAAGCGTAAGCGTAAGGCTGTGGCCCGTCGGAAGAAGCGTTTCCGCTAAAGAATTTCTGTCTTGGTTATTGAATCTTGATGTTCGGAAATATCACGAATAAGTAGGAAGATTAGGGGGATCATTGCGATTCTCCTAATTTTTTTAGGAGGGAAATATCGTTCTGGCTAGACTGAGGGCAAGGAAAGGCAACATGATCCGCATTTATACACAACAGACCCAGGGCCAGGCTTGGCTCAGTAACCACCAGCAAAAATCGGTCGTTTTCGCCTGTGGGTTGGGCTTTACAGATACGGCTTTAATTCCGAACATTTCCGCTGCCGGGGCCACCCCAGAGGCGCGCAAATATACAGCGATCGCCGATGCAGAATGTATTTGCCATGGTTTCCGAGAAAAAGCCATTTATCCCTTACCACCGTTAATTGTCGGGGCGTCGCCGGCGATTTTATCCCGTGCTATTTTGTCGCATTATCAAATTCCTGCCTATTTATTTGACACGGGCTTATGGCTTAAACCAGACAAAAATGCCGTGGATTGTATTGATGTCAGTGGTCAAAAAGCAAGGTGTGTTTCGACAGGAAAGGCCCTCGAATTTTCAACGGTGAACAAACTTTTCGAGCAGGGTTTAACCTGGGGCGAAACATTAGCAACCCAATATCTCAATCATTTGTTCGTGTTGGGAGAATGTGTGGTCGCAGGCACCACAACGGCATTGGGGGTGTTAACAGGATTAGGTTATGACGCCAACCAGAAAGTGAATAGCAGTTATATCGAATGTAACCACGATTTAAAGTGGCAAATTGTGCAAACAGGTTTAAAAAAAGCGAATTTAAACCCAAACCCTGATCCTTTTGCAGTAGTGGCGGCAGTGGGCGATCCGATGCAGATTTTCGTCGCTGGCATGGCGATCGCCTTAAGCAGGACTCAAGGAGTTTTGCTCGCAGGGGGAACACAAATGTTAGCGGTGTATGCCTTGATGGAACGGATTTGTAAGTACCATTCGCTTGATTTTGATCCGAAAAATATTGCGGTGGGAACGACACGCTGGGTCGCAGAAGATCCGACGGGGGACACGGTGGGTTTGGCCGAGTTAATTGGTGAAGTGCCTTTATTAGCGACGCAACTCAGTTTTCAAACTTCTCAATATTCACAACTGCAATCCTACGAACAGGGTTACGTCAAAGAAGGAGTCGGTGCGGGAGGATTGGCGATCGCCGCCCATTTGGCCTATGGTGCGACCCAGGCAGAATTGTTAGCGATGATTGAACGTACCATTGTCCCCTACCTCGCGGCAAATTAAGGGATTAGGGCATTGAGTTTGCCAATTGGGGCGATAAATTTTACGCATTGTCACCGAATGGCGATCGCCCGCCGAAGTTTGCGATACTGGGATTCGAAGCACATTTTGATCCCCAAAATTTTATGGCCGTTGCAACACCCCCCAGAGATATCCAACCCTATTTGGTGAGTGATGACGTTCTGCTGCTGCGATCGCGCACCTGGGATCGCCTCAAATTCGAGATTGAATACGGCCTACAAAAGGGGACAACGGCCAATAGCTACCTGATCACTGGGGAAAAAACGGCATTGCTTGATCCCCCTGGGGAATCTTTTTCCGAGCTATTTTTAACAGAAATCCAAAACCGCACAGACCTAAGCCAACTAGATTACATTATCCTCGGCCATACCAACCCCAACCGCTGTTTTACCCTCAAGGCACTGCTCAAACTTGCGCCCCAGGTGACGTTGGTTTGTTCTAACCCAGCGGCGATCGCCCTTAAGGATTTACTCAAGGATGAAACTCCCAAGGTACAGATCGTTAAAAGTGGTGACACCCTCGATTTGGGCAAAAGCCATGGGCTGGAATTTATCCCGACGCCGACTCCCCGTTTTCCCGGTCACCTCTGCACCTACGACCCCCAAGAGGAAATTCTCTTTACGGATAAATTTTTTGGCGCCCACGTTTGCGGCAATCAAGTTTTTGACGAAGGCTGGCAATTTTACGACGAAGACCGCCGCTATTATTTCGACTGTGTGATGGCCAGTTCCATCCGCCAAACTCTCGCTGGCTTGAACAAAATTGAAGACATCCCTGCGAAAATCTATGCCCCTGGCCATGGTCCCCTAATCCGCTACAGCCGCCAGGAACTATTCAATAACTACCGCCACTGGATCGAAAAACAGAAAAACGAACTGTCCGTTGCCCTCATTTACGCCTCGGCCTACGGCAATACGGCTACTGTCGCCCAGGCGATCGCCCATGGCATTTCCAAAGCGGGGGTGATGGTCGAAACCTTTAATGCTGAACACGCTGACCCAGAGGAAATTAAAGGGGCCATTTCCCGGTGTAGTGGCTTTGTGATGGGTTCCCCGACCCTCGGCGGCCATGCCCCGACCCAGATCCAAACGGCCCTAGGAATCGTTCTAAACAATGCCGACAAAAATAAACTGGCTGGGGTCTTTGGTTCCTTTGGTTGGAGTGGTGAGGCAATTGATCTCCTCGAAGGCAAATTTAAAGATGCGGGCTACCAAATGGGCTTCGAGCCAATCCGCGTCAAATTTAAACCTACGGCAGTGACCCTAAAAACCTGCGAAGAAACAGGGACAGACTTTGCCCAGGCGATTAAAAAAGCGGCTAAACGGCGGCAACCGAAACAAAATGTGGCTTCCACATCCCAATCAGACAACCTGGAACAAGCCCTGGGCCGGATTGTCGGTTCCCTTTGTATCGTTACGACCCAACAGGACAACCTTTCTGGGGCAATGCTGGCTTCCTGGGTCTCCCAAGCAACATTCAATCCCCCTGGCTTTACGGTAGCGGTGGCTAAGGAACGGGCGATCGAATCTCTCCTCCACAAGGGCACTAATTTCGTGATTAATGTCCTCCAGGAGGGGAACCATTTAGGGCTAATGAAACATTTCCTCAAACCCTTTGCCCCTGGGGAAGATCGTTTTGCCGGGGTGGCAACGGAAACGGCGGACAATGGCTGCCAGATCCTCACCGATGCCCTCGCCTATCTCGAATGTACTGTGGCGAATCGGCTCGAATGTGGTGACCATTGGGTGATCTATGCGACCACCGACAAGGGGCAAGTGCTGCAAAATAACGGCATGACCGCCGTCCACCACCGCAAATCAGGCACCCACTATTAAGGCTGAGGCGATCGCCTTTTAGAATAGGGTTCGGAGAATTTGACCGTCCCTGGAGGAACCTGCCATTTATACGCCCCCCCTCGCCCGCTTGATCGAACAGTTCCAGCGCTTACCCGGTATTGGCCCGAAAACCGCCCAACGCCTTGCCCTATACGTCATCAAGCGCCCGGAAAAGGATGTGGAAGCCTTTGCCCAGGCACTATTGAACGCGAAAAAACAGGTGGGCGTTTGCCAAAAATGTTTCCATCTGTCGGCCACTTCGGTTTGTGATATTTGTCGCAATCCCCAACGGGAGCCAGACGTAATTTGTGTGGTGGCGGACTCCAGGGATGTGATCGCCCTCGAAAAAACCCGGGAATATCGGGGAAAATATCACGTCCTGGGGGGCGTAATTTCGCCGATGGATGGCATTGGCCCGGAGCAACTGACAATCCAGGCCCTAGTACAACGGGTAAGCGCTGAGAAAACCAAGGAAGTGATTTTAGCGATCAATCCCAGTGTAGAAGGGGAAACGACGACGTTGTACCTGGCGCAACTGCTGCGACCCTTTACTAAAGTTACCCGCATTGCCTTTGGCTTGCCCATGGGCGGTGATTTGGAATATGCCGATGAAGTCACTTTGGCCAGGGCCTTAGAAGGTCGCCGGGAACTAGATTAACAATGCGCAAAACGATCATCGGGGTGATGGGGCCGGGGGGCGGCGCTACTCCAGAAAATTTAACCGCCGCTTACGATCTGGGAAAGGCGATCGCCGAAGCAGGGTGGGTACTGCTCACCGGGGGCAGGGAGGCTGGGGTGATGGCCGCGGCCAGTCAGGGAGCAAAAGTAGCTGGGGGGTTAACGGTGGGCATTTTGCCGGGAAAGAATCACCAGGGTTTAGCCGACAGCGTCGATATTGCTATTTGTACAGATTTGGGCCATGGCCGCAATAACGTCAATGTTCTCAGTGCGGATGTGGTGGTGGCAGTGGGCAGCGGTTTGGGCACCGTCTCAGAAATTGCCCTCGCCCTGAAAAACCATAAGCCCGTCATTCTCTGGCAACCCAGCCCGGCCACCCAAGCCTTTTTTACGGAACTTGCTCCCGGTCAGTTTTCGGTCGCGAAAGATATTCCAGGGGCGATCGCCCAAATTCAAGCCCTCATGGACAACCCCGCATGAGCATTCATCTATTCCTCCAGTCAACAATAAACTAAACATTTCTGTCCCAATTCCTGTTGTATCGTGGACGAAAGTAGCCCTCAATCCGGAGCCTCTGGCGATGCATGAAGTGGACATGACCAAGGCACTCATCTTGACCATTAAAGATTGGCAGGATAGCCATCCCGAACCCGTCAAGATCGAAAAAGTCCACCTCATCGTGGGGCAATTCACCTGTGTTGAACCCGTCAGCTTGGAATTCACTTTTGCTGCCCAAACCCAAGGCACGTTTCTCGATGGGGTAGCCCTGGTGATCCAAGAAACGCCCCTGATTGCCTACTGCCACACCTGCCAACAAGAATATGCCCCCAATATCGGCCTGCAATATTCTTGCCCAGACTGTCATCAGCCTATGGATGATATCCGCTCCGGTCGTGAGCTAAAAATCGACCGCATTGAATACGCTCCCTTAACTCTCCATTCCTAGGAACTAACCACCATGCACCAGACCTTTGACGCTGCCCTGGGGGTCAATCTCCTCCATGCCAACCAAGACCTTGCTGACCACAACCGTGAACATTTTGATGCCTGGGGCCTGACCTGCCTCAATGTGATGAGTAGTCCCGGTGCTGGTAAAACTGTTTTACTCGAAAAAACCCTGGCCGCCCTAAGAGATGACTTAAAAATGGCCGTCATTGAAGGGGATATGACCACAGAACTCGATGCCGATCGCCTCCGTCAATACGGCGTGCCTGTGATCCCCATTAATACGGGGCGTTCCTGCCATTTAGATGCCAAGATGGTTTCCGGGGGATTGCACCGCCTCGAACAGGAATATAACCCAAATGATTTTGATCTATTGCTTGTGGAAAATGTAGGAAATCTCGTTTGTCCCGCCGAATTTGAAGTGGGTGAACATGCAAAAATTGCGCTCCTTAGTGTGACGGAAGGAGAAGATAAACCCCTCAAATATCCCGTTATGTTCCAAGAAGCGGACTGTTTATTGGTTACAAAAATTGACCTGGTTCCCTATCTAAACATTGATGTCCAACGGATTATTGATCATGTCCGCCAAATGAATTCCCACGCGACGATTATCCCCGTTTCTGCCCAGACTGGGGAAGGTTTAGAAACTTGGTATGACTGGGTTAAAAAAAGTTGTCATCGGGAAGATGTAATGAAAGTTACAGCATAATTTGTCCGAAAACAGGATAAACAACAGGCAAGGTGCGATCGCCTTTTAATTGATCCCTTGCGTTTATTCTTGTCATTTTCCTATGCTAAAACTGCCTAGTCTTCTGATCCGACCGGCGCTATTTTGTGCGGGTCTTGCCTTGACCATCGGCTGCCAAAGTACACCGCCCACAACAACAGGTGAAACTCCGGAAACTCCAACAGCGGAAACAGAAACAATTACCCTTGGTTTTAGCGCATGGCCCGGTTGGTTTCCTTGGCAAATTGCCGCAGAAAAAGGCCTATTTGAAGCGAATGGCGTTGATGTAAACTTGACTTGGTTTGATGGTTATTTAGATTCAATTAATGCTTTTGCGGCGGGACAGCTAGACGCAAATACCCAAACCCTGAATGACACGATTAGTTCAGTGGCAGCGGGTTCTGAACAAGTGATTGTTCTGGTGAATGATAACTCCACAGGGAATGATCAAATTATTGTCAGCGAAGGCATTAATAGTATTGAGGATTTACAGGGAAAAACCATCGCCATTGAAGAGGGCACCGTCGATCATTTTCTCCTATTGCTGGCACTCCAGGAAGCTGGCCTTGGCCCCGATGATGTGATTATCAAACCCCTAGAAACGGGGGCCGCCGCTGCTGCATTTGTCGCTGGTCAGGTGGATGCGGTGGGAGCCTTTGCCCCTTTTACGACCCAGGCTTTAGAGCGGGAAGGCAGTAAAATCCTCATTTCTTCGGCAGATTTTCCGGGGGCAATTCCGGATCATTTGGTGGTCAGTCGTGAGCTAATTCAAAATAATCCCGAAGCGGTTCAAGGGTTAGTGGATACTTGGTTTGCGGTGCTAGATTTCATTGAAGAAAATCCAGAGGAAGCCCTGGAAATCATGGCGGCGCGAGCCAATGTTTCCGTCGAAGAATATCAAGAATATGATGCGGGAACGACAATTTTTAGCCTTGAAGATAACCTAATAGCCTTTGATTCTACAGAAGAAAGCATGATCTCCCTGAACTACGCCGCCCAGGAAATTAATACTTTCTTGGTGGATGCGGGGTTAATTGAGGCGCCAGCGGATCTCAGTGGTTTATTTGACCCTTCTTTCGTTAAAGCCTACGCAGAAAAACAGTAGCTTTTTGCATCCCTCGGTCTTCTCACTCCGGGGGATTTTTAAAATCCATTATTTTGGCGATCGCCATGACTAAAGCGCCCGTTATCAAACCCTCTTTCCGGATGCTCAAGCCCTCTTTATTTTGGGATATCACCTCTGGAATTCCCCCAAAGTTACGTTGGCTGTTGATGTCTGCCTCGATTCTGTTGCCTCTCATTTTGTGGGGGATTATCTCCAGTCAGGGCTGGGTTAAACCGCTCTTTCTACCCACCCCCATGGCTGTCTGGGAGGCGATCACCAATTTGTGGGCCAGCGGCGACCTGCAAAAAGACATTATTTACAGCGTTTTGCGGGTGCTGACGGGGTTTAGCCTCGCGGTCATCATTTCGATTCCTTTGGGCATTTTGATGGGGGCCTTTGCCAGTATCCGGGCGCTGTGTGAACCGATCATCGGCATTGTCCGCTATATGCCGGCCCCCGCTTTTATTCCCTTATTGGTTTTATATTTCGGCGTCGGGGAAATTCCCAAGGTTTTATTGATTTTTATTGGCACCCTTTTCTTCAATACTTTGATGATTATGGATGCCGTAAAATTTGTCCCCAAAGAACTGATTGAGGCCACCTACACCCTGGGGGGAAATCGACCCCAAATCGTGATCAAAGTGATTTTTCCCTACATTTTGCCCAAAATCATTGACGCTGGCCGGGTGAATATCGCCGCCTCCTGGAACCTAGTAATCGTCTCAGAATTGGTGGCCGCCACAGAAGGGCTAGGCAGGCGCATTAGTGTCGCCCAAAGATTTTTAAATACTGACCAAATTTTCGCTGGCTTAATTGTGATTGGCCTAATTGGCCTCCTCATTGACCTCTGTTTTATTTGGCTCCAAAGATTCCTCTGCCGCTGGTCTCTCGACTAGAAACATCATGCATTTAGAAGTTGATCAAGTCCATAAATTTTTCCAAACTCGCCACGGAAAAATTACGGCTCTCCAAAATATTAGTCTCCACGTCGAGGGAGGCGAATTTGTTTGTGTAGTTGGGGCGTCCGGTTCGGGGAAATCTACCCTCTTGAGGATCATTGCGGGCCTCGAAACCCAAAGTGCTGGTAAGGTGACTGTCGATCAACAAGAAATTATTGGGCCTGGGGCCGACCGGGGCATGGTCTTTCAACGCTATACCCTTTATCCTTGGCTTTCTGTTTTGGATAATGTCACCTTTGGCTTGAAATTGCAGGGGGTGCCGAAAAAAGAGCGTTACGAACGGGCCTATTACTATCTCAATGTGGTCGGTTTAGGGCCATTCCAAGAAGCACTGCCAAAACAGCTTTCTGGGGGGATGAAACAACGGGTGGCGATCGCCCGCGCCCTCGCTTCCCAACCAAAGATTTTGTTAATGGATGAACCCTTTGGGGCCTTGGATGTTCTCACCAAAGAAAATATGCAGCAATTTCTCCTAGAAATTTGGGAGCAAACCGAAATCAGTATTCTCTTGATTACCCACGATGTCGAAGAAGCCATTTTTCTCGGTCAACGGATCTATGTCATGGCCGCCCATCCGGGACGTATCAAAGAAGAATTAAAGGTAGATTTTTCCCACCACCATGGCGACGAAATTAAGCGATCGCCGGAATTTATTGATTACAAATACCATGTGATGCAACTAATGCGTGAAGTCCCCATAGAAGCAGTACAGACCCCATAAAATGCAAAGCTATCTTGCGTAATTAACCCAAAAACCAAGAATTTGCCTGGTTACTGCTATCGTTAACTAAATTCGTCCCAAAAAAGGCGCGATCACCATGAGTGAACAACCGAATTTTCGTCCCCCCAGTGAAGCCCAAGCAGCCCTCGAAAAAGAATCTCACCTCCCCCTCACCGGTTGGCAACAGGAAGTAGACCGGGGCCTGGAATACGGCCTCGAAGCCGCCGCCAGTATCAAAGACCGCAGCATTCCCACCTTTTCCCGAGGAGAACTGCCCCACTATGCCGGGATCAATACTTTCCTAAAGGCCCCTTATCTCGAAGATGTCCGCAAGGTTGGTGAATATGACGTGGCCATCCTTGGCGTCCCCCACGACTCTGGCACCACCTATCGCCCCGGCACTCGCTTTGGCCCCCAGGGGATTCGGCGGATCTCGGCTCTCTATACCCCCTACAACTTTGAGATGGGCATTGATCTGCGGGAGCAAATTACCCTTTGTGATGTGGGGGATGTCTTTACGATTCCGGCCAATAACGAAAAATCCTTTGATCAAATTTCTAAAGGGGTCGCCCATGTGTTTAGTTCCGGTGCTTTCCCGATTATTCTCGGCGGCGACCATTCCATTGGCTTTCCCACGGTGCGGGGGGTTTGTCGGCATTTAGGCGATAAAAAAGTAGGCATTATTCACTTTGACCGCCATGTGGATACCCAGGAAACAGATTTAGACGAGCGGATGCACACCTGTCCTTGGTTCCATGCCACCAATATGGCCAATGCTCCCGCCAAAAATCTGGTGCAGTTGGGGATTGGCGGTTGGCAGGTGCCCCGGCAAGGGGTCAAGGTTTGTCGAGAACGGGCGACCAATATTCTCACGGTGACTGATATTACCGAAATGGGTATCGATGCGGCGGCGGAGTTTGCCCTGGAGCGTGCCCTAGATGGTACCGATTGTGTTTACATCAGCTTTGACATTGACTGCATTGATGCGGGATTTGTCCCCGGCACAGGTTGGCCAGAACCAGGCGGTTTATTGCCCAGGGAAGCCCTCGCTCTCCTCGGTAAAATCGTCCGGAAGGCCCCCGTCTGTGGTTTGGAAATCGTCGAAGTTTCACCGCCCTACGACATTAGCGATATCACGTCCCTGATGGCGACCCGCGTGATTTGTGATACCATGGCCCACCTCGTTTTATCTGGTCAGCTACCCCGCAAAGAAAAGCCCGCCTACATTCACCCCGAAGCAAATATGGCAGTGGATCAGGCTTGGACTTAAACTTTGAGGAAGAGTGTTCTGTTTTCTTAGCGGCAAAGCATAATCTTTGTCTGTGTTTTCTAGAGTAATTGTTTGCGATGAAGTATTTGACCCTTGGCAGTTGTGTGTTTTTGGGGTTGGCGATCGCCCCCGTTGCCACCCTTGCCCACCATGACCCTGCACCCACCGTAGCCCACCACCAACCCACTACCCAGATCAGCCACCACCAGCCCAGCACCCAAACGGCCAAAGTCCGGGCCATTGACTGGGAAACAACCCCAGGAATGCTTGGTCTGCGGAGCCAAATAGGCCAGACCCTCAACGTGATTTGTCCGGCGGGACAACCCACAGAAAAAATTTGGGGCACGGATATCTACAGTGATGGCTCATCGATTTGTACGGCGGCTGTCCACGCAGGCCTGGTAGAACCAACTACTGGGGGCAATGTGACGGTCAAAGTGCTGGGTTCCCAAACGGATTTTGTCGGCACAGAACGCAACGGCATTACAACCTCTAGTTATGGGCCTTGGGGTGGCAGTTTCGAGGTGGAATAGTTGTTGATGTTTCCGAAAAAGAATTGGCTCCGTAGGATGTACGGGGCTTTCTTTGATCACAAAAAAGGGGACAACTCACAAGCGTCCCCATGATTCATTCATTTGTTGGTTCGGGGAAATATGTCCCAGGCCAAAATTTACTCTGCTAACCAGCGCACAGCGTCTTTAGCGTGGTAGGTGAGAATCAAATCTGCGCCCGCCCGTTTAAAGCTCGTGAGGGTTTCGAGGACGACTTTTTTCTCGTCAATCCAACCGTTTAAGGCGGCGGCTTTGACCATGGAATATTCTCCAGACACGTTGTAGGCGGCGACGGGCAGGTTGGTCATTTCCTTGACCCGCCAAATGATGTCCATGTAGGCGAGGGCCGGTTTGACCATGACGAAATCTACCCCTTCGAGGATGTCGAGTTCCACTTCCTTGAGGGCTTCGCGGCCATTACCCGGATCCATTTGGTAGGTGCGGCGATCGCCAAATTGGGGAGCAGATTCGGCCACATCCCGAAAGGGGCCATAGTAAGCCGAGGCATATTTTGCGGAATAGCCCATGATCGGAATATTCGTAAAACCAGCTTCATCTAAACCTTCACGAATCGCGGCGACGAAACCATCCATCATCCCCGAAGGCGCGATAATATCCGCGCCAGCTTTGGCCTGGGATACAGCGGTTTTTTTCAGCAGTTCAAGGGTGGGATCATTTAAGACGCGTCCGGTTAAGTCTCCGGTTTGCAGGTAACCGCAGTGACCGTGGGGCGTATATTCACACAGACAAGTGTCATTAATGACTGTCATTTCAGGAATTGCTTCCTTGATCGCCGTGGTTGCCTTTTGGACAATGCCGCAATCGTGCCAGGCTCCGGTTGCATCGTTATCTTTTTCGGGGGGAATGCCAAACAAAATCACCGCCGGAATGCCCAGTTCCCAAACTTCCTTGGCCTCGGTGACGATCTTATCGATGGACAGTTGATAAACACCGGGCATCGACTTTACTTCATTGGCGATCGCCTCTCCGGGCACTGCAAAGAGGGGATAGATCAAATCATTGGCCGTAAAGGTATTTTCCCGCACCATGCGGCGAAGCGACTCACTTTGGCGAAGGCGACGGGGGCGGCTAGAAGGGAACATAGTTGGCAAAAATAAAATCCAGATGAAAAATTGCTTCTGAATAGTTTAGGCGATCGCTCCCTTTCCTTTACTGAAACGTAACAGTCCTCAATGATTAGCAATCTTTGGCTTGGCCTAGAGGGTTTTCGCCCACTCTCGAATGGCACAGCAGGTGGCCCAACCTCTCAATGGTCTATTTTCAAGAATGACCCTAAAATCGAAAATCGCCTTTTTGCTTTGATCAATCTCAGTGCCAGGGTCACTATACTAAGGCTAATCACTCCCCGGAAAAAATCCAGAAGCTTATGCAGAGGTTATTGTTTACGATGGAAATGAAGTCTGTACAATATCTGGATAACCACCTTATATGGATGTCGTCTGCATAACATCCCCAGTAGGAATTTTATACGGAATTCTTCCAAATAAAAGTGCTATGAGGCATTTTAGATGGACTTTTTCCGCATAATCACTAGTTAGGTTGCTTAAAATATCGGTGAGGACATAGCGAGAGGTTGTCTGGTGGTGCTTAATGTTCAAGAGTGCGAACAAATTATCTCGGAAATTGAATATAAACAGGATATTCGCAAGTATCCAGATAATCTCCGTAGAGGGCAATTCAAATCAGGTTGGGAAGATGCAGTTATTCGTCAACGGATTTATTCGCCAATCACTCTTCAAAGACTAACTTGGCGTAACTTGGGCTATCGGACAGGAGTACGTTTTGGTGATAAGTCAGTAGATGAGATCAATCGGATTTTTGAACTGTTTGCCCGACATTACAAAAGCGTAAGAGGTATTGACCCTTCATCTTGGCAAAGTGACATAGAGCAATGGGTCGCAAAACATCGAAAACTACCTAACACCCTAAGTAGAGACTTAGTAAGATTTTTTGATCTAGTTTTTGAACATACGCAGCATCCAGATGAAGCGTGGTTTGGAGTTCATGAACAAACAGTGAGCTTAGTGGTGGGTGGCATATTTTTGGCTGCAATCAATCTGTCTAATCCTGATTATGGTATTTGGGTGCTTTTAGACCAAAATCCGGTAGTCATTCCTAAAGTTGATTATAAGCCTGTTAAATCTACGCAAAAGTACGATCCTCTTACTTGGGCACATCTAGATGATATTACAGATGTTAGTGCCTTGCTTGAAAGTTCTGAATTTTGGTTGTCTTACTCAAACGCATCCACCAAAATTCTAAATTCACCAATTTCCCGTACTCGTAGTGTAGAGTTTCAGCAAAGCAGACATAAACGTCGCCTAAACAAGTTTTGGAGTAATCAGCTTGAGAATCAGGATGACCTAGCGGAGTTGCGAGACGAGCGACAAAGAATTGAAGCAGAAGGATACTTTAACGTTGAGAATCTAGAGGATGCAAGAAGAAGAGTCACAGCTTCTATTGTGCAACGCCAAGGGCAATCTGAGTTTCGTCGTAAGCTACTTACTGCTTATGCTGGTCGGTGCGCTATTTCTGGCTGTGATGCAGAACCAGCAATAGAAGCGGCGCATATCTTTCCCTATCAAGGTACTCAAACTAATCACATCACAAATGGGTTACCACTAAGAGCGGATATACACACTTTATTTGATCTATATTTGCTATCGGTTCAGCCAGATACTTATGAAGTAATAGTTGCCCCAGAACTTATTGAAACCTGTTATCAGGAACTTTTTGGTAAGAAGCTCATTTTGCCAAAGGATACGTTTGCATTACCTAATAGCGAGGCACTCAGAAAGCATTATGAAAACTTCTTGCAGAAGCATAATCAGGGAGAGTAGCCGCAACCTAACACATCACGGTAGCGGACGGACGAAAGCCACTGGTGCTTAGTTCGATGTTATCTGCCGCCGCTGCGTTTTGCCGTTAACATTACAAAGCACAAGGCGAGAGAGCATCCTGTCAATCACCTCTCGATTTGAGAAATTAATCTATTAAGTGTTTCACATTGGCGATAATGATTGATGGTTTAAGGATTACAGGGTTTTTGCCCACTCCCGAATGGCGCGGCGGATCGCCCGACGACCTAAGGGACGATTTTCTTCGATCAAAGCCATCATTTTTGTCACTGAAATTTGCGGCAGGGCCAAACTCGTTTCTGAAACGCGATATTCTCCCTGGTCAAGGAGATAAATGGTTATTTTGCCATCCTCATAGCTCCAAATTTCCGGCACTCCTAACCGTGCATAGATGGGAAACCGTTCTAAAGAGCGGCTTGTCAGTTCAATTTCTAAAGCCAAATCGGGAGGCGGATCTTTAGCGAGGTCATAGTCCAACTGGCCCCGGA
Organism: Picosynechococcus sp. PCC 7002; assembly: GCF_963860125.1. Taxonomy (NCBI): domain Bacteria; kingdom Bacillati; phylum Cyanobacteriota; class Cyanophyceae; order Chroococcales; family Geminocystaceae; genus Picosynechococcus; species Picosynechococcus sp. PCC 7002. The sequence goes on from NZ_CAWLFA010000001.1 coordinate 1,841,752, forward strand.
TCAAGGGTTCATGCTGGAAGTAAAAACAATTGTCCGGTTCTAAACCTGCTTTGGCCGCCGGTTTGCGCCAGGTGGTTGAGCCGAGACTTTCATAATCAATTTCTAGTTCATCGGCGCAATCTTTGATCGCATCACCGATCGCCTCTTTATAAAATTCATGTTCAGGGAGGGGCGTCATAATTTCTAAAGCTCCATCACAGTAGGCCACGCGACTGGCACGGCTTTCTCCCAAATCCCGCAGGATATTCTCAAACTGTTGCCAACTGATATTACTCAACAGCACCCGATCCGCCCGTTGTTTTGTCAGCATCACTTTATCTCCCCTTGCCGATCACCCTCCATTCTATTTAATGAATCCCAGGACGTTGGCGATCGCCTTTTTTCACCGAGATTCACGGGAAAAGCCATGGCAAGTTAAAATCAGCCATAGCAAACATTTGTAAACATCAGCCACCACAGCCACCGTGACAGACGCAAAGAGCTACAAAGATACCGTTAATTTGCCAAAAACCACCTTTAATATGCGGGCCAATGCTCCCCAAAAAGAACCAGAAATCCAAAAATTCTGGCAAGAAAACCGCATTTACGAAGACCTAGCGCAGAATAACCCCAAAGACTTCTTTACGCTGCACGATGGCCCCCCCTATGCCAACGGCGACCTCCACATGGGCCATGCCCTAAACAAGGTGCTGAAGGACATCATTAATAAGTACAAGCTCTTACAAGGCTACAAAACCCACTATGTCCCCGGTTGGGATTGTCACGGTTTACCCATCGAATTAAAGGTACTGCAAAATCTCAGTGCCGATGCCCGGCAAAATCTCACGCCCCTTAAACTGCGTTACAAAGCCCGTGACTTTGCCCTCAAAACCCAAAAAGCCCAAGCAGCCGGATTTCAACGGTATGGCGTTTGGGGCGACTGGGAAAACCCTTATCTCACCCTCACCCCAGAATATGAAGCGGCTCAAATCGGCGTATTTGGCGACATGGCCCTCAAAGGCTATATCTATCGCGGTCTGAAGCCCGTCCATTGGAGTCCGAGTTCCCAAACGGCCCTCGCCGAGGCAGAACTTGAATACCCCGAAGGCCACACTTCCCAAAGTATCTATGTCTCTTTTCCGATCACGGATCTAAGCCCGGAAGCCAAAGCTACTTTAGGCGAATTTGCCGATAGTTTGGGCGTGGCGATTTGGACAACAACCCCTTGGACATTGCCTGGTAACTTGGCTGTGGCGATTAATCCTGACCTGGAATATGCCGTGGTAGAAACCGATGGTAGCCTCTGCGCCCAGAAATATTTAGTGGTGGCCAAGGATCTCGCAGAAAGTTTAACGAAAACCTTTGACGCTGCCTTAACAGTGAAAACCAGCTTTAAAGGGGAAATCCTTGAACATTGCACCTATCAGCATCCCCTCTACAATCGCACCAGTCCGGTGGTGGCTGGTGGTGACTACATCACAACGGAATCTGGGACGGGCCTCGTTCACACTGCGCCAGGCCATGGTCAGGAAGACTACATCACGGGCCAGAAATATGGTTTACCCATCCTTTCCCCGGTAGATGCAGAAGGAACTTTAACTGAAGAAGCAGGCGAATTTGCGGGCTTAAATGTTCTCGACGGAGCAAATAACGCAATCATCGCGGCTTTAACGGAAAAACGTGCTCTTTTAAAACAAGAAGCCTACCAACACAAATATCCCTACGATTGGCGTACCAAAAAACCGACGATTTTCCGGGCCACAGAACAGTGGTTCGCCTCCGTGGAAGGGTTCCGGGATGAAGCTCTCAAGGCAATTAAGGGGGTGCGGTGGATTCCGGCCCAGGGGGAAAATCGGATCACGGCCATGGTTGGCGATCGCAGTGACTGGTGTATTTCCCGGCAACGCAATTGGGGTGTCCCCATTCCTGTTTTCTACGACGAGGAAACCGGGGAAGCATTGTTAAATGAAACCACCATTAACCACGTTAAAGAAATCATTGCCAAGGAAGGTTCTGACGCTTGGTGGAAACGTTCGGTAGAAGAACTTTTACCGGAGGAATATCGTGACAATGGTCGCACTTACCGCAAGGGTACCGATACCATGGATGTGTGGTTTGATTCGGGTTCTTCCTGGGCGGCTGTGGCTAAACAGCGGGACGGTTTAAATTATCCTGTGGATCTGTATTTAGAAGGTTCTGACCAGCATCGGGGTTGGTTCCAGTCGAGTCTTTTAACCAGTGTGGCTGTTAATAATGTGGCCCCCTATAAAACGGTATTAACCCACGGTTTTGTGCTCGATGAAAAGGGCTACAAAATGAGTAAATCCCTGGGAAATGTTGTTGATCCCAATATCATTATTAATGGCGGCAAAAACCAGAAAACCGAACCGCCCTATGGTGCAGATGTGCTGCGCCTATGGGTTTCTTCGGTGGATTACTCTTCAGATGTGCCCATTGGCCAAACAATTCTGAAACAGTTGGCGGATGTTTATCGCAAAATTCGCAATACAGCCCGTTTCTTATTAGGAAATATCCATGATTTTGATCCAGCGAAAGATGCAGTTGCTTACAGTGATTTACCGGAATTAGATAAGTATATTTTGCATCAAACCCACAATGTTTTTACAGAAGTTACAGAAGCTTTTGAGGAATTCCAATTCTTTAAATTCTTCCAAAAGGTGCAAAATTTCTGCGTGGTGGATCTGTCGAATTTCTATCTCGATATTGCCAAGGATCGCCTCTACATTTCTGATGTGAATGCTCCCCGGCGGCGCAGTTGTCAAACGGTAATGGCGATTATCCTTGAAACTCTGGCCAAGGCGATCGCCCCAGTATTGTGTCACATGGCGGAGGATATTTGGCAGAACTTGCCCTACGAAACGGAGCATCAATCGGTGTTTAGTGCGGGTTGGTATCAACTCGATCCCCAATGGGCAGCGGACGAAACTTTATTCCAACGGTGGGAAGAACTGCGCAAAATCCGCAACAGCGTGAACCTCGTTCTCGAAAAAGCCCGCACAGAAAAATTAATCGGTGCTTCCCTCGAAGCAAAAATTCTGATGCGCGATGTGGATGGGGCCTTAACAGACTGGCTCGCGGCCCTAAATCCCGCCGATAGTTTGAGTGAGTCCCCACGGGTGGATGAACTGCGCTATTTGCTCCTTATTTCCCAGGTGGAATTTGTAACGGCAGCCCTCGACGATCAGCAGTACCAAGACACCCTGGAGTTGGCTGAAGGCAAGCTCCAAATCGCCGTGGTCAAGGCGGACGGTCACAAATGCGATCGCTGTTGGAATTACTCCACACAAGTGGGCACCTTTACGGATGATCCCACCATTTGTGAACGCTGTAATGCAGCCTTAGCCGGTCAATTCTAAGTTGCGCTTTAGGGGTGGGAGTAATCTCGCCCTTAATTTTTTATGGATGTCAATCATCTCGTCGCGGAAATCTTTTCCCCAGCCCTCCGGATGCCCCTGGGAACGGTCATCACTTATCTGGGGGCGCTGTTGGCGATCGCCGAAGGTCTCAGTCGCAAAAATCACCTAAGCCCAGAACTGACCCGCAAAATTGTCCATATCGGCAGTGGTAATGTCATTCTCCTCGCCTGGTGGTTTGATATTCCGATGGAAATTGGCATTGCTGCCGCCTTTATTGCAGGCTTAATTGCCCTGATTTCCTACTTCCTGCCGATTTTACCCAGCGTGAATAGCGTCGGTCGCCAGAGCCTCGGCACCTTTTTCTATGCCCTCAGTATGGGGGTGTTGATCTGGTGGTTTTGGTCGATTCAGCAACCTGTATTTGCGGTGCTTGGCATTTTGGTGATGGCCTGGGGCGATGGTTTGGCTGCCGTGGTCGGTAGCCAATTGGGCAAACATCCCTACGAAATTCTTGGCAACAAAAAAAGCCTCGAAGGCACCGCCACAATGTTTGGGGTGGGTTTCTTGATTTGCGGTTTATTATTTCTCGGTTTTGACCTCATGCTTTGGCAAAAAGCGGCGATCGCCCTCGTTGTTGCCCTTTGTTCTACCTTGCTCGAAAGCATTGCCCAGTTTGGCATTGATAATTTTTTGGTGCCCGTCGGCAGTGCGGCGATCGCCTTTTTACTCGTACAAGCTTTGATTTAGGATTCATCTACCGAAACCGAAGGGATATCCACCGTTGCCGTCGTTTCTCCCTGGGTTGTCGTTTTCCCTTGGGAATTTTCTTGGCGGGCTTGGAAAAAAGCCAAGGCCATTTGGGACAGTTCCGCAATCAACAATGTCGCCAGCATCACATCATCAATCTGACCCGCAATGGGGAAAAAGTCCGGTGAAATATCAATGGGGCTGATCAAATATGCCAAAGTGCCTAAAATAATCCACCACCGGTATTTCGGATTGCGCAGGGTGTTGCGGTACCAATCATAAAGAGCCTTGGGAGAAAGCGACATAATATTCTTTTAATTCATTCAGGGAATACCTCAATTTTGCAGAATCCTCTTCTTTCGCAACCAGTGTAGAAAACCGCCACCATCTCCCCCGAATCCAGTTAATTTTTCCCAAGAAAAAAGAGGCTAGGCTTAAAGGCCCAACCTCCTCAAAATGAATTATTGGAAAAAACTTTCCGATCGATGCAATAGATACCTGTGTTTAATTAGCTAGCACGGGTACTCTTGTCACCAACCTTCTGGAAGAAGCCCCATTCCACTTGCTCTTCTGCCAGTTCAGGGTCAACCCCAGCAAATACGTCACGGTACAACGTCCGAGAACCATGCCAAATGTGACCAAAGAAGAACAGCAGCGCAAATACAGCGTGACCAAAAGTGAACCAACCACGGGGGCTCGTCCGGAATACACCGTCAGAACCAAGGGTTTCAGTATCAAACTCGAAAGGCTCACCCAACTGGGCACGACGGGCGTATTTTCTGACAGTGGCAGCATCGGTGAAGGTTTGACCATTGAGTTCGCCACCCAAGAAGGAAACCGTAACCCCAGCCTGTTCAACGGAGAACTTAGACTCAGAACGACGGAACGGAATATCAGCCCGGAGGACGCCATCCGCATCGGTCATGACCACAGGGAAGGTTTCAAAGAAGTTGGGCATCCGACGAACAAAAAGCTCACGACCTTCTGCATCTTTGAAGACAGGGTGGCCGGCCCAAGACTGAGCAATTCCATCACCTTGATCCATCGGCCCTGTACGGAACAAACCACCTTTCGCAGGGCTGTTACCGACATAGTCATAAAAAGCAAGTTTTTCAGGAATTGTATTCCAAGCTTCCGCAGGTGTTGCCCCTGACGCAATTTCAGCATCCACACGGCGCTGAATTTCGTTTTGGAAATAACCCTGGTCCCACTGATAACGGGTCGGGCCGAAAAGTTCGATGGGGGTGGTAGCGTTGCCGTACCACATGGTGCCAGCGACGACGAATGCGGCAAAAAATACCGCTGCAATACTGCTGGATAAAACCGTCTCAATGTTACCCATCCGGAGTGCCTTATACAGACGCTCAGGGGGACGCACACTGAGGTGGAAAAGACCAGCAATAATCCCAACGATACCAGCGGCAATGTGGTGCGCCACAACGCCGCCAGGGTTGAAGGGGTTAAATCCACTGGGGCCCCAATCGGGGGCAACGGCTTGGACATGGCCCGTTACACCATAGGGGTCAGAAACCCACATTCCAGGCCCCCAGACGCCGCTGAGGTGAAAGGCTCCAAAGCCGAAGCAAAGAAGACCAGATAGGAACAGGTGAATCCCAAACATTTTCGGCAAGTCTAGGGCAGGCTTACCGGTACGGGAGTCAACAAAAAGATCGAGATCCCAATAAACCCAGTGCCAAACGGCAGCGAGGAACAGAAGACCGGACAGAACGATGTGTGCTGCGGCGACGCCTTCAAAGGACCAAAAACCGGGGTTAGTGCCTACAGCACCAGTGATATCCCAGCCATTCCAGGAGCCAGTTACGCCCAGCCGTGCCATGAACGGCAGTACGAACATGCCCTGCCGCCACATGGGATTGAGGACGGGATCACTGGGATCGAAAATTGCTAGCTCATAGAGGGCCATTGAGCCAGCCCAACCTGCGACAAGCGCAGTGTGCATGAGGTGTACAGAAATCAGACGACCTGGGTCGTTAAGGACGACTGTATGTACGCGGTACCAAGGTAGTCCCATTGACTACTCTCCTCCTAAACAATCGTGTCTACTATGACCAAATATTTTCTCATTATTAACGAGGATTGGTCTGAACCGAGAAAAACAACTTCAAATCTATAGGAAGATTTTGAGTTGAAACGGCTTTTTGACGGCAATGTCTTCGTAGACTTTAATAAAAGCTTCCTCGGAAAAATTTACAAAAGTTTACAAAGCATCCTCAAGAAAGTTGTTTTGTTATTGCTAGTTGTCCCAAGGACTTAAGCGTTTTTTTCTTCTCTCTAAACTACGATACAAAGGGTTTGTGCTGGGTTTAGGGGGAAGATTGTTTAAAGAAGTGTAACTATTGTTAGAGGGCTTGGCAAGCGTATTACGGGAAATGTAATGGCGCTAATGGCTTGGAGTTGGGTCTTTGTAGAGAGTGTTGGCTTGGTTTAATTGGGCGATCGCCTCTTCGGGACTGATGAGGCGTTTGATCATCACTTGACCGATGTTCTCGGTTTTGACCTTCGTGGGATCGGGCGTCACTTCCAGCATCAGGATCGGGTCGTCTACTTGGTAGAGCCAGAGGCGCTCCCCCTGGTTTTCCATGGCGATGTTGGTGCGCTGAATCTTGGGGGGACGCCGCCAGGACAGAATATCCCAGGGGCCACCGGGTTCCCAAACGCGGCCAATGTGCCACCCTTCGGTGAGAAAAAAATATTGCATAAGCGAGAATTTAGGGCAGATCAATGTCCAAAATGATAGGCTCGATTGCCCTTTATACCCAGGGGTGGGGTCAATAAATCGCAAATATTTTCTAGGTTTTACCATCGCGATCAAAAAACCCCCAAGGATTTTGGAGGTTTTTCAATCAAATCAAAGGAACAATGATGATCCGCCTAGGCCCGCAACAGGGGGCGATCGCTTAAAACTTTAATCTCCGAATTGGCTTGGGAAAGGGCCGCTCGATTGACCTGGAGGCGATTTGAAGCCACCGTGGTCACCTTAATTTCGTTACGGTCTACTAAGTTTAAAAAGGATTCAATGGACTGGAGCCCACAGGTGTCGTCCCCGGCCGTTGTTTTATAGTGGGTCGGGATAACAATCTTGGGACGCAGCAACTCTAGGGCTTGGAGCGCTTGGGCTGGGGTGTAACCCTTGGGGGGAATATTCTGTGGGTCGGCGTCGGTGCCCCCAACGGGGATCATCAGAATATCTGGGCTGCCCCCGGTCAAAATAAAATCATCGATGTCCACTTCTTCCCCAGCGCCGCCGAGGTGCAAGAGACTAATGCCTCCCTGGCGCCAGCTCCAGGCAATGTTGGGCGGGAAGCGCCAGCCCCGATAGCGTTCGATGTTGGCATGGGCGAGGCTAATGCCGTCAAAGGTGATGTTATTCACGGGATATTGTCCGGCTTGGAACAAAATCCTGGGGTCTCCGGGTAAACCATCGGTATAGCCTTCGTCGAACAGTTGGCTACTCAACAGGACAATGTCTGCTTGGGGAAATGTGTCCCGATAACCTGCGGTACAACTGAGGGCACGGAAGGGATTAATGAGAACCTTAGTCCCCGCACCACTGACGGAAAAACAGGTGTGACCCAGCCATTCAATATCAAGGTTGCCGGTTTGGGCTTGGACGGTATTTTTTTGCAGCAGAGAAAAGCCGGCGATCGCCCCAAAAGCACTAATCCCTGCGGTCTGAATAAACTGTCTACGTTTCATGGTTATGTCGGGGAGCCCCTCACTAATTCGTTACAAGCAGCGGTACAGGCGACAGAGTAGCGAGGAAATTCCGCAAAAGCTGTTTACCTGCCGTGGTTAAGATACTTTCGGGATGGAATTGTACCCCCTGGATATGGGGATAATCCCGATGTTGTACGCCCATAATCGTACCGTCATCCACCCAAGCAGTGACCTCTAAACAATCAGGACAATTATTTTTGTCGATCACCAAGCTATGGTAACGGGTGGCGGGGAATGGATTTTCTAAACCAGCAAATACCCCTTTGTTGGCATGGTGAATCGCGGAGATCTTGCCATGCATCAGGGTTGCGGCACCGATAATTTTGCCCCCAAACACCTGGCCGATGCTTTGGTGTCCCAGACAAACCCCAAGGATAGGAAGTTCCTGGCCCAATTCTTTGATCACCGCCAAGGAAATCCCCGCGTCTTCTGGACGGCCTGGCCCCGGCGAAATGACGATGCCCGCAGGTTGTTTGGCACGAATTTCAGCGAGGGTAATTTTGTCGTTCCGATACACTTCGATGTCCTGGGCCACGGGTAATTCTTTGCCTAATTCGCCGAGGTATTGGACAAGGTTATAGGTGAAACTGTCATAGTTGTCGATGACGATGATCAAAGGGGTCACACTCCTTTAGATAGTGATGGGGATTTGTGCGGGGTTGAGCTAGGGAAACAGGGAAATTTTTTGCGGTGAAAAATAGGATTTTACAGGGGTTAAGATAGCAGGCTCTAGGAGTGCTTGGAAGTGGGGCCAAGCGATTAATCCGGCAATGGCCACCGAGGCGATCGCCCCAATGAGTACTGCCGCCGCCGCGCAGTCTTTGGCAATTTTTGCGAGCTCATGGTAACTCTGCTGTACTGTGAGATCCACCACCGATTCGAGGGCTGTATTTAGCAACTCCAGGACAAGCACTAGGGCGACCATGGCTGTGAGGATCGCTGTTTCTAGATAATTGAGGGACAACAGCCAACACATTGTCCACACAAAAACGGCGATCGCCAAGTGAATCCGAAAATTTCTCTGGGTGCGGGTGGCGTACACAATGCCCTGCCAAGCGTAACGGAAGCTCGCGAGGAGGTCAGGGGCCACTTTCCAGGCTAGCGATCGCCGTTCCCGGTCGGGGGGTGAGAGGATTTTTTTGTGCTGTGTCATCTTCTCCCTCAATAGAATCACCCCATTATGGAATAAGTTGAACGTTTCGCAAGAGTACGGCTTGACGATCGAGCATTTCAATTAACCGGGCTTCATCGGGATGATCCCACCCCAGCAGGTGCAATAAACCATGGCTCACCAACCAACCCAGTTCCGTTTGGAGGCTGTGCTGCCGTTCCTGGGCCTGGCGTTGGGCCGTTTCTACCGAAACAATAATGTCTCCCAGATAGAGCGGTTCCCCAGGGGGTAAGGGGCTAGCAAAATTATCTTCGAGGGCCGCAAAGGAAAGGACGTCGGTGGGTTGGTCTTTGTGGCGATATTGGTGATTGAGATTGTGGATTTCGGCGTCAGTGGTGAAGCGGAGGGTTAACTCGTAACCGTCGGCCGGGGGTAAAGCCGCTGTTAATTCCGGTAGCCACCGTTGAAGGTGATTTTCCCAAGGGGCGATCGCCAATTCAGGCAGTTCTAGACCAGAAGCATTTTCGACAAAAATTTCACACTCAAGCACGGGCTGCATCCCCATCTAACGGGTGAGGTAGGCCATGGTGACGAAAAACCCCAACAGGCCAGCGGTGGTGAGGAAAAAATGCCAGAGGGACTTACCCCCTTTGCGCACCATATTCCGCATGGCGAGCTTGACGTAGCTGGGTTTAGGTTCAGTGGCTTCTGGGGCCTGGTCGAGGGAAGTTTGGGATTCAGACATGGTTCGGGACGAAGAATTTACGGCAACGGGTCGGAATTTTGAAAAAAATATTTGTTTGAAAAATGCCTCTCTAATGTAACAGTTTGTTGCAAAAAATAACGGCGGGAAGAGCCAACCCCTTGAGACGAGTTTTTCTGATACGTCGCTCCAGTTCTGGAACCCCATCCGATACACTGAATGCTTAAGGCGATCGCTGTTTGGGAAAAAATTATGCGCATTTTAATTATTGGTGGTACCCGGTTTATTGGGGTTTATCTCACCCAAGTTTTATTGGCGGCAGGCCACGAGGTAGTGCTGTTTAACCGGGGCAATCATCCGGCACCGATGGGCGTAGGGCAAATTATTGGCGATCGCCAAGAGCCGGCGCAACTGAAGGAAAAACTGGCTGGCGAAACCTTTGACGCGATTTTTGATAATAATGGCAGGGAACTCGCCCATACCCAGCCCCTCGCCGAAATTTTTGCTGGAAAAGTGAAGCATTTTGTCTATGTCAGTTCCGCTGGCGTTTATCTGCCCACTGACCAACCGCCCCACAAAGAAGCCGATCCCGTTGATCCCAACAGCCGCCACAAGGGGAAGCACGAAACGGAGGCTTATTTGGCCCAGAGTGATTTGCCCTGGACATCGATCCGTCCCACCTACATTTACGGCGCAAAAAATTACAATGACCTGGAAGCTTGGTTCTTTGACCGCATCGTCCGCGATCGCCCGATTCCAATTCCTGGGGATGGGCAATTGATCACCCAGTTTGGCCATGTTTATGATCTGGCGACGGCCATGGCAGCGGTGCTAGATAATCCGAAAGCGATTGGACAAATTTACAATATTTCAGGCGATCGCTTTGTCACTTTTACCGGACTCGCAAAAGCCTGCGCCGTAGCAGCAGGGAAAGATCCCGATACGTTGGCATTGGTTTATTACAACCCCAAACAATTCGACCTCGGCAAACGCAAAGCCTTTCCGATCCGCGCCCAGCACTTCATGGCAGATATCAATAAAGCCCTGAATGACCTCGACTGGCAACCGAAATATGATCTAGTGAGTGGCTTAAAAGATTCTTTCCAGAATGACTATCTCGCCAATGGTCGAGACAAGGTTGACCTCGACTTCAGTCTTGATGACCAAATTTTAGGACAGCGATAGGAACCCGCCCATGGCTACTAGCACCCTCACCGACATTTACCGTTTCATTCAACAGGAAATTCCCAGCGCGACAGGCGATCGCCTCAACGCAACAACCGATCTTTTTGGCACCTTTGACATCCAGGCCGATGACTGTGCCACCTTTATAGAAAAATTCGCCCAGAAATTCAAAGTCGATCTTGATGGCTACCTTTGGTATTTTCACCACGGCGAAGCGGGCCTTAACCTTGGTGGATTTTTGATCAAGCCTCCCTACGAACGGGTTGAACGCATTCCTATCACCCCAGAAATTTTATTAAAAGCGGCCACCAAGCGCCGCTGGAAACTCAGCTATCCCGACCACACCCTCCCGAAAAAACGTTGGGATATGGTGGTCAATAAAATTATTCTGTTCCTCGTCTTTTTCTACATCCTGAATCGTTTTGCGCCCCTCCTCATCGAAAAATTCACCTAAAGGCGTTTACCATACGTCGAAGCAGTATTCGGGAAAATGTAGTGATGAGTGCAAATCCAGAGGTAATCGTCATTGGTAGCGGCATTGGCGGGCTTTGTTGTGCGGGTCTTTTGGCTCGTTATGGTTATGATGTTTTGGTCTTAGAAAGCCATGCGATCGCCGGTGGTGCGGCCCACAGTTTTACCCGACAGGGCTACCACTTCGACTCTGGGCCATCTCTGTATTCTGGTCTTTCCTACAGCCCTTCCCCCAATCCCCTGCGGCAAGTCCTTGATCTCCTCGAAGAGGATTGCCAATGGCTCACCTACGATGCCTGGGGTGTTCACTTACCCGAAGGTTATTTCCGCGCTGCGGTGGGAGCCGATGGCTTCTGTGAAATGTTGACCCAGATCGGTAAGGCTGATGCAATTCCCCAATGGCGCAAACTCCAAGAAACCATGCGTCCCCTCGGTGAAGCGGCGACAAAACTTCCCTTGGCGGCCTTTCGTAACGATCTCGGTGTTGTCCGCACCGTCGGTAAATATGCCAAAACTCTCTTGCCCTACCTTCCCTACACTCCCCAACTGAATGCCCCCTTTAGCCGGGTGATGGATCGCGTGATTACCGACCCCTTTATCCGTAACTGGCTAGATTTACTCTGTTTTATGCTGTCTGGATTGCCAGCCAACGGCACGATTTGCGCGGAGATGGCTTTTATGTTCGCTGACTGGTATCGTCCCCAAGTTTTGCTGGATTATCCCCAGGGAGGTAGCGGGGCGATTGTAGCGGCTCTGGTGCGGGGCCTCGAAAAATTTGGGGGCAAGCTGCGCCTGAATAGCCATGTGGAAAAAATCCTCACTGAAAATGGCAAGGCCACGGGGGTTCAACTCCGCAATGGTGAAATCCTTCAAGCACGACGGGCAGTGGTTTCTAACGCTTCTGTTTGGGATACCCTCAAGTTGATTGAGCCGCAAAATATTCCCCAAAAATTGCAGAAACGGGCTAATAAAATGCAGCCCTGTCGCAGTTTTATGCACCTTCATTTAGGGATTGACAGCAGCAATTTGCCCGAAGATTTGGAGTGCCATTACCTCATCGTTGATGACTGGGAAAAGGGAGTTGATGCGGCTCAAAATGTGGTCGCTGTTTCGATTCCTTCACTGCTGGATCCGGGCCTAGCGCCCCCAGGAAAACATAGTATCCACGTTTATTTGCCTGCTACCGAAGACTATACACCCTGGGCAAACCTAGACCGTCGTTCCCCAGAATATGCTGCTTTCAAAGAAGAACGTTCCCAGGTTTTGTGGCAAGCCCTGGAAAAAGTGATCCCCGATATTCGTCAACGCACGGAATTAACCCTCGTTGGTACGCCTCTCACCCATAGTCGTTTCCTCAGACGCGATCGCGGTACCTATGGCCCCGCATTAAAAGCGGGCAAAGAACAGTTTCCGGGCTGTACAACACCCATCGCTCAGTTATTTTGCTGTGGAGATTCGACTTTTCCTGGGATCGGCATTCCGGCGGTGGCTGGGTCTGGGATGATTGCCGCCAATACCCTCAGTCCCCTGGGTCAACATTTACAAATTTTGCAGATGATTGCCGATTGAAACCATCCTGCCATACCCTTCTCAGACATCCTCTAAGACTTGATGTGTCTTTTAGTCACGCAATAAATATTTTTTGACCCGGTAAGTCTTTTGACGGGTTTTATCTTTATGATGAAGAGCGTAGTCGATTTAGTGACACTATGTCCCGCCAATTAGAGCGCCTACTGGAAATTGATCGCCTGATCCGTTCAAGAGAGCGGCAAACACAAGTGAGTCTTGCTCAGACCTTGGAAGTTTCAGAAAGAACAATTCGTAATGATGTTAATTTTTTGCGAGATCGCTATGATGCCCCGCTGGAGTACAACAGAAATCAGGGTTGGTACTATACCGACTCTAATTGGCGATTGCCCAGTACTCCGGTGACCCAAGGGGAACTTTTTGCCCTCACCCTCGGAGCAAGGATGCTGGAATCTTATTCAGGTTCTATTTATCAAATTCAATTGCGGGAAACTATTGAGCGAATTGCAAAACGTTTACCAGAACAGAGTGTGATTAATCTGCGACAGTTGGCAGAGGAACGAGTTCACTTCCGCGTTGGGGGAGAAATTCAACTAAATCCTGAGATTTGGCAAGCTCTCATTGAAGCCAGTGAGCGATCGCAGTCGGTGGTGATGCACTATTTTTCGCCGAAGCGTCGGGAAGTGTCAGAGCGTGGTTTTGATCCTTATGTTTTGGACATTTACCGAGCGAGTAATGCCTATGTGTGGGGTTATTGCCATTTACGGAACGAGGTTAGGCAATTTCGGATTGACCGGATTCGGAAGCTTGAACCCACAGGGCAAACCTTTGAGCGGCGGGAATTCGATTTGCAGGAGAAGCTGAAAAGCAGTTTTCAGTACGAGGTGGGTGGCAAAACCTATGATGTAGTGATCACCTTTAATGCTCAGACGGCTCCCTATATTACGGAACGGCAATGGCATAGCACCCAAAGGATTGAAACCCATGCTGATGGGTCGATTACGCTGCGTTTTACGGCTTCGGGCTTGAACGATATGAAACGCTGGATTCTCGGTTATGGCAGAGGGGCGATCGCCAAATCTCCTCCGGAACTGGTGAATATGCTGGAACGGGAAACAGCACAGATGGCACGGCAAAACGAAACAGGAGAATTTAAGTAGATGAATTTTTTGGAAGTGCAGTTTGAGCTGCGGGGTAAAACGCTGCCTGCGGATCATGGTTACAGCCTCTATTCTGGGATTAAACAGATTTGGCAACAGTCGGCATTAATCCCCGAACTGAATGAAGATATTTCCCCAGAGGTCTTAATCAGTAGTATTTCAGGGGTGGGGAATAAGCAGGGCATGATTTATCTAAATCGGCGATCTCGGTTTCGGTTGCGATGTCCGGCGGAACAGGCTCAGGTTTGGTATCGGGTTCTGCAAAATCAAGTCCTCGATCTTCAGGGTCATTTGGTGCGTTTGATTCAACCTCGTTTAACCGTTATTCAACCAGCCTCTACCCTGACTTCACGGTTAGTCGTTATCAAATTAGAGCAATGGGATAACCATACTGCACCTCAATATTTTCTGGAGTCCTGCCAAAAGGGTTTGGAACGCCTAGAAATCGAAGGTCAGCCTTTTATTGAAAGTTTGCCAGATGGTGATTTGGCGCGGCGATCGCTCCGCATTAAGGGTAAGCACATTATGGGTTTTGGCGTGACTGTCGAAGGCTTAAGTGACAACGATTCTATTAAGTTGCAATGCCTAGGCTTAGGCGGTCGGGGTCATTTTGGTTGTGGTTGGTTCTATCCGAAAAAAGAGGAGGAACAAACTAATGCAGCCTAAACTCAAACCCAATTGTCTCCTCGCAAAATCCTTTGAACCTGGTCACTGGAAAGGTTCCTATAGTTTGGTGGGTCACACTGCTGATGTGGTCAATGCCATAACAACCTTGGTGGATACTTTGGGCGATCGCCTGATCACTCAATTTGGCTTAACTTGCTCTTTTCAATACCTGCGGTCAACTGCAAGATTAGCAGCTTATTTACATGACTGGGGTAAAGGTAATAATCACTTTCAGGGCATGGTCAGGGCTTCCATTCCCGGTGCGACTCCTAAGCGTTTTTTTGATCAATCTCCCCAAATGTTGCGCCATGAAATTGCTTCTGTACTGTTGGCTTGGGAGTTTAGAGAGTGGCTAGAACAAGCTGATGGTGACTTTTATACAGCCCTAGTGGCAGCAGGTGGGCATCACTTGAAATTAGGTGGGAGGGATGGCAAGGCAACGGATGAACTGGGAGAAATTCGCCAGAGTGGCGATGCTCAAATATATCTCTATGCTCTCCAGAAAAAAGAAGGCAAAATTGCCTATCACCCTCAATTTAAAGGCTTACTGAAATACAGTGTTAAAGCTCTGGGTTTACCCAAAAATATCAAACTTTCCAAAGCACCTTCTTTGCAGTGGACTAGAAAAGATATTGAGACGAAACAGCATGAAATTCGAGATTATCTAACCCTTGATTGGGAAGGCGATCCAGTGTTTATCGCAGTGGTCAAAGCCCTATTGGTTGCCGGGGACTGTTCTGGTTCTGCCCTCGCGAAAGAAGATGTTTCACTCCAGAAATGGATTCAAGATGAGCTAAAAAACACCCTTGATGAAGACAAGCTTGATCGAGTTATCAAATCTCGTTTAGGTGATCATGAACTCAGAAGATTTCAGCAGGATTTAGGAAAAGTAAAAAGTCGTGTGGCGATCGCCCGTGCGGGTTGTGGTACAGGCAAAACTTTGGGGGCATACAACTGGGCAAAAACCCATGCTCTAGATCGTAAACTCTTTTTCTGCTATCCCACCACCGGAACCAGTACCGAAGGTTTTATCGATTATGTCCATGGCAAAGTCGAGGCGGAATTATTTCACTCGCGGTATCAGGTGGATCTGGAAATGATGCAAACGGGGGAAGAAAATGATCTCGATTCCGGTGCTGATGCAACCATCAAACTCGAATCTTTTCGGGCATGGGGTGCGGAATCTATCGTTTGTACAGTGGATACTGTCCTTGGTTTATTTCAATGTAATCGCCGTCCCCTCTACTGTTTTCCGGCGATCGCCAATGGTGCATTTGTTTTCGATGAAGTCCATTGCTACGATGCCAAACCTTTCGGCACATTACTCCGATTCTTACAGGTAGTCAAAGCTCCGGTACTACTGATGTCTGCATCGGTTCTTCCGTGGCAAAAAGCAGCCATTGAAGCGGCTGTTGGCGAACCTGTAGAAGTCATTGAAGGGGCAAAAGATCTCGAAGCTTTACCTCGATATCGCTTTCATGTTCTTGATCAACCGGATTGGGAACGAGTTGAACAGGAGCTAAATTCTGGGGGCAAGGTGCTCTGGGTTTGTAATCAAGTTCAGACAGCTATTGACGTTTACGACGAGGCAAAACGTAGAGGTTTAGATGCCTTGCTTTATCACAGTCGCTATCGGTATCAGGATCGAAGAGATCACCATCGGGCGGTAGTGGATGCCTTTAAGCCAGACCAGACTAAACCAGTCATCGCCATTTGTACCCAAGTTGCTGAAATGTCCCTCGATTTATCAGCCACTTTGTTAGTCTCCCAAATTGCAGATCCAGCGGGATTAATTCAGAGATTAGGGCGCTTAAATCGCCATTATTGCGGTCATGTCCTTGATGCGCTGTTTTACCCCGACGAAAAAGAAGGATATCCCTACAAAAAAGAGCAACTCGCCGATGGGTTAGCGATGGTTCAAAACTTTGTGGAAGATGTCAGCCAAGCGGAGTTAGCGCAGTGGTTGGAGGCATTCACCCCAGAACCAAATCAAGATGATGGAGAACTGGGTTTAGTGTGGCTCGATGGCAACTGGAAAACCTACCCAGCATCTTTAAGAGAAGGAGGTCATAATGTCACAGCTTTATTAGAGGAGGACTTACCCAAGATTAAAAAACTACCCGCCAAGGAAGTTCCCCGATTTACTGTTCCCATTCCTAATCAAAGCTGGAAACCCAAGGAAAAACACAAATTTTATCCCATCGCTCCCGCTAATATTTGGGGCTATTCCGAAGAAAAAGGAGCCTTTGATTTGAGAAAACAAGGAGGTGATGTGTCATGACAGAGATGATTCTCTCTTTATTCAACCCCAATAGTCTTTTGCCCCATCGGGCAGGGGTGGCGGGTTTGGCATTGGCTTTATCTGCCATTGACCCTACTGATGCACCATTGCAATGGGAAGTCACGGATGATGCAGTAAAACTGACTTGGGATTGCACCGATAAAGAAGCAATTCAATGGTTACTAAAGGAAACTTATCAAATCAAAGATGGTTATCTCAATGTTAAAGCTCTCAAGTTAGATGACCAAAGTCGTTATATTTTTACGGACGGTGTAACGACAACTTTCTTACAACATAGTAAACAAAGAAGTTTAGATAAACAAACTCAATCCCTCAGTTTTCAAGTGGATGAAGGTCAACCCGAAATTCAAGTTAATCATCGACAATTGTTAGATTGCTATTATACCAGAGACTTCAAAGAAGCTTTTAGCAGTAAGGGTAAATTTCAAAAATCTATTCCTTTGAAAGGTCATCACTTACCTGGTCTAGTGGAAGATTTTGCTAATGGAGCTTATCAAGAATCTCCAGAAAATTATTTAGCCTTACTTTTTCTTCCTATCGCCTGTCATTATTACCGCTTACCCAACTTTTTATCTGGCTTAGTAATTCTCTCAGTCAGCAACCTAAAAGCATGGGTAAAACGACGAAAAGCCTATGCAGCAAAGACAGTCACTAAACTCAAACCTTATGGAGAATTTCGGGCTAATGGTGCAGGGGAATCTGCTCTAAGATTTCTTTTGCAGGAAAAACTCATTGAGGATGCCAAAGATTTTAAGGTTGATTACTGTGAGGTTTATCGCCTTGGTAAACAGCCTTGGGACGGCAATCAATCCTATTTAAAACAGGAGGTTTATCGGGTTCATGCTAACGATGAATTACTTGAGCTTTATCGGGAAGCTTGGGGACTTTTTCCTAGTGTGGTTCGCGAAACTGACAAGGGGGAAACATGGCTCGCCCATTCTAAAGTTTTGCCTTGGATTGCCGATAACTTAATCAAGGGCGATCGCTGGTATCAGGGATTTTTTGAATTCCGTAAAGCTAATGAAATTTATGAACGTACAGGATTAGTCAAGATGACCAAAATTGAAAACGCACTGACATCACAAGAACAAATTTTCTTTGATGCGATTCAGGGAGGGTTTAGTACTTTTTTGCGAGGACAGATTGAACAGGCTACAAAACAAGGCCGCAAGCTTGATTATGCCCAAGTTACCAAAAAGGTCATCTATCGTTTTCAACGTCCGAGCACTCAACAGGAATTTGCTTCGGCGGTCGTGGATTTTCTCAGTCAATTTCGTAGTAGGGCAGCACGAGGTTCGGGTTCCGAGATTTATCTCTGGCTTCACCGCGATCGCCAATGGAAACAAGCCCGTGATTTAGCACTTTTGGCGATCGCCACCTATGAGGGCAAAAACAAACAAGGTGAAACGGAAGTGCCGGAGGAGATTTTGGATCAAACTCTCTCTGAAGCAGAAACCAACGAATCCTTTGAACTCACTCTCTAAACCATTTATACAATCATCACTGAAAAATTAAGGAAAATAATTATGTCTCAACATCTTTTTGCCACTATCGTCACCCCCACTGCTGTTGCTGCGAATAACCGGGGGGAGGGCGATGGTAGTACATTATCCACGCTTCAAAAAATCACCCGTGGTTATGACCAATACACCACTGTCAGTGCGGAGGCGATCCGGTGGGCATATCGAGAATATTTTCAGTACCATCATGGGGATGAAACCAACCGCAGTTTTGACCCGGACAAAGATATTTACGAGTTTCAGACTGAGAAGTTTAATGCCGAGACATTCATTGACGATGACCTTTTTGGGTACATGGATGCCAAGAAAGGAGCGAAAAATGAGAATGCGACAACTAAACGCCGAGGTGCTTTAGAAATTAGTCGGGCAATCAGCCTTGATCCCTATTGGGGAGATGTGGCTTTTGGTTCCAAGGGTGGCGAGAAAAATAAAACTTCCATCCATCAAACGGAAGTCCATTGCACAGCCTATCAATACACCCTTGCGGTTACACCGGGACATTTAAAAAAAATTGAGCGGGTAAATTATCTCCTCGATGCCATGCCTTCCATTCGCCATGTGGGTGGTAATCATTCCCGATTCCTATTTGAGTTTCGTCCTGAGTCGATTATCCTGCGGGTCACAGAAGATCCGAGTCCTTGGATTATGGGCTGCTTTGAACGGGTCAGTGAATCTATTGGTTGTCCCAAATTAGTGCGCCTTGTAGAGGTCAATGATATTCCTGCCAATGAGTTAATCGTTGCGGGGGAAATTGCGGATACGCCCTACGGTCAACAGCTTAAGGAATTGGGCGTAAATGTTTGTCGCGGTGTAAAAGAGGCGATCGCCCTCACAAAGGAATCTTTGCAGATTAAGCTAGAGGCATAATTTGGGAGAACAACCGATGCTGATCCAAAAAATTATCGATGAACTCCATGAAATTCCTGAGGATAAACTGAATCAGGTCTATGAACTCATTCATTATTTTCAGTTGGGGCTCAAACAAGAGCAAATAAGCATTCCATCAAACGATACAGTCCAAACTTGGTCACAGGGAAATCCTCTCAAAAATACGATTATTGCCGAAGAGGATATTGTGAGCCCGATTGATGTTGCTTGGGATGCCCAAACATGATCATCCTAGATACCCATGTCTGGATCTGGTGGATGACCGAATCACCAAAATTATCTAGTCCAGCAGCAGCGGCGATCGCCGAATATTCCATCATTGGCATACCCAGTATTTCTTGTTGGGAAATAGCAATGTTAGTCGCGAAAAATCGTCTTACTTTCTCGATGGATGTTCAAACTTGGCTGAAATTATCCTTAGAACATCCCAAAATTCGGCTTTTACCCCTCAGCCCAGAAATTGCGGTGCTTTCCACCCGCTTACCTAAAAATTTTCACAGTGATCCAGCGGATCGACTCATTGTTGCAACCTGTTTAACCTACCAAACTTCTCTGGTGTCCAAAGATTCTCTAAGTCAACAATGGGGACAGTTAGAAGTGATTTGGTAATTTTTGAGATGAAAAAATAATGGAAATACTTTATTTAGAGTGCCCCTGTACCAGTTTCCCTCGAAGCTTTGCACGGGACTACAAAGAAACCTATCTCTACCCACCACCATCAACGATCTATGGCTTTCTATTATCCCTAGTCGGTGAGGAAGATTTAACCGCCCATCTAGGGGTAAAAATTGCCATTGGTCTCATTGGTGATGCACCAACCGTCTCTCGCATTGTTCGCAAACAACGTCACCACAAATTTAGTAAAACTCACATGGGAACCTATCCCAGCAGTAAATTTTCTAAGCCGAATCATCAGGAATTACTGACAGATTTAAAGGTTGCCCTGCGGCTAGATTCCGCTGAAGAAACAGCTAAGGTAAACCTTGCCGAAAGAGTGGCGATCGCCCTCTCTAGTCCAGAGAAGATCGCCCGATTTGGAGGCTTATCACTAGGCGAATCTTGGGCAATGGCCAATGGCGTTCGTCCCTATCGACTGGATGATGGGGATATTCGTTGGCTGATAACTGATAACCGTGGTTTGATTGGTCTGCCGATTTGGATTGACCGAAAAACAACCAGAGGAACATTTCAGCGGTTTACCCTAGAACAAGGTGGCATGTTTCATGAGAAAGCTTGGGTCACAATCAAGTGTGATAACTAACGTGTTTTTTTTAAGTAGGAAAGATTATTGCCGGGGTGATTTTTCAAAATACATTTAATAACTTTTTTGAGGTTCATTAAATGTTTGCTCCGGTTATTCCCGAAACACAACCAACAATTAAAGTATCAGGTCTTCATGCGATCGCCTATTGTCCGCGACTGTTCTATCTTGAGGAAGTAGAAGGACTCTATACACAGGATGCAGCAGTATTTGCAGGGCGGCGACTCCATGTGGATCTCGAACAAGAGGAGGAGGGAGAATGGGAAGATCTTTATCTCGAAAGTGAAGATTTAGGCATTCGGGGTCGGGTGGATGCCCTCCGCACTCGTAATGGTCTAACGATTCCCTATGAGCACAAGCGAGGGAAGGCGGCACGGGATGATCAGAAAAATCCTTTGCCTTGGGAGAGCGATCACCTGCAGATTATTTCCTACTGCTATCTGTTAGAAGTCTCCCTAGGGATTTCTATTTCCGAGGGTCGGATTCGTTACCATGCGGATAATGTCCTCATCCATGTGCCCTTTGATGAAACGGCAAAAGCAGAGGTCAGAGAGGCGATCGCCAATGCTAGAAAACTTTTAGACTCTGATTTTCGTCCCCCTGTCACGGAAAACGAACGACTTTGTGCCCGTTGTTCCCTTGCGCCCGTTTGTTTACCAGAGGAAGCACGCCTTGCCCATGACCGAGAATGGCAACCGATCCGCTTATTTCCCAAGGACGACGATCGCCAAATTCTTCATACTCTTGAACCGGGCACGAGGGTCGGGCGCACCGGAGAACAAATTAAAATTACCCGACGAGATCAACCCATCGAAAAGATTGCCGTCCAGCAAGTCTCCCAAGTCGTTCTCCATGGTTTTTCGCAAATTTCGACCCAAGCCCTCCATTTCCTTGCCAGTCACAATGTCGGCATTCACTGGATTTCGGGTGGCGATCGCTACATCGGTAGTTTCGATAATCGTCAGGGCAGTATCCAGCGGCGGATTCAGCAATATCGCGCCCTCAGCCAAACGGATTTTTGTGTGGATCTCGCCAAAAAACTGGTGTGGTGTCGCGGTCAAGGGCAACGAAAATTTCTCATGCGGGGAAAACGAAGTAACAAAGCCAGTTCACCCAAATTGAATGAGGCGATCTCCCAAATGAAACGGGTATTGAAACAGGTGGAAAATGCGGAGAATCTGGCTACTCTCCTCGGCATTGAAGGGAATTTGGCGGCACTCTATTTTGGCGCATTACCCTGTACCCTCACCGCAACTGTCCCTAATGAACTACGGTTTTCTGGTCGCAATCGTCGTCCACCCAAAGATCGCTTTAATGCCCTCCTCAGTTTTGGCTATAGTCTCCTACTAAAAGATGTGATGAACAGCATTATCGCCGTTGGTCTAGAGCCTGCCCTCGGTTTCTATCACCAACCCCGCACCCAAGCCTCCCCCCTCGCCCTTGATCTGATGGAGATTTTTCGAGTTCCCCTCGTCGATATGGTCGTCATCGCCTCGATCAACCGTTCTCAATGGGATATTACCGAGGATTTTTCAATTCGGGGTCAGCAGGTTTGGCTCTCTGATTCGGGTCGCAAAAAGTTTATCGAGTGCTATGAACGCCGTAAAGCTGAGTTATGGAAACATCCCATGCTTGGTTATTCCCTCAGTTATGCCCGCCTCATTGAGCTAGAGGTGCGGCTCCTCGAAAAAGAATGGTCTGGGGAAGCGGGTCTATTCGGTCAACTGATTGTGAGGTGATCATGGCAGAACTCAAACATTGGTATTTAGTTTGTTATGACATCCGCTCCCAAAAGCGTTGGCGTAAAGCTTATAAGCTCCTCGAAGGCTATGGGGAACGCATCCAATATTCGATTTTCCGCTGTTGGTTGACTCAGCGATCGCGAGAAAAGTTACGCTGGCAATTAGAGGAGGTGCTCACCAAGGAGGATGATCTTTTACTTATTCGCTTGTCACAACAATGTGTACAGGATTTACCCAAATATAACCGTCCGAATACTTGGCTCTTTGATGAACAGACATTTAAGGTACTCTGAAATGTTGCAAGCAATGGGGACTGTTTGGGGCGATCGCCTTTTTAAAATCGCTCAAAGAATTGGCTACTGGGCTTTTGCAATTTATCAGCAGCGGCTTAGATCCCTGTTTTTTCTGAAAACGCCTACCCTATCTAGGTTTCAGGAACATCCAATCAAGCTAAATTTTCTTCAAAGAGCCTCAGCTTGCTATGATTCACTAGGAACCTTGCAAAAGTTACCCAGAAGTCTTGCTCAGACTAAATTCTAGGACGCGCTATGTCCAAACCATTGATGCCGTAAGGCGTTGAGCACAGACGAACTCTCCGTTCCCATCGCTGATTTGCAGGTTGTGTCCAAACCATTGATGCCGTAAGGCGTTGAGCACACGTAATCAACCTGGGGCGAATAATCTTTCATAGGGTGTCCAAACCATTGATGCCGTAAGGCGTTGAGCACTGAGGCGTTGAATGTTGTTGTTGTTCTTTGATTAAATGTGTCCAAACCATTGATGCCGTAAGGCGTTGAGCACGGAGAATGGAGAAAGAGAACCACGCTTCACAGTTGAGTGTCCAAACCATTGATGCCGTAAGGCGTTGAGCACTAATGGGCAAGCTCGTGGGTTTCTTCTTGCCAGGAGTGTCCAAACCATTGATGCCGTAAGGCGTTGAGCACATGGGGAGCTGCGGGGTATTTTTCACCCATTCCCAGAAGTGTCCAAACCATTGATGCCGTAAGGCGTTGAGCACCAGAGGAACTTCCGGTGGATGTCCTTGCGGAGTACGTGTCCAAACCATTGATGCCGTAAGGCGTTGAGCACGGCGGCACTTGGAGCAGCTGTGGCAGTGACGGCAAAGTGTCCAAACCATTGATGCCGTAAGGCGTTGAGCACAGTAAATCCTCGAACATTGGCTTAGTATTTGAGTGTGTGTCCAAACCATTGATGCCGTAAGGCGTTGAGCACGCGACCAGGGTGCTGTAATCCGTTTCGTTTTTTAAGGTGTGTCCAAACCATTGATGCCGTAAGGCGTTGAGCACACTTTCGAGAGGGCGTTAGCAATACAGGTTCTTCAGGTGTCCAAACCATTGATGCCGTAAGGCGTTGAGCACGACGATTGAGAGATAAATGGCTACGGAATTATGCCCAGTGTCCAAACCATTGATGCCGTAAGGCGTTGAGCACGGCGGCTGTGTTGGCGTAGATCCAGAAAAACTTAATGTGTCCAGACCATTGATGCCATAAGGCGTTGAGCACTTTAGGGCGTCTAAATCCCGGTTTATCGTTTCAATATTCATGGCTTTTCTGGCCTATATTTGGCCTAAGCCTTACGAGGGGACAGGCATCCCAGGCCACCATGAAAAAGTAAGCAAATTTTCCTTACGCTACCGATAGCGCAATGGAAATTTGACCTACACTGTAAATATGGCTCGAGGCAGATTTGAACTGCCGACCTTGGGCTTATGAGTCCCCTGCTCTAACCAACTGAGCTACCGAGCCAAAACCGTAAACGATTATAACTATAGCAACTGCTTGTGTCAAGGGCTTGGTTTAGGGTCATTGTAAATGTCCAAACTTGAGTACAAAACAAGACTAGCCGCTGCCCACATTAACCATGTCTAAATTGCCCAAAATTGACCGACAGCGGGAACACCAAGCCAACGAACGTACCTTTCTGGCCTGGTTGCGCACCTCAATCGCCCTAATTGGCTTCGGCTTTGCGATCGCCCGTTTTGGTTTTTTTGTGCGTCAAATTGAAGAAACCCTAGTCTCCCAAAGTAATTTGCCCTTGCCGAACCTGGCCTCTTCCGAAACACTGGGTCGAGCCTTTGCGATCGCCGGCATTGTGATCATTGCTTTGGCTCTGTGGAACTACCACCAACATTTTCGCCAAATTGAGCAGGGAAATTATCAACCCAATCGCTGGATGATTACCACAACGGCTCTGGTGGCAATGGTTTTAGGGGGGCTGAGTTTGATTTTGATGATTGGCAGTAAACCCGATCCGACTCGGGAGGATTTTTCTCGCTCCCAGGCCTTTCCTAGAGCTTCAAATGTGTTTAAGCGTCACACTAGGTACTAATTCCCAAGGGGAAGACTTCTGTGTTATATTTTTAAGCGACTCGGATCTATGCGATCTCGACGCCCAAACCTTGTCAGGACCGGAAGGTAGCAGCAATACGGGATGCTCGTGGTAGGCGTAGGCTCCGGGTCTTTTAGTTTTTTGGGGATTGCAGCAGTCAGTTAGTACTTTTCACGGCTTAGGACAAACACGCTACCCTCATTCCCCCGGCCAATGCGCAGATCTTCGTCGAGATAAGTAATATCAAGCCAGCCATTATTATTTTTGCTGTTAATTCCCACATCAACAGGAAAGAATTT
Organism: Picosynechococcus sp. PCC 7002; assembly: GCF_963860125.1. Taxonomy (NCBI): domain Bacteria; kingdom Bacillati; phylum Cyanobacteriota; class Cyanophyceae; order Chroococcales; family Geminocystaceae; genus Picosynechococcus; species Picosynechococcus sp. PCC 7002. The sequence goes on from NZ_CAWLFA010000001.1 coordinate 1,866,778, forward strand.
TTTCCCGGCTAACATTTGCTCGACGAGTCCTTTCGGAAAACGGTAGTTCATTAGGCGCTGGGAGCCAATCACGTAGCGATTGAAGAAAACATTCACCCGCTGATCAGAGACGGGAGTGAAAGAGGCTTCCACAAGCACTAAGCCTTCAAGGAAAGGAATCCCCTCTAGTTCGGCGATGTTGTAGATTTTTTGCTGGAGTGGCCGCACACATTGGTAAACCTGCCCTAGCTGCAAAAGGGGAAAGCGATTGATCCCCAAGATGCCTTTGCTGGTGGTATAAATCAGTCGCCAATCCCCTTCGAGTAAGGTTGTCGCTTCTAGGGGCTTGGGGGTCGGGTTTTGGTCTTCGAGGCGATCGACGATGGCGAGGATATTGGCGCGGTCTACTTCAGTGGCGATCAGACCACGATTTTTTCCGGCAATGGTTTCAAGGAGGTTCGTTTTTAGATTCATGGAAAGGTGAGCAGTGGTCAGCGCAGGTCTAAGGAAATTTAGGCCATAGATTATTTTCTCATATCCCTTCAGCGGCGATCAGCAGGGCCAAGTTATCTCGGTGAATCACGGTGTCGGCGCTGCCGTAGCCGAGAATTTGGCGAATTTGGGTCGAATGTTGCCCTTGAATTTTTTCAATATCTTGGTGGTTGTAGTTTACTAACCCTCTGGCGATCGCCTGACCTGTTTGGGTTCTCAGTTCTACGGGGTCGTTAATGGTAAATTCTCCTTCCACGGCAACAATACCTGCCGCAAGGAGAGAACGACCATTTTTCAGGAGAGCCTGGGTTGCGCCATCGTCAAGGGTGAGAATTCCCTGGGGTACAAGGCCATAGGCAATCCAACGTTTACGGGCATTATCGGCCTGGGGTTGGGCTTCAAAATGGGTGCCGATATCTTCCCCAGCAACAATTTTCAGGAGATTCTGGGGGGTTTTGCCCTGGGTAATCACCGTGCGTACGCCAGCGCTGGTGGCAATGCGAGCAGCAGTGAGCTTTGTTTGCATGCCCCCTGTCCCCCATTGGGAGCCGCTAGATCCAGCATCGACTTGGAGGTTAAACAGTTCGCTGGAACTGACCAGGGGAATAGGGCGGGCGTCAGGATTTTGTCTGGGGTCAGCGGAATAGAGGCGATCCACATCGGTGAGTAGCACCAACCAGTCGGCATTCACCAAGCTGGCGACCAGGGCAGAGAGGGTATCGTTATCGCCGAATTTCAGTTCATCGACGGCAACGGTATCGTTTTCGTTCACAATCGGGATCACGCTGAGATCCAACATCGCGTTGAGGGCTTCCTGGACGGTCAGGTAGGAAGTGCGATCCACGAGGTCTCGACGGGTGAGTAATACCTGGGCGATCGCCTGTTGCAGACTGGTAAATAGATCATCATAAAGCCGGATTAAGCGCCCCTGACCCACGGCGGCGATCGCCTGTTTTTCGGCAATTTTTTTCGGGCGTTCTGAACGTTTCAACACCCCACAGCCCACGCCCACGGCCCCAGAGGAGACGAGGATCACCCGGTGGCCCTTTTGTTTGAGGCGGGTCAAGGTTTCCACGAGGGTACCGATAGTTGCCAAAGCCAACATGCCTGTCTTGGGATCTGTGAGGCTAGAGGTGCCAATTTTAACGACGATGGTTTGGGGCATAGAAGACTGTGAGGCTAGGTGAATTTTTCTATTATTTCAGCAAAAATTCCCTTGAGCCGAAAATCTTACCCCACGTCCACAGCATCCTTTCCGTCTCCCGTTAGGGAAAACAAGGGATTTCAGCAATGGCGGTAAAATAGACCCAGTTTCTGTGTTTTACATCCGCTGACAAAAGCCCCCAACGTTATCCATGACCCACACTGCGATCACCAAAGAAAAACCCGATTGGGCTGGGGAAGACTGGTTATCCCGCCTCGTCAACCGTCTGATCCAAACAAAGCCCCTCTACGCTCTGATGAAACAACAGGCCCGGCGCGTTCTGATCAAAACCGCCGAAAAAAATGGTGTTCCCTGGCGGCAGACTGTGAAGGAATTGGAGCAATCCCCCGCCAAACAATATTTCCAAGACATCGCCAATCCCCACCTGGACTACCCCGACTATTACCGAGTCCCCTTCCATGCCTATAACGAAGGGAATTTATGTTGGCAAGCAGCCTTTGAGGCGGCCCCGGCGACGGCAGCGATGGCCCTACGGGTTTGGAAAACGGAACCCCTCACCCCAGAAGTGGCTCAGGCCCGACTCCGCAATAGTTTTTTAGATGTCCTTGAACAATATTTGCCCCAGAACGTAAACGAAGTCTTGGATATCGGTTGCTCCGTGGGGATTTCGACCTTTGCGCTTCTAGAACGACTCCAGGCCAAAAATCCAGCAGTTGAGGTAACGGGCCTAGATCTTTCGCCCCATATGCTCGCGGTGGCTAAGGTTCAAGATAAAAATCAGGCGGTGCAATGGTGCCATGGCAAGGCGGAAACGACGGAGTTTACCGATGATCGATTCGATTTAATTACCTTGCAATTTGTCCTCCATGAACTGCCCAACCAGGCCACCCGCGAAATTTTCCAGGAATGCCGACGCATTTTGCGGCCCGGAGGTTGTTTGGCGATCGTCGATAACAATCCGAAATCTCCGGTGATTCAGGGTTTACCGCCAGCCTTGTTTGTGTTGATGAAGAGTACAGAACCTTGGAGTGACGAATATTATACTTTTGATGTAGAATCGACACTAAAGGAAGTCGGTTTTGATTACCGCACCACCGTCGCCAGTGATCCGCGCCACCGCACGATCATTGCCCACAAGCCCTTTTAATTGTTTGCCAAATGTTTGCCGAATGAAAATTGCGATCGCCCAACTGAACCCCACCATCGGGGACTTGACTGGTAATGCCGAGCGGATCCTGGTCGCAGCAGAAGAAGCGGCGATCGCCAATGTCCGCTTATTGCTCACGCCGGAACTGTCCCCTCTGTGGGTATCCCGCCCCCGGGATCTCTTGCTCCATGCGGATTTTATTGACCGGATGCAGGCCCAGCTCACGACCGTGGCGGCAAAAATTCCGCCGACCCTCGCCGTTTTAGTCGGTTTGGCGACTCCCAACCCAGAGGCGATCGCCAAGGGAGAAAAAGCCCTCCACAACAGCATCGCCCTCATTGACCAGGGGAAAGTCCAGCACATTTTCCATAAGCAACTGTTGCCCACCTACGATGTGTTCGACGAAGACCGCTATTTTGAACCCGGCAAGCAGTCCAACTGGTTTTTCCTCCATCCTAGCCCGACGGTCGCCCCTTTAAAAATTGGCGTTACCATCTGCGAAGATCTCTGGAATGACCAAGCCTTTTGGGGCAAGCGCCAGTACGAAATTAATCCCCTCGAACAATTGGCCGAGGCCGGGGTCGATTTAATCGTGAACTTGTCGGCTTCTCCCTACACCGTCGGAAAACAGCGCCTGCGGGAAGGGATGCTCCACCATGGCGCTCAACGTTACCGGACGCCCATTCTCTACGCGAACCAAGTGGGGGGGAATGACGATTTGATTTTTGACGGCGGGAGTGTGGCCTTTGACCGAGAGGGACAACTGGTTGGGCGATCGCCAAGTTTTCAAGAGTCCCTGTTGGCGGTGGAATTTAGCCCCGACCAACAAACCCTATCACTGCCCCAGGGTTTACCTGCTGCTTTTCAGCAAACCATTAGTCCCGAATATGATGCCGATGAGGCGGAAATTTTTGCGGCCCTGGTGTTGGGTCTCCGGGACTATGCCCGTAAATGCGGCTTTTCGAAAATTGTCCTGGGTTTGAGTGGTGGCATCGACTCGGCCTTGGTGGCGGCGATCGCCGTTGCAGCGGTGGGGGCTGAAAATGTGTTGGGGGTGCTCATGCCTTCCCCCTACAGTTCCGAACATTCCCTCAGCGATGCGATCGCCCTGGTGGAAAATCTCCAGATTCGCCACGAAATTATTCCCATTGAGCCAGCGATGCAAGCCTTTGAGACGATGCTGGGTGATTTATTTGCGGGCACAGAATTTGGAGTAGCCGAAGAAAATCTCCAGTCCCGCATCCGGGGAAATCTGCTGATGGCGATCGCCAATAAATTTGGTTATCTGCTGGTGTCAACGGGCAACAAGTCCGAAATGGCGGTGGGTTATTGCACCCTCTATGGCGATATGAATGGCGGCCTGGCGGTGATTGCTGATGTCCCGAAAATGCGGGTGTTTAGCCTTTGTCAATGGTTAAACCGTGACCGAGAACTCATTCCCCCGGCAATTATTACCAAACCCCCTAGTGCGGAACTGCGTCCCGACCAATTGGATCAAGACTCCTTGCCCCCCTATCCGGTGTTGGATGAGATCCTCAAACGGGTCATCCACCGCAATCAATCGGCCCCAGAACTCCACGCCGCTGGCTATGACCACGATACTGTGGCCCAGGTTTTAAAGCTCCTCCATCGCGCCGAATTTAAGCGCCGTCAAGCTGCCCCTGGTTTAAAAATTACCGATCGAGCCTTTGGTACGGGGTGGCGGATGCCCATTGCCTGCCGCTGGTGAAGCAGATCCCAAACATTAACCAACCCCAGAGATTTCAGTTGATTCCCAGGGAGCCAAACCGAGGTAACAAATGCCCTCTGGACTAACCGCAAAGCGACAGGGAAGAATTTGGATGCCGGCGGCGATCGCCTGACGGAATAGCTCTCCATATTTCGGGTCTTTGCTATCCCCAGGGGCAAATCGGGTGCAATCGCCTCGATTGATGAAATAGAGCATCACCGCTTTTGCTGCGGGCACAATGTCGATAAGTTCTTGGAGGTGCTTTTGGCCCCTGGTGGTTTCAGTATCCGGGAAAAGCGCCAGTTTTCCCTTTGTCCAGGTGGTATTTTTAACTTCCACATAAAGAGGCGATCGCCCTTCCCCTGTCAGCAGAAAATCAATGCGACTTTTGTTCTCTGTGCCATAGCGCACCTCCGGTCGCACCGTGTCGTAATGGTCGGCTAATTCAGGGATTTGCTTCGCCAAAAGCATCGCTTTGATCACCCGGTTAGGTAACGCTGTATTGACGCCGATCCAGGTCGGTTCTGGGGTGGGTAACTGGATCATCTCCCAGGTATAGGCTAGTTTGCGCTTGGGATTATCACTTTTTGAGAGCATCACCGGCGCTCCCAACTCACAAATCCCCGTCATCGGCCCCGTATTGGGACAATGGGCCGTAACGATTTCTCCGGAGGCCAATTCAATGTCTGCTAGAAAACGTTTGTAGCGTTTCCGCAGGATGCCAGGGATCAATCCAGGATAACGATAAACAAAAGGCTGTGTGGTCGCGGTCATCGGTGGAAAAATTAAGCTGGCGATCACCCCTAAAACTTGTAATGGGGATCTTGCCAATCAAAGACAGGGGGAACGTAGGTTTGATATTCCCATTCTGTGATCACATCTTCAATGCGGCGATGCACAATCCCCTGGGTGGCTGCTTTTTTGAGGGCTTTGGCCACAATGATTTTCAGGGTATCCCAATCCATATCTGGGGCATCTGATTCGATGAGGTAGGAATCCCGTAGGAGTTTTTCGAGATCCCGTAGGCAGGTTTCGGCGATTTCGTATTGGGCATATTGGGCTGGCACTAGGGGCGTTGAAGAACGCAAAGGATCCCGTTGGACAGCGGCGATCGCCTGGCGCACCGCAATATTAATTTGTTGCTTGAGATCCAGAACGCCTTTTTCTTCTTGGCGCTCTTTACCCCGTTCGCTGGAGGCATAGAGGGGAGGCACCCGGTTCAAAGCATAGGTGGCCACCTCCACCACATCAATATATTCAGCTAATTTCTGTGGGAGGCGCTTGAGTTGCCGATGGATTTCCTTGTGCACCAGGTTTTCCATAATATTTTGGTAAGCACGGCGATTACCCTTTCCTGGTGAGGGCACAAATGGCTGATTCATAACAATAGCCCCTGTAGAGCAACGGGGAATTTTTTAGCAAAGACTGCAGGTTTTGGCGAAAACAAGGGCGAAAAACACTTTTTCTTTAAGGTACCCACTTAATACTATAGTTTGCCTTCCCCGAAGACCCAGATTAAGTTAACAATTGTTGCGGTTCTTCTACACTGGCTCCGGGGGATTATTTTCGAGCATACACCGCATAAAACGGATCCCGGTGGCCCAAGCCCAACATCTGTAACAGGAGAGGCTGATCGCTACGTTGTTTCACCACAGTGGGCTTGTCAAAGCCTGGGGTCTGCTGGAAGTAACGCTGCACAAGCTGGAGGTGCTCTGCGTCGGTACTATCGCGCCAAGCGGCGATCGCCTTTTGGTAAAACATCCGATTTGAAAAACTAACAATACAAATTCCCCCTGGGGTCAGCACCCGTTGAATTTCTGCAAACACCGCCTCTGGATATTGGAGATATTGCACCGAGACCGCCACCAAAACCGCCTCAAAGCTTTGATCGGCCAAGGGTAATTTGGGATCGACATTGAGGTTTTGAACAAAATAGCGATCCAGACGACGGTTTTTCGCCAGTTCTGCCGCGTTCATTCCGTGGCCGACCACCTCCCGAAACGCGAGATCTGGCAAATGGGAGACCCAACTGCTCATCAAATCTAGAACTCGATCATTGGGCTGCAACAACGTGCCATAGAGTTGGGTTAACTGGTCAATAAAGCCATCATCTACGTGGGTCACAAACCGGGGGTAATCGTAGAAAAGCTGATCATCGCTAGAATCGAGCTTCTGCCGTTGGCTAGGGGAAAGAATCATAGAAAATGCAGCGCAAAGAATACGTTAAATTAGTGATCATGCGGGGAAACCCCCAGTCAATCTGCCCCTCAGGCACAGATGTATGGATATTTCTAAGGTAACGATTTCTTGCGGGAAAAACGACTGCCCAGGGGTAGCTTCGTTGGCCCAATCCCATTGTCCCCTCTGCCAAGCGCCGGTGGTCAAGCGCTATCTGCGGGTTGTGGGGGCCCCTCAGTTGACCCTGACGCCCCAAACTCTCGTCGGAGAAGGCGATCGCTATTGGGTGACAGAAACCCCAGATATTCTCTTAGACACAAAGCCCGCATTGCCCCCGGTACTGACTGAAACGCTCCCCCCGGCCATCGAAAGTTATCTACGGCTCTCGACCCATCTGCTCCACATTCCCAAGGTATTTGGCCTGTTGACGCCCCAGGAAGGGTGGTTACTGGAATATCCATCGGTGGCCCTCGACGAAACCGGCTATCCCCGCTGGCCAAATTTATTTATGCCCCTCACGGAGGCTTGGCAGACCGCAACCCCGCTGCAACAACTCAACTGGCTGATGCAGATTGCGGCGCTGTTACCAGATTTTGTGGAACATGGAGTGGTTCCGAGTGTTTACTATCTGGGGGACTGGGCTGTCCACGGGGGCCTTATTCAGGTGCAAAAACTGCGCTTTGAACCCAAACAGCCCTTAAATTTGGTGCGCCTGGGGAATTTGTGGGCCGAGTTACTCGAAACCGTGGCCCCTGTGATTCAACCTTTTTGTCATCGCCTCCAGCAGGGGTTAAGCCAAGGCCAGATCCAAGATCCGCAGCAGCTCTATGGGATTTTGCGCCAGGGGGTTTTGGAATTGGGGCGATCGCCCCTGGAATATCATTACCGCCTCTATACCAAAACTGACGCTGGCCCCAGCCGTGACCACAATGAGGATGCCTGTTTTCCGCCCCCCGGCAAAGTTTATCCCGATGCGCCCCTAGCGATTGTCTGTGATGGCATTGGCGGCCATGAACAGGGGGAAGTGGCCTCGGCGATCGCCATTGAGCAACTGCAAACCCAACTGGAAAATTTCACGGATCACCCACCGGAGCAGGCCGCCCAGATCCAAGAAAAATTAGCCGCCGCCGTGCTCCAGGCCAACGATGTAATTTGCGATCGCAACGACCAAGAAAATCGCCAAGACCGGAACCGCATGGGCACCACCGTTGTCATGGCCTGGGTTCATGCCCCCGAACTTTACTTGACCCACGTGGGGGATTCCCGCATTTATCGCATCACCACCACCAGTTGCCACCAACTGACCTATGACGATGACCTCGGTTCCCGGGAAGTCCGCCTTGGCTATGCCCTCTACAAAGACGCCCTGGCCTACCCTGGATCTGGGGCTTTGGTGCAAGCTTTGGGGATGAATCCGTCCCATTCCCTCCACCCCACCGTAACGTCCCTGGTGCTGGATCAAGACGCGATTTACCTCCTTTGTTCTGACGGCCTCAGTGATGATGGCCAAGTAGAAGCCCATTGGGCAGCGGAAATCGCGCCCCTAATCCAAGGCCAAAAAGATCTGGCCCAAGTGGGCGATCGCCTGATTGAAATTGCCAATACCAAGAATGGCCACGACAACAGCACCATTGCCCTGCTCCAGGTCAAGGTGCAGGGAGAAGTTCCCGAAACGCCGATTCCTTACCCGAAACTCACCCAACTACAACCGACCTTTATCCAACCCAAGGCGCCGCCCCCCGTGGCAACCCAAATGTCTCGGCTCCGGGGACGTAAAACGGCAAATTCCCCCAGTCGTCTATTGCTGATTTTGGTTGGGTGTCTGTGTTTGTTGGGGGTTGGTAGTTTGCTGTGGCAACGTTGGCAGCGGGAACCCCTAGGCAGTTCTCCCTCCACAACACCACCAACGATTAATCCTGTCCCCATTACGGATGTCACCGAAGATCCACCAACAGTAACGGTGCCCGCAGGGGAACCAGAGGAGACGACTTTACCCCTGAGCAAAAACCAAATTTTTCAGCTCCAGGAAAATCGTTCTCTCACAGCCTACGCCACACCAGAGGCGATCGCCACCACCACCGCCGATCCGTTATTAATTTTGGGGGGCAGTATTCTTCGGGTCGAACAAATCAACGGGGAAAATCAAGTGATGCTTAAACTTTGTCAAAAAGGCGATCAAAGCGCGCCTCCAAGTCGCAAACTTTTGACCGAGGGCAATAATGCTTGGGTGGCCCTTGCTGACCTAGAGGGACAATTAACCCCTGATTTTACGGTGCCTGCCGCGAATCCTTGTGTGCCATCTGCTCTGGAATAAAAATGTTGGGGCTATCGATTTTCCGGAGGCATTGCATAATGGAGGGAGATTTAAGCTCAGTGTGGCCCTGCCATTCGACAGATCTATCGCTATCAGCAGTTAGTATCTCCTGCCCTTTGCCCCAAGAATTATGGCCGAATCCCCCACGAATCCGGTGAGTGATGACACAGCCCGCACCTTCCTCAAGGCGTTGCCTTTTTTCCAGGGGCTACCGGAGGCAAGTCTACAAAAGGCGATCTCCCATCTGGTGACGCGGCCCTTCCCAGCCAACCAAATTATCCTTTTAGAAAAAGACTGGGGCGGTTCTGTTTACTTTATCCAGACGGGCTGGGTGAAAATTCGCACCTACAACCTCGATGGCAAAGAAATTACCCTGAATATCCTCGGCGCTGGGGAATTATTTGGCGAAATGGCCGCCCTCGAAGAAGCCACCCGTTCCACCGATGTGATCACCCTGACCGCCACCACCATTAGTAGTATCCCCGCCGCCGACTTCGTTGAATTGGTAAACACAGAGCCTCTGGTGGGAGTCCGTCTCGCCCAACTGATGGCCAAACGCCTCCGCCAAGTGAACCGTCGCCTCCAGGTGCGCGAAACCAATAGTCTGGCGCGAGTCGCTGATATCTTGGTCTTTTTAGCTGAAAGTCAAGGACAAGCCACAGACCAAGGGGAGATCCGCATTCCGAGTCTGCCCCATCGAGAACTGAGTAGTTTAAGTGGTCTGGCGCGGGAGACAGTCACGCGGGTTTTGACTAAGTTAGAAAAGAAAGGTTTAATTAGGCGCACCCCGGATGCTGTGTTTATCCCAAATCTGCGTGCCCTCGACGACATCATCCATTAGGCGATCGCTGTGACTGAGCATTTTTCTGATCCAAAGAATTCTCCAGAAGATATGAATTGGGTAGATTTAGATTCCCAAGCATCCCAACCCCCAAGCTCCTCCCTGACCCAGGTCAATAACCCAGATATTATTGCTCCACCCGCCCCCACCTCAGCGACAAGACATCGTAAAACCTTGGTGGTGGTCGAAACTGCTTTTTTAGCCAGCACCGCCAGCTTAATTTGGCTGATTAACTATTACTTTCCCATTGGGCCACTACTACGGCTATTTTTTCCGTTGCCCATTGCCTTGGTCTATTTGCGTTGGGGTTCCCGGGCGGCGTGGATGTCAACCCTCGTCTCTAGCTTGCTATTGTCGATTTTGATGGGGCCGACCCGTAGCATTATTTACACCATTCCCTATGGCCTGATTGGTGTGCAGTTGGGGTGGATGTGGCGACGCCAGGTGTCTTGGTATTGGTCGGTCACCCTGGGGACAATTTTGGGCACCCTCGGCTTTTTCTTTCGGGTGTGGCTATTGTCATTACTGCTCGGCGAAGACCTGTGGGTTTATGTAATCTCGCAAATTTCGGAGATGGCGGATTGGCTCTTTCTCAAGCTGGGCCTGTTGACCCAACCGAGTTTACTGGTGATTCAGCTTTTGGCCCTGGTCATGCTGACTATTAATAGTGTGTTATACCTATTCGTGGTGCATCTGGTGGCATTGTTGATGTTGGATCGTTTAGGAAATTCGATTCCGCGTCCGCCCCACTGGGTTCAGGTGTTAATTGAGTATGAAGAATAGGCTTAAGGTTTATGGGAGCGCAACTGTATCAGCAAATCCGCGAATTTTATGATGCGTCTAGTCCCCTCTGGGAATCGATCTGGGGTGAACACATGCACCACGGTTTCTATGGACTAGGGGGCACAGAACGACTCAATCGTCGGCAGGCACAAATTGAATTAATTGAAGAATTTCTGGCCTGGGGCAAAGTCGAACAAGTTGGAAATTTTGTCGATGTGGGCTGTGGTATTGGCGGCAGTACCCTCTATTTGGCTGATAAGTTTAATGCGCAGGGCGTTGGGATTACCCTCTCTCCGGTACAGGCCAATCGGGCGATCGCCAGGGCAACGGAACAGAATTTACAGGATCAGGTTGAGTTTAAAGTGGCCGATGCGTTGAATATGCCCTTTCGAGATGGGGAATTTGACCTCGTCTGGACCCTCGAAAGTGGTGAACATATGCCCAACAAGCGGCAGTTTCTCCAGGAATGCACAAGAGTACTCAAGCCGGGTGGCAAGTTATTAATGGCGACTTGGTGTCATCGACCAACGGATTCGGTAGCGGGCACCCTCACCCCTGCCGAGCAAAAGCACCTTGAAGATCTGTATCGGATTTACTGCTTGCCCTATGTGATTTCGTTGCCAGATTATCAGGCGATCGCCACCGAATGTGGTTTAGAAAATATTGAGACAGCAGATTGGTCTACCGCCGTGGCTCCCTTCTGGGATCAAGTGATCGATTCTGCCCTCACCCCAGAAGCAGTTTTTGGCATTCTCAAAGCAGGCTGGCAAACTCTGCAAGGGGCATTGGCCTTAGACTTGATGAAAAGCGGTTTTCGGCGGGGTTTAATTCGCTATGGTCTACTCCAGGCCACGAAACCAAAAGCATAAATTCCCATGGGCTCAATTTACCGCGTTTGGTCTATATTCTTCAGGAGATCTTGAGATGGTTCAAACTCCCTTAAAACAATTAACGCTCCCAGAATTCCTCTCATTACCCGAAACAAAACCAGCGGGGGAGTATATCAATGGCCAAATCATCCAAAAACCAATGCCCCAAGGAAAGCATAGTTCCATTCAAACAGAGTTGGCCTCAACAATTAACTTGAAGTTGAGATCTTCAAAAATAGCAAGAGCCTTTTCTGAACTGCGCTGTACCTTTGGCGATCGCTCTACAGTCCCTGATATTTCTGTGTTTACTTGGGCAAGAATTGTACGGGATGAAAATGGTGAGATTGCTAATGCTTTCCAGCTTGCTCCTGATTGGACAATTGAAATTCTATCGCCGGATCAAAGTCAAACGAAAGTCACGAAAAATATCTTGCACTGTCTCGATCATGGCACTGAAATGGGGTGGTTAATTGATCCTGCCGAAAGAACAATTTTTGTATATCAACCCAAACAGCAAACATTGGTTTTTGATGGGCCAACTCAGCAAATTGCTATGCCATCTTTTGCCCAGGCAATCCAGTTAACGGTCGAAGATATTTTTAGGTGGCTTTTGGAATAAATCCGGTAATTTGTTAAAAAATCAAGGCTGATTGCTTGGTTCAGGTGATCAGCTAAAAAGTAGTCTTTTCAAAGCAGCATTCAAGGCGCGATATTATTCCCTTACTGGGGCGATCGCCGCCAAGGTACTTCCCACCAAAAAAACCTCAAGGCGAAGATCCCCGCTAGCAACTGGAACCCGCCAAAAATCCCCAAGGCCCAGGCAAAGCCCCAGGTGAGCAGCTTTCCGAATAGCAAACTACCGATCCCAAACCCTGTAAAGAGAGTAAAGACCTTGAGACCCATGGTTTGACCGAGGTTGTCGTCGTCCCCCAAGTCCGTGACAATACCCACAAAAAGCGGTTGGGTCAAATCATAGCCAATGGACAAAATGACCACGGCCACCGTGGTCATCCAAGGGGTAATCGGTAAGATCATCACCAGACCCGACAGGGCCGCCATCACCAGACCTGCCGGCACTAACCAGCGTCGTCCCCAACGATCTACCGCTTTGCCAATCCAAGCACTCAGCAATAAGCCCGGCACCCCATAACCCAAAATGGTTAAACCAATATTCAAGGGACTCATGGTAAAGCGTTCCGAGAGATAAAGGCCCAACCAAGTAAAGACCCCTGCATGGTAAATCCCATTCCACAGGACATAGGCATAGGTGCGCTGACCCCGAAAGCTACGGAGCACCTGCCAGTATCCCCGGAAGATTTGCTGGATCGAAGGAGGAGATTCCTGGGGGGCTTCGTCAAACAGTGCACCATAGGGTTGCAGTCGCCACAGCACTAAACCAGCGGCGATCGCCGTGCCGATAAACAAAGTCCGCCAGCCAATAAACGGCTCTAGGATTGCGCCCCCAGCAGAACCCGCAGCCATCCCTCCTTCCATTGCCGCAAAGATTAAACCCAACATTGCGCCCCGACGCTCAAAGGGAAACAGATCTCCAATTAGAGCAAAGGTCATTGGAATAATGCCACTGGCCCCAATGCCCGTTAATAGTCGCCAAGTAGCTAATTGGGACAGATTTTGGGATGTCGCTGTTAACCCGGTACAAATTACAAAAATAATCAGTGCAACTCGAATAATTGCCCAACGACCAAAACGATCCGAGAGAATGCCATAAAAAAGAGCCATGACAGCGTAGGACAGCATATAAATCGGCACAATAAAGCCAATTTCCTGGACAGAAACGCCAAAAATCTCCGATAAACGGGGAATTAAGGGCGCAATCATGTAACCCTGTAAAAAAATCAAGCCCGCCGCCACAGCCAATAAATAAAATAAATTGCCATGACTTTTTAGCCGCAAATTCTGATCTGCGGGCTCTGTGTGACGCTGAACGTTGGCCTGTTTTTTCATGAAGAATTAAAAAGTTAGGAATTCCTAACAATATCCTAAGGGATGCTCTGGCCTAGAATAATCTTCTTAATTGCTCAAAACAGACCCAAAAAGCTTAAAACACAATGGTTTCTACCTTTAAATACATTTTTCAACAGAATTTATAATCACTCTCATTAACAATTGCAATCTTTGGGTTGATTTCATCACCGCCAACAGCACTTTTTTTTGGGAAGGTACCTTAAAAATTTGTGGCGATCGCCTGGACCGGACAAGCGGGTAAACACTGTTCGCAAACCACACATTTTTGGCGGGTAAATTTTAGTCGAAACGTTTGGGGATCTAGCGATAATGCTCCCGTCGGACAAACCCCTGTACAGAGACCACAATCCACACAAATATCTTCGTTAATCACAATTTCTTTGCTCGCGAGGGAAACTAAAATCCCCTTGCCTTTCATCCATTCCAAGGCCATCTCAATGGCATCAATATCCCCCTGGAGTTCCACCACCAACTTGCCCACCTGGTTTGGAGCGACCTGGGCGCGGATGATATTCGCCGCAATATTAAAATCCTTTGCCAAGCGATAGGTGACGGGCATTTGCACCGTGTCCTGGGGAAATGTCAGAGTCACTCGTTTTTTCATCTTAAAAATTCCCCTCGAATCTCACTTCTCTAGAATCATTCTAGTGCGGCTTTCTCACCCATGGGGACTGGCGCGATTAAGGCTCAAGTTTGGCAAAAAAAGTAAATTGTGTGTTCCCAATGAGAAAGGCGAGCAATATCTGAAGAAAGCCGTCCGTTGCCATGATGAGATGATGGGGAATTCAATTATCTTGGTTGGTAATTTGCGGGATCTGTAGAAGTTTCAGGATGATTACACAGATCCATCCGCAACTCTGTTTAATCGATGGCTTCTGCTTCAGCCGACTCCGAATTTTCAGGCGCTTCAGTTTCTGGAGCATCGAACGTTGCAAAGGCAGAGGCAAATTCTTCTAACATCACCTGTTGGGTAATTTCTATCATGGCTGGGGCTAGCTGCTCACTAAAGAGGGCTGTGGAGCGTTCTGTAAGTTCTGGAAAAGTTGCGGCAGTCTTTTGTCCGGTGGGTGTTTTATAGAAGGTGATTAAATCTTGGAGTTCGGCTTCGGTGAAATATTCGTGATAGAGCTTGAAGTCGATATCCCGCTGGAGGGCAACGAAATCAATTCTGTCTTGCATCAGGGTATAAATGCGGTCGGTGATGCGGGTGACACTTTCTTGGATAGCGGCCAGGGTTTCGGGATCTGTTTCTTCACCCAAAAAGCCATCGCCCATGGTGGTGGATTGAGCTTGGATCTGTTGCAGCATCAAGTCCAAAATCTGGGTCGCGTTTTCATCCCGGAAAGTTAAGGTGCGGAGTTCATTGATCAGGGCAGTTTTGGTTTCGCTTGGGGGTTCCGTTTCAGCAAAGACAAGGCTCGGATTTACGCTAATGGCAAAGGCGATCGCCGCCGTAGCCCAGAGAGATTTAAGAAACTTCAGGTTCATTTTGAAATTGATGGGTGAATAACGTTAAGACAAAATCACTACCATGGCGTTGATGGGGGATTTCGACTA
The DNA here is from genome assembly GCF_963860125.1 of Picosynechococcus sp. PCC 7002. Taxonomy (NCBI): domain Bacteria; kingdom Bacillati; phylum Cyanobacteriota; class Cyanophyceae; order Chroococcales; family Geminocystaceae; genus Picosynechococcus; species Picosynechococcus sp. PCC 7002. The sequence continues at coordinate 1,881,818 of NZ_CAWLFA010000001.1, forward strand.
ATTTTAGACGTAAACAAAAAATGCGACCGTCCTAAGGCGATCGCATTCCGCATGATTCAAATTAAATTCAGGTCACAAAAACCAACAAAACCTTAGTAACGGGTTTGGTTGGGCTTGTAAACGATGAAGCTAACGGTTTGGCACTGCTTGATGTTGTCGAAACCAACAACACGGATGTAGCAGTCAGAATATTCACTACGGCACTCACGCACTTCGTTGAGTACTTCTTGAGCAGAGCTTGCGTTGAAAAGGGGCAGCTTCCACAGTGTCCAGTGGTGGAGTTCAGGAGTCGGATCTTTTTCGAACTCGATACCAGGAATATAGCCTTGATCCATCATGTACTGGACTTGGCGAGCGATTTGCTGGTCGCTGAGGGGGGGCAAGTAAGAAAGAGTTTCGTAACGCTTTTCTTTAGGTAAAGTTTTCATTGATTTATGTCCTCTTTATCGGATCAAAGTTTATTCAGAATCTTCTGAAGTATCAGACTCACCAGGGTTAGGTTCAGTCTGATCAGTTGATGAAGAATCAACTTGAGTTAAACGCTCTAATAAAGAACGGCGATGGTTTCCATTGGACTGCTTGATTTGGCTGAGGACCATTTCTGGCAAAAACTCCAGAACTCCTTCCGCAAGGTTTTCTCGCACCGTCAGGATTCTGAGGACGAGCTCTTTGTTTTCTAGCATCATCGCTTCGAGGTAAAGATCACTTTCCTGAATTGGATGACGTTTAGAGAACTCTCCTAGCCAAATCGCCTGTCCAGGATTGGTTTCACTAAGCTGCTGACTAATTAGACGCACCGCTTGGTAGGTCAAATAGCTTTGCAAAGTGATGGCCGTTTCCTTCGCAACTTTTTTAAACTCCATGGGAGGAAATCATCAGTGAATAGGTAGATTGTGACAAACTTCCCCATCCACTGATGCTCATCAGGAGCTTAGAGAGTGTCAACGGTATCGAATTCGAACTTGATTTCCTTCCACAGGTCGAGGGCGGCTGCCAATTCAGGCGACCACTTACCTGCTTCACGGAGGACATCATTACCTTCACGGGCCAGGCTGCGACCTTCGTTACGAGCTTGAACACAAGCTTCCAGAGCAACACGGTTTGCAGTTGCACCAGGTGCGTTACCCCAGGGGTGACCGAGGGTACCACCACCAAACTGGAGGCAGGAATCGTCGCCGAAGATTTCAACGAGGGCAGGCATGTGCCATACGTGGATACCACCGGAAGCCACAGGCATGGTGCCGGGGAGAGAAGCGTAGTCTTGGGTGAAGAATACACCGCGAGAACGATCTTCTTCAACGTAGTCTTCACGCATCAGGTCTACGAAACCGAGGGTGGCGGCGCGATCGCCTTCGAGCTTACCAACAACCGTACCGGAGTGGAGGTGGTCACCACCAGAGAGGCGGAGACACTTAGCGAGAACGCGGAAGTGAATACCGTGGTTCTTCTGACGGTCGATTACCGCGTGCATTGCCCGGTGGATGTGGAGCAGAACGCCGTTATCACGACACCACTTCGCAAGGGTAGTATTCGCAGTGAAACCACCAGTTAAGAAGTCGTGCATGATGATGGGAGTGCCGATTTCCTTAGCGAATTCAGCCCGCTTGAGCATTTCTTCGCAAGTGCCAGCGGTGACGTTAAGGTAGTGACCCTTAACTTCGTTGGTTTCAGCTTGGGATTTTTCGATAGCTTCTTGAACGAACAGGAAGCGATCGCGCCAACGCATGAAAGGCTGAGAGTTGATGTTTTCGTCATCTTTGGTGAAGTCAAGACCACCACGGAGACATTCATAAACCGCACGACCGTAGTTCTTCGCAGACAGACCGAGCTTCGGCTTAATCGTACAACCGAGGAGAGGACGACCATACTTGTTGAGGAGGTCACGCTCTACAGTGATCCCGTGGGGAGGCCCTTGGTAAGTTTTGATTAACGCAACGGGGAAGCGGATATCTTCGAGGCGCAGGGCACGCAGCGCTTTAAAACCGAATACGTTACCAACCAAGGAAGTCAAAACGTTGGTTACAGAACCTTCTTCAAACAGATCGAGGGGGTAAGCAACGAAACAGAAATATTGGTTGTCTTCACCGGGAACGGGTTCAACATTGTAGCAACGACCCTTGTAGCGGTCGAGGTCAGTTAAACCATCGGTCCATACAGTGGTCCAAGTACCGGTAGAAGATTCAGCCGCAACAGCCGCAGCACATTCTTCGGGGGGGACTCCAGGTTGGGGAGTCATCCGGAAACAAGCGAGTAAGTCGGTATCTTTCGGGGTGTAATCGGGGGTGTAGTAAGTCAGGCGGTAGTCCTGTACACCGGCATTAAACCCAGCAGATTTGGTCTGAACCATGCGGTTTTCCTCCAGCAAAAATGCTTATCTTTAACAGACAAATACCAGTAACGGTATTGTTGGTCGAAAACTTCAAAAATCTTACGTTGGCAAAACTGCTTTTTAAAATTCTGAAGATTCAAGTCTTATGACTTTCTTTAATCTGTGGGATATGTTACCACAGCCTCGACTTATTTTTATCTTTTAGCAACAAAAAAAGATTGCTTTTGTTTTTTGGGCTGATTAGCATTTCTAATGCTGTTTGATGGGCCTATTTTACCCTTACAAAAATACCTAAAAAAGCCATAAAATCCCGCTCGAATTCAGCCATGCTACCTAATGAGACATTGGGCTAAAACCGTTTTCTGTCGGGATCTTTAGAGAGGGAAAGCGTTCAAATGAGATGAATTAAGTATTTATGTTTCTCAACAATCTCCTTTAAGAACTTTAAACATTTAATTTTCACTCAAGCAATCATGAAAGTTTTGTGGGGCTAAGGCTCATCTGGTTGATTTGGGGTATTGAGAGAATTTTGGTGAGGGAATAGGGTCATTAATAGTTGATTGATATAAACTTGCCCGACAACTGGTGTTTTTTCGCCCGATTCTAGGGATTCCTTTGATTCTGGAACCGTCGGCATCACTTCGGTGTTTGGTGTTTCAGTTGGAGGGGATCCTGCTTCTGGTGGGGGCTGGACATTGGGACGATTGCTGCTGCTAGTGGGCGATCGCCCTGGTGGCGAAAAGGTTGTGGCAGTCTGGTTAGTTGTATCTTCTGCCTGCCAAGGATCGAGGGGTTGGGTTGTCGATTGATTCGCGGGTTTTGGCGGTTGAGTCTGGTAAGAAGCGGTGGTTTCTTGGCGGGACGGATCGCCGATGAGGCTTTGGGGCGGGAGAATTGCGGCGGCGGCGATCGCCGCTTGAAATAGGGTAGAGCCATAACCTAAGCAGGCATTTTCTCCCACTGAGCATTGGCCAATGATCAGGCAGCCTGCCCCGATAATCGCGCCGGCATGGATCTCGATGTTGCCGCCGTGGGCCTGGATAATCGCACCTGCACCAATACAAGCACCAGTGGCGATCGCCACATAATTGCCTTCGGTTGCTTGCAGAATAACACCGGGGGCAATAACCGCACGGGGATGAATCCTTACATCGCCACTAATTTGAATATCTGGATGGGTAATTGCCTGGAAAGTCACAATGATTCTGTCAACGGTGATTCAATTAATCACAGGTGGGGTAAGGGTTGGGGGATAGACATTCGTTTTCTCCCCCATAACGAAGTGGTCGCGTTACACAACCTAGGGGCGTTGGATAATTTCCTCAAGCACCCGTCGTTTAGCCGCTTCATCGACACCAATCATGCGGACATATTCGCCACTGTGCTCCTGGAGACAACCTTCGAGGTGACGTAAAACTTCTGCCTCTTGGGTGCTGTCAATGGTGCCACAACTACTCCAGGACTTAACACGGAAACGGCGCTTATCGGCGTGTTCTGTTCCAATCTTGTAGCCTTGCATCAAAAGCGAACGGACTTTAGAAACCACATCCCCACTGAGACTCCCGCTACTGTGACCCCCGAAACCATTGCTGCTTGGGGCTGCTTTCGTGCCTCCCGAAAAACTACTGGTTGCGGTTGCTGTCTGGACAGGCGCATTGTTGCCAGGGCGTTGGATGATGATCTCTGCGGCCCGTGTTTTGGAGTTGGGGTCAACGGCGATTAACTGGACATATTCGTTGGGGAACTGGGCGGCGATCGCCTGGATATTTGCCAAAATCTGATTAGCAGAATGACCCTCCACAAAGCCTGCCCCTAGCCAAGACTGGGTTTTAAAACGGCGAGTGCTGGCGTGTTCTGCCGTAAAGCTACAACCCTGGGAAGCCAGAGCCGCGATTTGCCCTGCCACATCACCACCCGAGGCCGTGTTAACCACCTTGTTGCCGCTGCGACGGGCGGAGGCTGTTGCCTTAGTAGATAGAGTCCCCGTTTCCCCAGGACGCTGGACGATTAATTCCGCTACCCGAAATTTGCTGTGGGGGTCAACGGCAATGACTTGCACATACTCATTGGGATATTGACCCAACAAGCCATTAACGTTGGTAATGATTTGTTCCGCAGAATGACCTTCGACAAAACCGGCGCTCAACCAAGATTGCGTCTTAAAACGACGGGTATTGGCATGTTCAGCGGTAAAGCTACAGCCCTGGGACGCTAAAGCATGGATCTGAGACGTTAAATCGCCCCCAACCGCTGCCGCTTGACTTCCCGCACTGGTGCCGTTGCTGCGGTTGCCGTTATTGCTGTAACTAGCCGTTGTCGATGTTTGGACTGGGGCACTATCGCCTGGACGTTGCACAACAATTTCTGCCGCCCTTGATTTGCTATTGGGAGCCACAGCGATTAACTGGACATATTCCCCGGCATGATCAGCCAGCACCCGGTTCAAGTTACCAATAATTTGATCGGCAGAATGACCTTCGACAAAACCAGCACTCAACCAAGATTTGGTTTTGAAGCGCCGCTTGTTGGCATATTCTGCGGTGAAGGTGCACCCTTGGGCGGCAAGGCCACGCACCTGATTGTAAAGATCTCCGTTTAAACTCATATTTCCCACCGATTGATGTTCGCTAGTACCGCTTGTATTTGTAGAAGAAGAGGGGGTTGGTTGCTGGTTGGCAGCAATTCGTGAACCATTATTAGTGGCCCCTGGGGAGACCTCCCGTAATGCTTCATTGATTTCCACCACCTGTTTGGCAAAGGCGCGATCGGCCTCGGTCACATTGGAGAGGCGCTCCACCTGCTGCTGGTTCGTAATCACAGCTCCCGAAGGCACATACTTGCCGGGGGGAATGTCCACATCTTGAACGAGGGCGTGCATCATGATGACACAACCATCACCGATGCGGGCATTAAACACTGTGGAACGAAAACCAACAAAGCAATCGTTGCCAATGTAGGCGGGACCATGGACAAGGGCCATGTGGGTAATACAGCTGCGATCGCCAATCCAGACAGAATAGTCATGGCCATCTGCCCCAACGACACGGCCCTGCTCCAAACCATGGATCACAACGCCATCTTGGATATTGGTTGCTGCCCCGATATGGAAAGGTGCGCCCTCATCTGCCCGAATAGACGTTCCCGGAGAAATGAGCACATGTTCGCAAACTGTGACATCACCAATTAAATTCGAGAAAGAATGCACATAGGCACTTTCGTGAATCTTTGGTTCAGCTAAGTCCTTAGACCAAGGTGTTGGGGGAGCCGCGGTACTGCGGACTACCATGAATCAATCCCTCCTATCAATGTCATTGATTGCTTCTCTCGCTAGCTTTTAACCATCCGCCATAAATTGCTTGAGATTACCAAACGAGCCACGCATTGACTTTGGGTAGTCCGGCTGGAAAGGATTCAGACCATTTAGCCTGCATCTTTCTTGCTGTAAAGGGAACGATTATCGACGTTGACCGTATCAATGATGCCAATGACCATCGCATCTAGGGGTCTTCCCTCCATTCCCGTTTCGGTACGGGCAGCACCACCACGACTGACCAAAACCCATTCATTGACGCCAGCGCCTACGAGATCTCCTGCCACTTCATATTTAGGAAGGGGCTGACCCTGTTCATCTATAAATTGAACGAGCAAAAATTTAATCCCCCGGAGGCTTTCTGCTTTGTAGGTGCTGACGACAGTGCCACGTACTTTGGCAATTTGCATGAAAATTTATAACTAAAAATTTTTTTATTAAAAAATTACACTCTTCTCAGAGGTTGGGGATTCACGCTTTCACGAAACTGTTCTACGGCTTCGGTGTACCGGATCGGCAGAACGTATTCGAGGTTCTCGTGGGGACGGGCGATGATGTGGGTAGAAAGCACTTGGCCACCGTTGACGCGGCTGACATTATCAGTACCGGCAGAAACGGAAGCTTGGACTTCAGAAACATCACCACGGACAATTACGGTAACGCGGCCACTACCGATTTTTTCGTAACCAACGAGGGTTACACGGGCGGCTTTTACCATCGCGTCAGCAGCTTCTACAACTGCGGGGAAACCGAGGGTTTCTACCATTCCGACTGCAATAGACATTGAGTTTTTCTCCTCTTGCTTTTAATTAATAGTTTCTGGAAATCACAGAGGATGCGTGACCGAAAAAAGAATGGCGATCGCCCCTCTGTCCCAGGGTTAATAGGTTCTGAATTGTTCTACTTCTTCGGTGTAGCGAATCGGCAAGACGTATTCGAGGTTTTCGTGGGGACGGGCGATGATGTGGGTAGAAAGCACTTCACCACCATTGACACGGTTGGCGCTCTCAATGCCAGCGGAAACGGAGGCTTGGACTTCAGAAACATCACCACGGACAATCACAGTAACGCGGCCACTACCGATTTTTTCGTAACCAACGAGGGTTACACGGGCGGCTTTTACCATCGCGTCAGCAGCTTCTACAACTGCGGGGAAACCGCGGGTTTCAATCATTCCAACTGCAATAGGCATCTAATTTATCCTCGCTTATCAAGCTTAATGTCTTAAAAATACTAAGGAACAGGCGTCCCCCTGGGAGTTTGGTCTGCTTCTAGTTGGGATAACGGAAGCGGCATAAGACCGACCACTTGCCTCTGCGCAGGGGTTAGGGTCCTTTACAGGCTTTATAGTGGACAAGGCGATCGCCAGGAATCGCGTTTGCTACTAATTTTGATTTTGGCAAGCTATGAAGAGCATAAGCAACAATGGCACCTTTGACAACATAAACTGCAATGATATTTCGTAATACCAAGGTTAAGTAGAGTCAATGCTTCATCGTTTAAATAGACAGGGGTTTCTAGAAGAAGTTGCCCAAAGGTCAGAGGACTAAGCTTTTCGCTGTTGAATGAAGGCGATCGCCTGTTGGAGCGCATCTAAACGATTTGTTACACGATTGCGGGGTGGCAGCAACTTTAACACTTCTAATTTCCTCAGGCGATCGCGCACCTGGCCCATGGCCCCCACTAAAAACACTTCCCGTCCCCGACCGTGGGCATCCCGGATCATCGTCTCCACCGCCAGGGAGGCCGTCACTCCCATCCGGGGTACCTCACTGAGGTCTAAAATTAAAACCTCGTATTTTTCAACGATGGCCATCCGTTGGGCAATCCCTTTCGCTGCCCCAAAGCTCATGGGGCCACCTAAACAAAAAAGAATAATGTGTCCCTGGGCCTGGTGTAACAGTTCCCGTTCGCGCTCATTTAACGTATTTGTATCGGCCCCAGCAGTGATGGTTTCTAGCCGCTGCATTTGCAAATCTGTGAGGCTTTTGACCGTCAGGAGATTCGCCACAAAAACCCCCGCTGCCACCGCCGTGATCAAATCGACAAAGACGGTTAACAATAAAACACCATACATTAATCCCGTCGCTTTCCAGGAAATTTTGTGGGCCCGTTTCAAGAAACTCCAATCAATAATGTCAATGCCCACCTTGATCAAAATGCCCGCTAAGACCGCATGGGGGATGGGGGCCGTGAGGGGGGCCGCCCCAAGTAAAATCACCAATAACACCAAAGCATGGAGCATGCCTGCAAGGTTGCTTTTGCCCCCAGAGCGCACATTGATCACTGTCCGCATCGTTGCCCCAGCCCCCGGTAGTCCTCCCACAAAGCCAGAGAGAAAATTGCCAATGCCTTGGCCGATTAATTCTTGATCGGAGTCGTGCTGGGTACGGGTGATATTGTCCGCAACTAAAGAAGTCAGAAGCGAATCAATGGCGCCTAGGGTACCGAGGATCACGCCATAGCCAAGCATTTGACGCAACAGAGGCAGGCTGAAATAGGGCCAATGGAGGGTCGGAAAACCCTGGGGAATGTCGCCAATGCGCGCCAAGTCAGGATTGGGAATTAACAGAGATAAAATCGTGCAGATGACCAGAGCAAGGAGGGGAGAGGGGACAAGACGATTGAGCCGGGCCGGTGAAGCAAATACAATCGCCAAAGTCAGAAGGCCCAGGGCCGTGGCCCCGAGGTAAGGATGGGTTAGATCGTAGGGAATTTCTTGAACGGCCCCTAAAATATTCGCGCCGCCGGGATAACCAAGCAAGGGGCCAAACTGAAGCACAACAATGATCACACCAATCCCAGACATAAACCCAGAAATGACGGTGTAGGGAATCAGGGTGATGTATTTTCCCAGGCGCAGGATGCCTAGAAGGATCTGAAAGAGACCCCCCAACATGACCACGGTGAAGGCGATCGCTAGGCCTGTGGCCGGATCATCAGCGGTCCTCGCGGCGGCGGTCAAAACTGTTGCCATCACCACCGTCATCGGCCCCGTAGGTCCCGTGATCTGGGCTGGGGTTCCCCCAAACAACGCGGCAAAAAATCCAGTACAAATGGCCCCATACATTCCGGCGATCGCCCCGGCTCCGGAAGAAACCCCAAAGGCAAGGGCAAGGGGGAGTGCGACAATGGCCGCCGTTAGCCCCCCAAAAAAATCACCACGCCAATGTCTAAAGGTTGGGCGGGAGATCCAATGCCCGATATTTGCGATTGATGCCATGGAGAGGTTTACTCCAACGAATGAGTTGGTGACGGGAAAGCGGCCCGCTGGGCATCAACTCAAAGTTATCTTTTTAGAATTTCAAATTGACGGTCAACAGCCACTACGCCAATCATAGAAGTGGTTCCCCTCGGCTGAATTTTAAGAAACATCAAAGGGTCGGCAAAGGCTGACATTTCGACTTAATAATTAACAAAACCATGTAGGCGATCGCCAAATTATTATTTCTTAACGCTATGCCAATTAAGCATCGTTATCACCACAAAAAAGCCTCAAACCTTTGGGAAATCGCCATCTAATCGATTACACTCTCTTACAAAGACTGTAGACCGACGATTTGAAATATTTTCTGGCCAATCCACCCAATGCCAACCAACCTTCTGTTGTGATTTTCTAGACACCCTCCATGAGTGAATTTCTTTTACAAAGCGTATGGCTAGTTCCAGTCTACGGAATTACGGGGGCACTCTTGACCTTGCCTTGGTCCCTCGGGTTAATTCGGCGCACCGGGCCTCGACCTGCCGCCTATCTCAACCTGATCATGACCTTTTTGGGTCTTTTACACGGTTCCTTTGCCTTCGCTTCCCTTTGGAACATGCCCCCCCAACAACTATCACTGGAGTGGCTCCAGGTTGCCGATCTAAATCTTTCCCTGGTTATTGAAATTTCTCCGGTTAACCTCGGCGCAATGGAACTGGTGACTGGCATTTGTTTCATGGCCCAACTCTACGGCCTTGGGTACCTAGAAAAGGATTGGTCTATTGCCCGCTTCTATGGCTTGATGGGCTTTTTTGAGGCGGCCCTATCGGGTTTGGCCATTAGCGACTCGCTGCTCTTGAGCTATGGCCTGTTGGAAGTATTAACCCTTTCTACTTATTTATTAGTTGGTTTTTGGTACGCCCAACCCCTGGTCGTGACAGCGGCTAGGGATGCTTTTTTGACCAAACGGGTCGGCGATATCTTGCTCTTGATGGGCATTGTTGCTTTGTCTAGCTATGGTACGGGGCTCACTTTTAGTGAACTAGAAACTTGGGCGGCGAATCCCCCCTTGCCCCCCTGGGAAGCCAGTCTCGTGGGCCTTGCGCTCATTTCCGGGCCGATTGGTAAATGTGCCCAGTTCCCGTTGAACCTCTGGCTTGATGAAGCGATGGAAGGGCCAAACCCAGCGGGGATTATTCGTAATTCGGTGGTGGTTTCTGCGGGGGCCTATGTACTGCTCAAAATGGAGCCCGTTTTTACGATTACGCCGATCACCTCCGACGCTTTGATTATTATCGGTACCGTAACTACGGTGGGGGCTTCGTTGGTTGCCCTAGCTCAAATTGATATTAAGCGGGCCTTATCCCATTCCACCAGTGCTTACCTTGGTTTGGTGTTTATTGCGGTGGGGTTAAATCAAGTCGATATTGCCCTGTTGCTTTTGCTAACCCATGCGATCGCCAAAGCGCTCTTATTTATGAGTATTGGTGCGGTTATTCTCAATACCCACGGTCAAAATATTACGGAAATGGGTGGCCTCTGGTCACGGATGCCGGCAACCACTAGTGCCTTTGTGGTGGGGTCAGCGGGGCTTGTGTGCCTCTTTCCCCTGGGGACGTTTTGGACGATGCGCCGTTGGGTCGATGGTTTTTGGGATACACCCCCGTGGCTCGTGCTGCTCCTCGTGGGAGTAAACTTCTGCTCCAGTTTTAATCTGACCAGGGTCTTTCGTTCTGTTTTCCTCGGTGCCCCCAAGCCAAAAACGCGGCGATCGCCTGAGGTGGTCTGGCAAATGGCTGTGCCCATGGTGAGTCTGATCCTAATGACCCTGATGGTGCCCTTCTTTTTGCACCAATGGCAATTGCTCTTTAACCCATCCCTGCCGACCCTTGTTGAACGGCCGCTCATCGTGACTTTAGCAATACCAGCACTGATGATCACTGGGGGCCTCGGCTTAGTCGCTGGTCTAACGATTACTTTGAATCCTTCCCTGAGTCGTCCCCGACAGCTTTATCTGCGCTTTTTGCAGGATTTGCTGGCCTACGATTTTTACATTGACCGCATTTACAACGTGACAGTGGTTTGGCTGGTCACAACCCTTTCAAAACTCGCCGCTTGGTTTGATCGCTACGTTGTGGATGGTTTTGTCAACTTGACAGGTTTGGCGACACTTTTTAGTGGAAGCGCCCTGCGTTACAACGTTTCGGGACAGTCTCAATTCTATGTTTTGACGATTGTTTTAGGGATGATCCTCGGCCTAGTCTGGTTTATGGCCACGGGTCAATGGACGATGATTACGGATTTTTGGTCGAATCAGTTGGCCTAAGGAGTTTCCCCCTTTGTTGTTAAATCTGCTTTTTTGTGAATTTTGGAGGAAAGAATGCTGAGTGCCTTAATTTGGCTGCCCTTGGCCGGAGCTCTGTTGGTGGCGATACTCCCCCAGGGAGAAAAAAATCAGTTTTCCCGGACGATGGCCCTGGGAGCGGCTGCCCTCGTTTTTGTTTGGACAGCTTGGTTGGGGTTCCATTATGATGTGGCGATCGCCGGCCTCCAATTTGTCGAACATTATCTTTGGATTGAGTGGTTGGGTCTGAACTACGATCTCGGTGTTGATGGTCTATCGTTGCCCCTCCTTGCCCTCAATGCGTTGTTGACCCTAGTAGCCCTCTGGATTAGCCCCAAGGATCTGCACCGCCCTCGCTTTTATTACGCCCTCTTTTTGCTCTTGCAGGCGAGTGTCAATGGGGCGTTTTTGGCCCAGGATGTGCTGCTCTTTTTTCTGTTCTACGAAATTGAAATTATCCCCCTATATTTTCTCATTGCGATTTGGGGCGGCAAAAAACGAGGCTATGCCGCCATTAAATTTTTGCTCTACACAGCCGTTTCCGGAATTTTAATTCTGGCTTCTTTCTTGGGTCTGGCCTTCCTCACAGAATCTAATACCTTTGCCTACAGTGCCCTCCACAGTGATTTGTTGCCCCTGACCACCCAATTAATTCTCCTCGGCGGCATTTTGGTGGGCTTTGGGATCAAAATTCCGTTTTTGCCTTTCCATACTTGGCTCCCGGATGCCCACGTCGAAGCGTCTACCCCTGTATCGGTGATTTTGGCGGGGGTACTCCTCAAAGTTGGTACCTACGGTCTACTGAAGTTTGGGATTGGCCTATTTCCCCTGGCTTGGGCTGTCGTGGCCCCTTGGCTAGCGATCTGGGCGGCAATCAGTGCCTTGTATGGGGCTTCCTGTGCGATCGCCCAAAAAGACATGAAAAAAGTGGTGGCCTATTCCTCCATTGCCCACATGGCGTTTATTCTGCTGGCGGCGGCGGCGGCGACCCCCTTAAGTTTGGCAGCGGCAGAAATCCAGATGGTCAGCCATGGTTTAATCTCTGGGCTGCTCTTTTTGTTGGTGGGCATTGTCTACAAAAAAACGGGCAGTCGGGATGTCGATTATCTACGGGGACTGCTCACCCCAGAACGGGGTCTGCCTTTGACGGGGAGTTTGATGATCCTGGGGGTCATGGCCAGTGCGGGTTTGCCGGGGATGGCGGGCTTTATCGCTGAATTCCTCATTTTTCGGGGCAGCTTTCCGGTGTATCCAGTGGCGACTCTCCTGTGTATGGTGGGGACAGGTCTCACGGCGGTGTATTTTCTGCTGATGATTAATAAGGTCTTTTTTGGCCGCTTGACCCCAGAACTCATTAATATGTCCCCGGTCAATTGGGCGGATCAGTTTCCGGCGGTTATGTTAGTGATATTGCTGTTCGTCTTTGGGTTGCAGCCCCAGTGGCTGGTGCGCTGGAGTGAGATCGACACAGCGGCCTTGGTGGCATCCCCGACGGCTATTGAAATTTCTTTAAAGTAAAAGTAAGCGTTTAAGAATTGTGGATATGAATATGGTCACTGCTGTTTTAGAGCCTTCGCGGCACCCCCTTGCCCCTTTCATTCATCGCCTTGAGCAAGGTTTACCGATGCTGGAAAATAGCGATCAAAATGTGATGGAAGTGGTGGGCATCCTCAAGAGTTATGGGGTGGTCTTAGATGCCTACTCGAATAATCTGAACTATGTGGCCGAATCGCAATTTCTCAATGTTTTTCCCTTTTTTAAGTATTTCAACGGCCAATTAACGGGCGATCGCCTCCTGAAACATTGGTGGCATGACCGGATTAACTTTGAATATGCCGAATATTGCATGAAGTCGATGTTTTGGCATGGTGGTGGGGGTTTAGATGCCTACCTCGACACGCCAGAATTTATTGAGGCCGCCAAAAAGGCGATCGCCGCCCGCTGGAAAAATAATCCCTTCATGTTGGGTTTGAATAAACTCTTCCCCGATTTTCTCCTGGAGCAAACCCGACAAATGGCCTACTACACAGGCTTAGGTCAGTTCTGGCGCGTCATGAGTGATATGTTTCTCGACCTGAGCGATCGCTATGATGCCGGTGAAATCAAAACCACCGCCGACGTGACCAACCACGTCCTAGCCGGATTGGTAGCTGATGCCAGCCGTCCCATCACCTACAAGGTCGAAATCAAAGGGGAAGTGTATGAGTTGATCCCAGAATCTGCGGGTTTAACCTTCCTCATGGATACCGCCGTTCCCTACGTCGAAGCGATTTTCTTCCGGGGAACTCCCTTTGCTGGCACCATCTCCTACAATGCCCAGGCCGCCCAAGTCCCCGCCGAACAAGGGATCTTTACCTATGGGGCCCTCTATGCCGACCCATTACCCATTGGTGGTTCGGGGATTCCGCCGACTCTGTTGATGCAAGATATGCGCCACTTTTTGCCAGACTATCTCTGGGATTACTATATGGGCACCCTGCGCAAAGAGCAGGATTTGCGGGTCAAAATTTGCCAAACCTTCCAAAAATCAATGTTCTGTGTGACCAGTGCGGCTTTGATGGGGCTGGCTCCCCACGGGTTAGAACCCAAAACCCTCGCTGAGCAACAGGCAAACCGTGAATTTTTTGAACATTGGATGGATCGCCTCTTAAGTTCTCAAATTAAAGCTGTTAATAGCCAAGCATAGAGACGGCGGCTGCTTTTCTTATCCTGTAGAAAAATAAGTCAATATTTGGGCTTGGAGTAAATACAGATTCCTTGTGAATTTGCACTGATCGGATGATTAGTGGAGGTAGGTGTAGCTCTCTAAGCTTTGACGATAATGGTTAATCAAAAGTTGTGACTGCTGGAGGGTTAGGCGTTTTTCACTCAGGGCTTTCTCTGTGCGACACCGCATTGTTTCGAGGAGATCGGCCACGTCATATTGCACATACTGCAAAACTTCTTTGATCGTGTCCCCTTCTACGAGGTGTTCGAGGTGGTAGCCGTCATCGGTCAGACGCACGTGCACCACATGGGTATCGCCAAACAGGTTGTGGAGGTTGCCCATAATTTCTTGGTAAGCGCCCATTAAAAAGAGACCCAGATAGTAAGGCTGACCATTGGGAGGATGCAGTTCAAGAAGATTTTTACTTTCGGCCTTAGTATCAATAAAACGGTTAATACGTCCGTCACTATCACAGGTTAAATCTGCCAGGATGCCTTTTTTTGTCGGCTCTTCGTGGAGTCGGTGGATCGGCATAATCGGAAAAAGCTGATCAATAGCCCAACTGTCTGGCACCGATTGAAACACAGACAAATTCACGTAGTAGAGGGCGGCCATATTTTGCCACAGTTCTTCAAAGTCTTCGGGGATGCTGGCTTGCCCTTGGATAATCGAGAAAATTTTCTGGCAACAAGACCAGTACAATTCTTCGGCATTGGCGCGATCGCCTAAACTGAGATAGCCCAAATTAAACAAACTGATCGCTTCGTCTTTAAATTGCACGGCATCATGATAATTTTCTTGGTAATTTTCTGGGGTAATGGTGTCGTAGGTTTCCCGTAGATTACGCAGCACTAAATGCTCTTTGTAATCGGGCTTCGGGGGCAAAATTGGGTCTACTTCACTACTGCCGAGGACATCAAAAATTAACACGGCCTGGTGGGAGGCGATCGCTCGCCCACTTTCACTTACCAGCACGGGCACGGGCACGTTAGTTTCATCGCAAGTATCCTGCACCGTCGCCACCACGTCATTGGCGTAGTTTTGCATGTTGTAGTTCTTCGAGGAGGGGAAATTGTTCTTGGAGCCGCTGTAATCCACCGCGAGACCGCCGCCCACATCCAAAAAGCCCATGGGAGCGCCGAGTTTTACCAGTTCCACATAGATTTGTGAGGCTTCTCGGATGGCAGACTTAACAACACTGATCGAGGAAAGTTGGGAACCGATGTGGTAATGCAATAATTGCAGGCAATCGAGCATTTCCTCTGCCTGTAGTTTTTCCACGAGCCGCAAAATCTGCGGAATGGTTAACCCAAATTTAGCGCGATCGCCAGAGGAGCCCCCCCAACGACCAATGCCGCGACTGGCAAGCTTGGCGCGAATGCCCAACATCGGCCGGATGCCCAAACTTTGACTCGCCCGAATCACCAAGTCTAATTCTTCCGGCTGCTCGATCACGATCAAGGCGCGGTGCCCCAATTGGGTCGCTAGGAGGGCCGTTTCAATGTAATGCTGATCCTTATAACCGTTGCAAATGAGCAGTCGCTCTTGATCGGCCTCTGGTTCCAACAGGGCGATCGCAATCATGAGTTCTGGCTTAGAACCCGCTTCTAGGCCCAGATGGTGGGTGCGCCCCAATTCCACAAGATCTTCTACCAAATGGCGCTGCTGATTGCATTTGACCGGATACACACCCCGGTAATGGTTCGGATAGTCATACCGGGCGATCGCCGTCGCAAAACAGTCCTGGAGCCGTTCAATGCGATCGCGCAGAATATCCGGAAAACGAATTAAGAAGGGTAAACCAATGTTTCGCTGTTTGAGGGATTCTACCAGCTCAAATAGATCAATGCTTGTCCCTGCGTCCCCAAGGGGAGACACCTGCACATGACCCTGGTTATTAATCGAAAAATATGGTTCCCCCCACCCTGCCACTTGGTATAACGTCTCGCTATCCGCCACTGTCCAACGGGTATTTACTGACTGCTCCAAACAACCAAGGGCTTTGTTCATCGTGGGTTTGCAACCTATTCCATTAAATTTTTGCCGGGCCTGGACAATTTTTGAAAATTGCCACTCTCTTATTTTCCCAGAGACGCCTCATCATACACAATGTTTTTGTGAAAATGTTGGAGAATGATTCGGCGATCGCCTTTCCGCTAATTGTGGCCTGTGAACTCTCCATAGTTCTAAATTTTTTCTATACTTCTGGAAACAGACCCTACCGACCCTTGCTAATCTGTTAGTAACTTTTTGCCGCGCCTTCATCCTCAAATTTTCCGCTTATCCTTGCATATGCCGCCAACCCTCCTTTCCACAAAGCCGATCATCGCGCAACAACCCACATCGATTACAACCTCAGATCGACCGATCTTTGGTGGCATTGCCCCATGGATTATTCTCGCCTCAGCCTTTTTCTGTAGCACCCTAGGGCTTCTGTTCTATATTCGTGGCATTAATCAAAAGCATAAAAAAGAAGCCAAGCTCAATCGTTACAAAATTAACGATCTCAAGAAAAAACTCAAACTGGCCCTGAGCACAATCAAGAAAATGGAAAGTAACCCGGACTTGGTACACTCCCGGGAGTTTAACCTCGATTACCTCCGGATGCGGATGGAAGAAGATCAGTTCCACTACGTGATTGTGAACCAGCTCAAAATTAAGGTGCGTCTAATTATTAGCGTTGCCCTACGCCCCAGTACCGCCGATGTAGCCACTGTGGGGATCGCCACCAGTGGTCGCCCCGTAGACGAAATTTTTGACGTTTATTACGACACAATTAATCGAGAAGGTCAACGCCAGGAAGGGGTCTTATTTCGCGTCAATATTAGCCTTACAAAACTTCCCGCCCAAGCTAGCAGCATCACTGTTGAACAAATTATTGATTGTCTCGAAAAATTTCTCAATCCCAGTGAAGCTCCTGACTATTGGCAGCCTACGGTGCAAGGGCGTGTCGTCACCATTGAATGGGATCAAAAAGCAAAACCCACACCGCTACTCCTCTTTAAACAGTCAGAAGAAGGAGACAATGTGAGTTTTCGTAGTATTGCCTGATGATCTCTAGCAGTTAGCGAAAATTAGGGAGATTTGAGAAGTATGCTTCATTAACTACCCATGCTGGTAAAGAAATCAATGGTGTCCTTCAGGGCAGCAATAAACTGATCGATTTCAGCGGTGGTGTTGTAAAAATAGAGGCTGGCGCGGGCACTGCCAGAGGCCTCAAACAGACGGTGGAGGGGTTGGGTGCAGTGATGGCCCGAACGAATCGCAACCCCTTCGTGGTCGAGGAGGGTCGCTAAGTCATTGGCATGGACACCAGCAACATTAAAGGCCGCGAGGGCCGCCCGACCTTCCCCCTGGGCATCGGGTTGTTTGCCATAAATTTTTAGGTTCGGGATGTCCCGGAGTCCCTTAAAAAGATAGGCAGTGAGTTCGGCTTCGTAGGCATGGATGCGATCCATCCCAATTTGAGAGAGATAATCCACCGCCGCTCCAAGGGCGATCGCCTCACCGATGGCTGGGGTTCCCGCTTCAAATTTATGGGGCAGTTCACCGTAGGTAGAATGATCAAAGAAGACCTCGGCGATCATTTCTCCACCGCCCAAGAAAGGGGGCATCGCTTCGAGAATTGCTCGTTTTCCATAAAGAAAACCAATTCCTGTGGGTGCACACATTTTGTGACCAGAGCCGACAAGCCAGTCACAGTCCATTTGCTGCACATCAACGGGCATATGGGGCAAACTCTGGCAGGCATCGATAAGGATTTTCGCGCCATATTTACGGGCCGCTTGAATGATCTCGGTCACCGGATTGACATTGCCCAAAGTATTGGAGACATGAACCACTGTGACTAGTTTCGTTTTGTCGCTAAGTAGCGCTTGGTATTGCTCAAAATCAAAGGTTTCATCCTGGGTTAACGGTACATACTTCAAGACAGCGCCAGTTTTCGCCGCGATCATTTGCCAAGGCACAATATTGCTGTGGTGTTCCATTACCGACAGGATAATTTCATCCCCCGGCCCTAGATTACTCAACCCCCAACTGTAGGCGACAAGATTAATCGCTTCACTGGCATTGCGGGTGTAGACGATTTCATCACGACTGGCCGCATTGATAAACCGGGCGACTTTATCCCGTGCCCCTTCGTAGCCATCCGTTGCCCGGGCACTAAGACTATGGATCCCCCGGTGAACATTGGCATTATCTTGCTGGTAATAATGCAGCAACGCATCGAGGACGGCCTTGGGCTTTTGGGAGGTGGCAGCGTTATCGAAGTAGATCAGTGGCTTTCCGTGCACGGTTTGGTGCAGGATGGGAAAGTCGTCACGAACCTGTTCGGCAAGGGGTTTCGGTTGGGTTGTGATCATAGGGGATTCACTGGGTCGGATGGGTAAGCGGGAACAGTTGGGGCGGCAATTTACAAGTTAGTCAACGGTGCGACAGGCAACACAACCCGTAAGGGCCTGCTGTAAATGGGCGATCGCCACGGTATCGAGAATTTCCGCAGCAAAAGCATCAATCAGCAAATGGCGCGCATCATAGTCATTGAGACCGCGACTGCGGAGGTAGAAAATTTCCTCGGCTTCCAGTTGGCTGACGGTTGCGCCGTGGGCACATTTCACGTTATCAGCGGTAATTTGCAGTTCGGGTTTGGTATCGACTTTGGCCTTGGGAGACAGCAGCAAATTACGGTTCAGTTGGGCCGCATTAGTCATTTGTGCTTTCTGAGGCACATGGATTTGGCCGTTGAAAACAGACCGGGCTGCATCGTCAATAATGCATTTATGGAGTTGATCGACGCTGCCGTAGGGATGCTGGAGATAAACGGCGGTGTGGGTGTCGCTGAGTTGTTCGGCGCCAACCATGGTTAACCCCTTTAGAATGGTTTCTGTTTGGGGGCCGTTTTGGGTCAGGGTCAGGGTATGGCGACTCAGTCGGGCACCAAAATTAACTTCTGTGAGTTGGTAATGGCTGTCTTGGGCTTGGGCGATCGCCGTATTACCGAGATGAATCGCGCCCCCAGCTTCCCGTTGTACCCGCACATGGTTAAGGCGGGCATTGGTCTGCACCCAAACTTCTGTTAAAGCATTGTTGAAATAGCGGTGGGTATCTTGATCGGTGCAACCCTGGGCGATCGCCCCGTAATATTCCACCACAT
The DNA here is from genome assembly GCF_963860125.1 of Picosynechococcus sp. PCC 7002. Taxonomy (NCBI): domain Bacteria; kingdom Bacillati; phylum Cyanobacteriota; class Cyanophyceae; order Chroococcales; family Geminocystaceae; genus Picosynechococcus; species Picosynechococcus sp. PCC 7002. The sequence goes on from NZ_CAWLFA010000001.1 coordinate 1,900,865, forward strand.
TAGCTTGGGCTCCCGTTTCCGCAATCACGAGACAGCGGGACTGCATAGCCGTCGGTTGATCCGCACCGTTGCCGACAAATAGCAGTTGGATTGGCTGTTCAACAACGGTATTTTTCGGCACCCAAACAATGGCGAGATCCCCAAGACCTGCATCATTGAGGGCGGCAAACACATCCAGTTGCTCGGTCTGCTGGCCAAGATATTTGGCGATCGCCGCTTTTTGATCCGCCGCTAATGCCGTGAAGTTGCCGACAAAAACGCCGTCAGGTAATCCCGAAACGCAGGACTGGTCGGGGGCATAGTGGCCATTCACAAATACCAAACGACTGTTGGCTGTTTCCGGCAGGGCAAAAACATCTAAATCTGCCGCCGTTGGGGTTGTCGGTTGGGCTGCTTGGAAAGTCGTATGTTTGAGCACCGATAAATCCGTTACCCGCCAGGCTTCATCCCGTCGGCTTGGGAATTTTCCTTGGCGAACTTTTTCAAGGCCTTGATCGCGAATGGCTTGAAATTCCGCTGATTGGCTTCGGTCGAGTAATCCGAGAAATTTTTCCAGATTGGGATCGACTTCTGTCGGTTGACTCTGGGAAAAGGCGATCGCCGCTGTCATGGTACCGCTAGACATCGTTACACAACCCCCGCAGCCAGTTCTTGATCGAGGAAATCATAGCCCGTTGCTTCTAATTCCAGGGCAAGTTCCTTACCGCCACTCTTCACAATCCGGCCATCGTACATCACGTGGACGAACTGGGGCGTAATGTAATCCAATAAGCGTTGGTAGTGGGTGATCAAAAGAAACGCATTATCCGGTGTTGCCAATTGATTAACCCCTTCCGCCACAATTCGCAGCGCATCAATATCGAGGCCAGAATCAATCTCATCTAAAATGCCGAGGCTCGGCTCTAGTAGGGCCATTTGCAAAATTTCGTTGCGCTTTTTCTCGCCCCCAGAAAAGCCTTCGTTCAAGCTTCTTTCGAGGAAACTGGGGTTCATTTTGACCACTTCGAGTTTTTCTTCAATCAAATCCTCAAAATCAAAGGCATCAATCTCCTCTTTGCCCTGATGCTTGAGCTTGGCATTGTAGGCAACCCGCAGGAAATCAAGGTTGCTCACTCCAGGAATCTCTAACGGATATTGGAAGGCGAGGAAAATACCGTCTAAAGCCCGTTCTTCGGCTTCCTTCTCCAAGAGGTTTTCGCCCTTGTAGATAATTTCGCCACCAGTGACTTCATACTCAGGGTGCCCCGCAATAATTTTTGACAGGGTACTTTTTCCTGAACCATTCCGGCCCATAATTGCGTGGATTTCTCCTGCTTTGATCTCTAGATCAACGCCCTTGAGAATCGGCTGACCATCGACGGTCGCAGTCAAATTTTTAATCGCTAAGATAACTTCACTCATTGCCTTCGATTGCTTATTTCTGAACTAAAAAACGAATACTTATTTGCTGATAATTGAGGTTTGAAGCTACCCAACAGTGCCTTCGAGTTTGAGGCTGAGAAGTTTATCCGCTTCAGCCGCAAATTCCATCGGTAACTCACTGAGTACGTCCTTACAGAAGCCACTAACAAGCATTGAAATGGCGTCCTCTTCGGCGATACCCCGCTGGGCAAAGTAAAAGAGCTGCTCCTCGCCAATTTTTGCAGTGGAGGCTTCATGTTCCACCTTGGCATTTTGATTATCCACTTGGATGTAGGGGAAGGTATTCGCTTCTGCTGTATCGCCAATGAGCATCGAATCACATTGGGAATAGTTACGCGCTCCGTCGGCTTTGGGGTGCATTTTCACCAAGCCCCGGTAGCTATTTTTCGATTTGCCCGCCGAAATGCCTTTAGAAATGATTGTGCTACGGCTGTTTTTACCGATGTGGATCATTTTGGTGCCTGTGTCAGCCTGCTGGTGATTATTCGTTAAAGCAATGGAATAAAATTCACCCACGGAGTTATCGCCGAGCAAGACACAACTGGGGTATTTCCAGGTGATCGCCGAGCCGGTTTCTACCTGAGTCCAGGAAATCTTAGAATTGATACCTTTACAGAGGCCCCGCTTCGTCACGAAGTTGTAGATACCGCCTTTGCCCTCTTCGTCCCCCGCAAACCAGTTTTGGACGGTGGAATATTTGATGTCAGCGTTATCAAGGGCCACCAGTTCAACCACAGCAGCATGGAGCTGATTGGTGTCAAACATCGGTGCGGTACAACCTTCGAGATAGCTCACGGAGGCACCTTCTTCGGCGATAATCAGCGTCCGTTCAAATTGACCAGTTTCCCCATCATTGATCCGAAAATAGGTGGACAACTCCATTGGGCATTTCACGCCTTTGGGAATAAAGACGAAGGAACCGTCACTAAACACGGCGGAGTTGAGCGCCGCAAAGTAGTTGTCAGAAGTGGGCACAACGGTACCGAGATATTTTTTGACCAGGTCTGGATATTCCTGCAGTGCTTCGGAAATGGAGCAGAAAATTACACCGTGCTTGGCGAGGTCTTTTTTAAAGGTGGTCGCAATGGAAACGCTATCAAAAACGGCATCTACAGCGACATTGGATAGACGCTTTTGTTCTGAAAGGGGGATGCCTAGCTTCTCGAACGTTTCTAGGAGGGCCGGATCAATTTCGTCTAGGCTCTCGATTTTTTTAGTTTCTTTTTTGGGGGCAGCGTAGTAAACGATGTCCTGGTAGTCGATGGGGGGATATTTAACATGGGCCCATTCTGGCTCAGCCATTTTAAGCCACTGGTGGTAAGCCTTGAGACGAAACTCCAGCATAAAGTCCGGTTCGTTTTTCTTGGCGGAAATTAAGCGAACGACATCTTCGCTGAGGCCACGGGGAATTTTTTCCGTCTCGATATCTGTGACGAAACCATATTTATAGGGCTGATTGACAAGGGTTTTGACGGTCGCACTCATGCTGGGGTCAGTCTCTCTACAGAATGGGTAATGCTTTCTGGGTTTGGCGTTGTCGGATTAAGAAAACGCGATATGATTAGTTTAACAACTGTTTGGTTGTTTTAGTTTCTATTCAAGGTACTTTAACAACAAAAAAGTTGTCAAATATTTGTGGTAGATCTTGTCTAACGGCTTATCCATGACCCTTTCTGACACCCGCGCCGAAACCCGTTCAACGAAGCATGACATTTTGGAATATTTATTGAAACATGGTCAAGTTAAGGCTGTGCAGTTGGCGAAATCTTTACAAATTAGCCCCCAGGCGGTGCGACGTCACCTGAAAGATCTAGAAGAAGAAGGCCTCATTGAACACCGGGCAAAGCAGGAGGGTTTGGGGCGTCCTAATTATTTTTATGGTCTGAGTCGGGCCGGCCGCGATCGCTTTCCGAACCGCTATAACGATTTTGCGGTATCTTTTTTGGATACCTTAGCAGAGACGGCGGGAGAAGAGCAGGTCAAGGAAGTGCTCCGCAAACAATGGCAAAAGAAGGCCCACAGTTACCGCGATCGCCTTGGGGATGGTTCTTTGCCAGAGCGTTTAGCCCGTTTGGTCAATTTACGCAAAGAAGAAGGCTACATGGCGGAGGTCATTCCGGCGACAGACCATGGTCATGACGGTTTTTTATTGACGGAACATCATTGTGCGATCGCCGATGTGGCCGAATCCTTCCCGGTGGTCTGTGGTAATGAATTAGAAATGTTCGAAGAAGTTTTGCCCGACTGCACTGTGACTCGCACCCAGTGGATCAACGAAGGGGAACACCAGTGCGGCTACATCATCCAAGCCAAAGATTAACCAAACAAAAATATTAGCTCTGGCATTGGGGACAGAAATGGGTTGATCGTCCGCCGAGTTTGATCCGTTCGATGGGATGACTGCAAACACGACAAGGTTCACCTGTGCGCCCGTAGGTGAGAGCCATGCCGCCATAGTTACCGTTGGTGCCCGTGGTGCTGACAAAATCGCTAAAGGTGGTGCCGCCTTGGGCAATAGAAGTTTCCAGCACTTCGACAATTGCTTTATGGAGCTTCTCGATTTCTGACATCTTTAAACTGCTGGCCTTGCGGGTGGGATGGATGCCCGATTTAAACAGTGCTTCGTCAGCATAGATATTTCCCAAGCCAGTGATAATGCTTTGGTCAAGCAAAAACGTTTTCATTGGCCGCTGGCGCTTTTCGCAGAAATTGGCCAACAGATCAGCCGTAAAATCTGGGGAAAGCGGTTCCACACCCAAGCGTGTCAATCCCGTAATTACAGATTTCACAATGGTTCCCGCTGGTACCCACCAAATTTGTCCAAAGGTGCGCAGGTCAACAAATCTCAGTTCGCGATCGCCTTCTATGAAAAAGCGTATCCGAGTATGTTTTTGCACAGGCACATCCGGGGTTGTCCAGAGAAATTTCCCTGTCATCCGCAGGTGAATCCCAAGGGTTGAGCCATCCGATAATTTTCCGAGTAAGTACTTGCCGCGTCGCTGCCAATCTTGAATGAACAGGCCTTGGATCATCCCTAAAAAGTGATCGGGATCTGTGGGATAGGCCAGGGTCTTCCGGAGGAGAATTTCTGCTCCTGTAAACTGCTGATTTAGACTAATTTGCATTAAACCGCGACGAACGGTTTCCACCTCTGGTAGTTCTGGCATGGATTCCCCTAACTTACTATCGCCTTTGCAGATTGAAGCAGTTTTTCAGGGATGGAGCAACTTGGACGAGCCTCGCGTTACTGAATGAAGAATTAATTCTGCATTTTTTAGGAAAGGATGATTTTAAATTTTTTCCGGCCCTTAATCCGGTAGATAGAAAAATCGCGGTCAATGGTGGCGACGGTGTCTAAATTTAATTTTTCTGCGAGAAGCACTAAGCAAGAATCCGCAAAATCCATGGGTAAATCACGGTACTTTTCTGTCAGTTCCCGTAGCCGCTGAAAATCATGGTTTTCAATTTGACAAATTTCCACACCACCTCTACTAATCCATTCCAGAAAATCAATTTGCGCATTGCGATTGAAATCTAGGAGATGGAGGGTTTCTGTGATTGAGGCAATCGTTGTGATCAGCGGCAGATTATTGTGTCTGATGAATTCCAAGGCTTTTGGATGATATTTATCCGACGCATCAAACAGGGCAATCAGCGGCCCAGAGTCAATCAGAATCTTTTTCATGCTCGCTTCGCTTTAAGCTTTTCTTTTAGGAGCATTTTTCGACAGGAAGATAAATCATCTCTACCACTGCTATATTTTCCAAACAAATCTTTGCCAGTTTCCCAAGCACTTTGTTGGTCGAGATTGTGAATGTATTCAACTAGGCTTTTGCGGATTAGTTCAGATTTTGTGATGCCTAAATTTTTGGCCGTATTACTAACTATTTTGTCTAGGTCTGGGTCAAGTCTTAGGGTAATCATTAACAACACCATTGTCGTATTGCATATTGTAGTACAACAAAATTGGGGGAGTGCTAATGGCTGAAAAAAAACTTTGCGATCGCCTAACCCCATCCTCTATTTTGGAAACATCAAATTTTTCTCCCCCGAACATCATCATGTCGAAGGTCATTGTCACAGGCGCTGCGGGATTCATTGGCTCTAGCCTCGCAGAAACTCTCCTCCAGCAGGGGATTACAGTGGTGGGTGTTGATCAGGTGAATGACTATTACGACATAACTCTCAAGCGTAAAAATCTAGCCGCCCTCGCCCAGTACCAAAATTTCCAACTCATCGAAGCAGATATACAGCACCTCGATTGGGAAGATCTGCTGAAAGGTGTGAGTGTGGTTTACCATCAGGCAGCCCAAGCCGGGGTACGGGCCAGTTGGGGCATCGGCTTTCGGGACTATACCGAACGAAATATTAATTCCACCCAGGTAATGCTCGAAGCGGCGAAAAAGGTCGGTACTTTAGAACGTTTTGTCTATGCGGGTACATCCTCGGTTTATGGCGATGCGGAAACCATGCCCACCCCAGAAACCATTTGTCCCCAGCCCGTTTCTCCCTATGGCATTACAAAATTAGCGGCGGAACGGCTCTGCTGGCTTTATTTAAAAAATTACGCTGTCCCGGTCACATCCCTGCGTTACTTCACGGTGTATGGCCCCCGACAACGGCCCGATATGGCTTTCCATAAGTTTTTCCGGGCGGCAATCCTGGGTGAAACCATTGGCATTTACGGCGATGGAAAACAAACCCGTGATTTTACCTATATCAGCGACGCAGTACAGGCGAACCTCTTAGCCGCCCAGGAACCAAAGGCGATTGGCGAAATTTTCAATATCGGCGGTGGCAGTCGGGTGATTTTAAATGATGTGCTCGATGAAATTGACCAGATCGTTGGCAAACCGATTCCACGAAACTATGGCGATCGCGCCCGGGGAGATGCCAGACATACCAGCGCCGATGTGACCAAGGCGAAAACGATTTTGGGTTATGACCCCCAGGTGAAACTCAGTGAGGGCCTGCAGCGAGAATGGGACTGGATTCAAAGTCTGTATTAGTTTGTATGAAAACAATCCCTGAGGCGAATTGATTATGGCGCAAAATTTACCCGCTCCCCCCCAACCTTTGCCCGATAAACTTTGGGGTGAAAATTGGCGTTTTGGCAGTATCCCTGCTGGAGATTTTTGGGATTTGTTTGGCGATCGCCCGATCCCGATTTTGTCGCTGCCGGAGGAGTTGCAGCCGGTGAAATTAGGGCTAGCTTCTAATGTGCTGATTCCGGGGACGATTATTTATGGTGGCAGGCAGTCGATGCAGTTGGCCCAGTGGCTCCAAGAACAGCAACCCCAAACGGTTTTTTACCAGGAAACGGAGGCCAACCTCGCGGGCGGATTTGTCCTTACCGGGGCCGATACCCAACGGTGGGTGATCATGACTTTCCATGACCAGGCGATCGCCAGCGCCGGACAACGTTACCAACAACGGCTCCAGCAAGCCCAAGGTTTACATTTCCTTTTAGTGCAACCCGACGATTCCGATGTGACCCACACGGCCCTTTGGCTCCTGAAAGCTTAGTCGTTGACGCAAATTAGCCCAGATGAATTAGTCCAAATCAAAATCCCAATAAAAAGCGATCGCCACCTGAGAGGAATAGGAGAAGGGCGATCGCCGACCAATTTTTTCAGTTTTTTCAGCACTCTTGCTAGACACCTAAAGCTGGTTCTAGCTTTCCGTCAACTTGGTGAACAGGGTATCTTTCACCAGCATTTGCCGAAACATTTCCATTAAAAATTCTTGGGCTTGCTCCAGGCTCAGGTCTTGGGTACGGGTTTCAAAAATTTGTACCTGTAGCCTTTGTTCGAGGGTTAAGTTTGTTTCCGGGGACATGGGCAGCTCCTTGCCAATAATTCTGGCGAATATTGCGAATGTCTCTACTGCATTTAATCTAACCTCTGTCAATCGTTCTGTCAAAATTGAAACAAAAAGAAACAATGGGGCGATCGCCTATTTTCCAGGGAGCGGCCCGAAATTCGTTAAGCTGAAAGATGTTTTTAACAAACACCGATAAAACGATATTTTTGTAATCAGCCAAGACCCAGAGGACAATTTTTCGATATGCAAAGCTTTGCGGATGCCAAGGAATTTTTCCAATACAGTGCCGGACAATGGCAGTCTCGACGCGTTACCCACCACCTCCCCTTCCGGCGAGCCGAATCCGGTGGTTCGAATATCCAAGTCGAAACCCTCGAAAAAGACGACCCCCGCATCATTGAAATTTGCCAGATGCACGACATGGACGCTAGCCTCAGCGTCGGCGGCTCCTATGTCACCTGGGCTGGCACGATGCAATGGGACAAAGACGATGAAAACCACGAAGGCAGCACTGTTTTTGCCCTCATCCCCGATGCTGACAACCCCCGCCAAGGAAAACTGTTGCGGGAGCGCGGCTATGCGGAAATCGTCCCCGTCGCTGGTGAATATCATCTGGATCACGAAGATGGCCTCGTTCTGACCACCGAATACGAAACCATGACGATCTACGAACGGTTTTGGTTCGCCAACCCAGACCTACGCCTGCGTACCAGCACCGTAAAACGCTTTGGGGGCTTTAACACAACAACTTTTTGTATGGAAGAGCGCATCCAGACATCCCCGGTAACGGCGACTGCGGCTGCGGAAACCAATCCCCTTTACGCTATTAGCGGTTGGTAGTGGGGAATTTTCAGCCATTTTGCCCCACAGAGATATCCGTGTTGCTGTGGTCAAAAAGATTCCGTCTGTCCATAGGCTTTCGGGGCAAACAGTGTTAGCATAATAGACTGCAATATTTGTATTTTATTTTCTACAAAAACAGATTATGGCTTTAACGCAAGAGCGTAAACAGGAACTCATGGGCGAGTATCAGGTACACGAAACTGATACTGGGTCTGCGGATCTCCAAGTGGCCTTCCTCACGGAGCGCATTAACCAACTGACCGAACACCTCAAGGTCAACAAAAAAGACCATTCCTCCCGGCGTGGTTTGTTAAAAATGATTGGGAAACGGAAGCGCCTTTTACAATTTATTAAATCTAACGACCAAGAACGTTATCAAACCTTGATTGGTCGTCTCGGAATTCGTCGTTAAGTTTTTACCGAACCCATGTCCTCTGAACCGAAGCGAGATCGGCTCCCCTTCGAGCCCAAGCAAACGAAGCAAAAGGCTCCCAAAAAGCCCCCGGCAACGGCAACAACCCAGTCTAGTTCAGGATCAAATGCGCCTAGGCGATCGCCAAAGGATGAGGCCAGTTTATCGGCGATCCCCGATGCAGTAAGCAAACGGATGATTCGCCGGATGGCCTTATTTTCTGGGATTCCCACGGCCTTGGGGATCACTTCCTTCGTGGTGTCCTACTATATTGTTTCCCGCGAACTTCTGGAGTTGCCCACCATTGCCGTGCTGCTGGTGAGCCTAGGCTGTTTCGGTTTGGGGGTTGTGGGGCTGAGCTACGGTATTCTCTCCACTTCCTGGGATGAAAATCGTCCCGGAAGTCTCTTTGGTTGGGAAGAATTTAGTCTTAACCTTGGTCGGATGGTTCAAGCCTGGCGTGCTAGTCGCCGGGAAGCCCGCAGCAAATCTTAAAGTTTCGACCCTTGGTTTTTCAGGGTTTCCGAGCTTAAATATCACGTATGCAGCCTTGTCGGTTATCAAAATTTTCTCAGGTGAATGTGTCAAGATAAGACTGGGAGGGTGGCGATCGCCGACAACTTAGTTTTTAAGAACGTTATCCATAAAAAACGCCCTATTACATCGTTATTCCATAAATAAAATTTCTTTTACCTGTCGTAAATCTTCGAGGAAATACCATGATCGTAGTCATGAAAGTTGGCACTCCTGAAGCCGAAATCAACCGTTTAGGGAGTGAGCTTAAAGAGTTAGGCCTGACCCCCGAAAAAATTGTTGGGGCCCACAAAGTGGTCATTGGCTTAGTGGGAGATACCGCCACTTTTAACATTGAACTGATCCAAGAAATGAGCCCCTGGATCGAAAATGTACTCCGGGTCGAAAAGCCCTTTAAGCGGGTCAGTCTTGAGTACCGTCATGGTCAATACAGCGAGGTCGTTGTGCCTACTCCGAACGGGGATGTCACCTTCGGCCCCAATCATCCGGTGGTCGTCGTCGCTGGCCCTTGCTCCGTTGAAAATGAAGAAATGATCGTTGAAACCGCCCTCCGGGTCAAAGCAGCCGGGGCAAAATTCCTCCGGGGTGGGGCGTACAAGCCGAGAACTTCTCCCTATGCGTTCCAGGGCCACGGTGAAAGTGCTTTAGAATTGTTGGCGGCAGCACGGGAAGCCTCCGGTCTAGGGATTATCACAGAAGTAATGGATACGGCGGACGTAGAAAAAATTGCTGAGGTTGCCGATGTGCTCCAAATCGGCGCGCGCAATATGCAAAACTTTGCCCTCTTGAAGAAGGTAGGAGCTCAGAATAAGCCGGTGTTGTTAAAGCGTGGGATGGCCGCCACCATCGACGACTGGTTAATGGCTGCAGAATATATTTTGGCGGAAGGAAATTCCCAGGTGATCCTCTGTGAACGGGGCATTCGCACCTTCGATAGTAAGTACACACGCAATGTTTTGGATCTATCGGTGATTCCGGTGTTGCGCAGTTTGACCCACTTACCGATGATGATCGATCCGAGCCACGGTACAGGGAAGTCTGAATTTGTTCTTTCCCTGGCTAAAGGGGCGATCGCCATTGGTACTGATTCGCTGATGATCGAAGTTCACCCCAACCCGAAGAAAGCCCTTTCCGATGGCCCCCAATCCTTGACCCCAGAAGCGTTCGACCAGGTGATGCAAGAACTGGCAGAGGTTGAAAAATTAACGGGACGTGGCCAAAAGGAATTGGCAACAGTTTAAGGCCCCTGTGATGGCTGGTTAATGTCAGTACCTAACGTGATATCCCTGCTACTTGGAGTGGGGATTTTTTATTTACAAGTCAAGGTTGCCGCAAAAATCTTGGCCGTTGTAGCTTAAAGGAAGGCACCGGAAGGAATTTAAGGTGATGGAAAAAATGGCACAGCAAGCGGACGTTTTAATTTTAGGAGGCGGGATCATTGGTTTGGCGATCGCCGTCGAATTGCAACAACAGGGTTGTGCCGTGACAATCCTGAATCGAAACTTTACCGAGGCTGCCTGCCATGCCGCTGCCGGAATGCTCGCCCCGGAGGCCGAAGGGTTAACAGGAACGATGCTCGAATTGGGGCGGCGATCGCGCAATATGTACGCCGACTGGTGCCGCAAAATTGAACAACTCAGCGGCGTCGATGTGGGTTATTTGCCCTGTGGTATTTTTGCTCCCAAATCCGTTGCACCGAGCCAAACCGTGACTGATAGCGCTTCTGTTTGGCTAGACCGCGCCCAACTGACCTACCATGAACCGGGTTTTGGTGATGGGGTGGTGGGAGCCTGGTGGCACCCCGAAGATGGCCAAGTAGACAACCGCCGTCTGAGCCAAGCCTTACTCCAAGCGGCACGGGGTCTGGGAGTGGTAATTAAAGAAGGCGTTACTGTTTTGGGTCTCCAACAAATCCAAGGACAGGTGCAAGCGGTGCAGACCGATCAAGGGCTATTCCAAGCGGGCCATTATGTTTTGGCCGCAGGTTCCTGGTCGAGTCAGATCACGCCCCTGTCCGTTTATCCGATTAAAGGGGAAATGATGTCCCTGAGGATGCCGAATCCTGAGGCCCTCCGGCGGGTGATTTTTGGTGATAATCTGTACCTCGTGCCGCGCACCAATGGGACCCTAATCATTGGGGCTACCGCAGAAACTGTGAAGTGGCAACCCAACAATACCCCCCAAGGGATCCAAACCCTGCTGAATAAAGCGATTCAACTGTTGCCGAAACTCAAAGATTGGGAAATCACGGAACTCTGGTGGGGTTTTCGGCCCGCAACCCCCGATGAAAAGCCGATTCTGGGGGCATCCCCTTGTGAAAATCTCACCTACGCCACGGGCCATTATCGCAATGGCATTTTATTGGCTCCCATCACGGCGAAACTCATTGGCGATCGCCTAATCCGCAACCAAGCAGATCCCCTCCTCCAACATTTTTCTTACCAACGCTTTTTAAATAACCCAACCCATCAACCCATGCAAAACGGTCACAACAGTCAGAATGCTCAAAACGGTTCAATGCCGAGCTTTTTTATCAGCCCCAAAACCACAACTGCAACGCCAAACCCCACGGAAACCCCTGATCAACTGGTCATTGCCGGTCGTCGCTTTACTTCCCGGTTAATGACAGGAACGGGGAAATATCCCTCAATTGCCGCAATGCAAGCAAGCGTTGAAGCCAGCGGTTGCGAAATTGTCACGGTGGCAGTGCGTCGCGTCCAAACCAAAGCCCCAGGCCACGAAGGACTTGCCGAAGCCCTCGACTGGCAAAAAATTTGGATGTTGCCTAATACGGCGGGCTGTAAAACTGCCGAGGAAGCGATCCGGGTAGCTCGTTTAGGTCGGGAAATGGCCCGTCTGTTAGGCCAAGAAGATAACAACTTTGTCAAATTAGAAGTGATCCCCGATGCCCGCTACCTACTGCCGGATCCCATCGGTACCCTCGACGCCGCAGAACAATTGGTCAAAGAAGGGTTTGCGGTGCTGCCCTATATTAATGCCGATCCTCTGTTGGCGAAACGCTTAGAGGAAGTGGGCTGTGCCACGGTGATGCCCCTCGGTTCTCCCATTGGGTCGGGCCAGGGGATTCAAAATGAAGCCAACATCAAAATTATTATTGAACAGAGCAAGGTTCCCGTGGTGATTGATGCGGGGATTGGCTCCCCTAGTGAAGCGGCCTACGGGATGGAATTGGGAGCCGATGCGCTACTGGTCAATTCGGCGATCGCCCTCGCTAAAGATCCCGTACAAATGGGTCGAGCCATGGGGTTAGCCACCACTGCCGGCCGCCTCGCTCACCTAGCCGGGCGCATTCCGGTTCAACATATTGCCAGTGCCAGTTCTCCCCAAACTGGACTGGTCAGCACCTAAGTTCCTCCTGTCGATTGAATGCGGCGATCGCATCATCAATATTCTGATTTCGCAAAAGCAAGCCAGGCCCGTAGTTAACACTACAAAATCTCCCTGACTGAATGTTTACCTTGGTCAAATCACCCTGGATATCCAGCCGACGCCCATAGCAACATCAGTATTGAAATCAGGATTAACTCCATGACTGACGCCGCCACAATCCAAAAAATCAAACTCACAAAAATCGAACAAGCCAAACAAGCCAAACCCGGCTTAGCGATTAAAGATGAGTTGGCAACCCTGGCCCAGGCTGGCTGGGAAGCCATGGATCAAGATGACTTAATCATTCGTCTTAAATTTCTGGGACTTTTTCACCGACCGGTGACCCCAGGCAAATTTATGCTGCGTCTGCGGACTCCCCACGGCATCCTCAACAGTGCCCAAGTGCGCGCCCTAGCAGAAATTGTGCAACGCTACGGCGAAGACGGGAGTGCCGACATCACAACCCGCCAAAATATCCAATTACGCGGCATTCGACTGGAAGACACCCCAGAGATTTTGACGAAATTAAAGCAAGTGGGCCTCACCACGGTACAGTCTGGCCACGATAACGTGCGCAACATTACAGGGTCTCCCGTCGCCGGTATCGACCCCGAAGAATATTTTGATACCCGGGAACTCGCGGCCCAACTCCAAAATATGATCACCAATTACGGTGAAGGCAGCCTCGAATTTAGTGACCTCCCCCGGAAGTTTAATATCTGCCTAGAAGGAGCGCCGGATAATTCTTCCCACGTAGAAATCAATGACATTGGCTTTGTCCCGGCCTTTAAGGATGGGCAATTTGGCTTTAATGTCCTGGTTGGCGGATATTTTTCTGCCCAGCGACAAGCCGAAGGGATTTCGATTAATGTTTGGGTTCCCCCCAACGAAGCTGTCCTTGCGGTCAGTCGTGGTATTTTAGCGCTATATACCCGCCACAGTGCCGAGGAAGGTCTCCGGGGAAATCGGGCCAAAGCGCGGGTGTTGTGGCTGGTTGAAGCGTGGGGTGTCAATGCTTTCCGGGCGAGATTAGAAGCAGAAATTGGCCAATCTTTAGAACCGGCAGCCCCAGAACACGCCTTAACCATGGATAAGCGAGATCACATCGGTGTCTATGCCCAAAAACAAGCAGGTTATCACTATGTGGGCTTGCATGTCCCCGCCGGACGCTTGACCGCAGAGGACATGTTCGAGGTAGCACGCCTCGCAGAAACCTATGGCAATGGCGAAATTCGGGCCACAGTGGAAGAGAATTTCATTATTCCCTACGTCAAAAGCGAAAACGTTGAGGCGCTACTCCAGGAACCGTTACTAGAAAAATTCTCGGTGAATCCTTCGACCTTGGTACGTTCCTTTGTGTCCTGCACAGGTAATCGCTACTGCAATTTTGCCCTTGTGGAGACGAAGGAACAGGGGTTAGCTTTGGCCCGTGAATTGGATGCCGAATTAGATATTCCCCAACGGGTACGGATGCACTGGACTGGCTGCCCAAATTCCTGTGGTCAAGCCCAGGTGGGTGATATCGGCTTTATCGGTTCTAAAGCGAAAGTTGATGGGGCAATTGTCGAAGCGGTCAATGTGCTCACTGGGGGAACGGTCGGTAACCAGGCGAGCCTCGGTGCGCCGGTAGCTCAGAAAGTGCCCTGTGGGGACACCCTCAAGGCAACTGTGAAGCATATTTTAATCGAACAGTTTGGAGCAACGCCGAAGTCGGAGTAGGCTGAAGTCCTTCTAATTTTGCTTTAATCTTAAAAACTTACAAACCATCCCACAGAATCCGTCAGTGACTCTGTGGGATTTTTGCTGGATGGAATTTGTTGGGACGAGGAGACTAAATTTTTTCGCTGACCCAGATTCGATAGAGCTTACCATTCGCATCTATTAACCAGTGAGCTACAAGGCGGGTCGGCACATTTCGATCTGTTTTGAGGGGAAAAGGGATCGAAGTTTGGGGGGTGGTTGGATTAGCAACATGATGCATTGTTCAAATCTCCTGGACACGCCAATAGGTAATGAAAGGATTAAGTCATAATTTACTTTTTCTTAACCTTGGTTTTAGTATACACCGAAGCTTTTGGGAGATTTCCTTTGTATCACGGTTTTAAAACGGAAAAGTCCGTAAGGATATAGTTAATCTATTCTTAACCTTGGAGCGGGATTGGGGGCGATCGCCTTGCCTCTGGGGATAGCCTCAGGCGACGAATTCACGGGAGGCAGCTTTTTAATTATTCGTTACAAACTTCATGAAAAATCACATTCACCGAGGCCGAAAACGTGCCAATTCAGGTTAGTCTGGAATACTAGTTTGACCTGTGTCGACCTAAAGAAGCCTTGCAACATCAGCCTTTGGGCCATCAGGTAAACCCTTTTAATAAATAGATAAAACTTCTTCCCACGCAACCATGACAGCTTTGCAAACAGAATCCACCAATGCCAGTTCCGCTAAGCCTGTGCCCCCCAGTGATTCCAAAGAACGGGTGAGCCAGTTTATGCAGCAAATCCAGGACAAAATTTGTCAGGGATTAGAGGTGGCCGACGGAAAAGGAAAATTTCAGGAAGATTCTTGGCAGCGACAGGAGGGCGGCGGCGGTCGTTCTCGGGTAATGCGTGAGGGGAATGTCCTAGAACAGGGGGGCGTCAATTTCTCTGAGGTATGGGGTGATCAACTGCCGCCTTCGATTTTGAAACAGCGCCCTGAAGCCGCAGGCCACGGGTTCTATGCCACGGGCACATCAATGGTGTTACATCCCCGCAATCCTTATATCCCAACGGTTCACCTCAACTATCGTTATTTTGAAGCTGGCCCCGTCTGGTGGTTTGGCGGTGGTGCAGATTTGACGCCCTACTACCCTTTTGCTGAGGATGCGGCCCATTTCCACAAAACCTACCAAGCCGCCTGCGATCGCCACCACAAAGAGTATTACAACGTCTTTAAGCGCTGGTGTGATGAATATTTCTACCTGAAGCACCGGGACGAAACCCGTGGGGTCGGTGGATTGTTCTTCGACTATCAAGATGGCACCGGGGAACTGTATAAAGGCCCCCACCCCGATAAAGCTGCTGCTGCCTACAGTAAGGATTTAGGGGAACAGCCCCAGCGCAGTTGGGAAGATATTTTTGCGTTTGTGCAAGACTGTGGTGGTTCCTTCCTTGATTCCTATGTGCCGATCATTGAACGGCGACGCAACACAGAATATGGCGATCGCGAACGGCAATTCCAACTTTACCGCCGGGGCCGCTACGTCGAATTTAACCTCGTCTATGACCGGGGAACTATTTTCGGCTTGCAGACCAATGGCCGTACCGAATCGATTTTGATGTCTTTACCGCCCCTGGTGCGTTGGGAATATAGCTACAGTCCTGAGCCTGGTACCCCAGAGGCAGAACTCTATGAACGGTTCCTCAAGCCCCAGGATTGGGCCAACTGGCAAGGTTAAGAATCGGCCTCTTTTAAAGAGTCAAAACCGAAAGCGAAAATTGTAGTGATCACTGGGGCAAATCTGGGGGCGCGAACGCCGAGATTTCCCCAGAATTTTGATTTGGGGCATAATAGCTCAGGTATTACCGGAAAAGTCCAACACCAGCGGTGGCAATTCAAGCCGCTTTGGGGTGTTGCTCACCACTGCCCGGTCAGCTTTATTGTGCCCTAGAGAACGATTGATGCGGGTTACACCGAGAACACTACAAAACTATAAAAAAACGGCACGACCCATCGTGACCCTGACGGCCTGGGACTATGCGATCGCCCGCTTAGTTGATCAAGCCGGGGTCGATGTCATCCTGGTGGGGGACTCCCTCGCGATGGTGGCCCTCGGCTATGAAAATACGCTGCCTGTGACCCTAGAGGCGATGATTCACCATACCCAGGCCGTTTGTCGGGGGGTTAAAAATGCCCTCGTGGTCAGTGATCTTCCTTTTTTAACCTACCAAGAAAGCCTCTCCCAGGCGATCCATACGGCGGGTCGAATTCTCAAGGAAACCACCGCCCAGGCGATCAAACTGGAAGGGGGACACCCAGCGATGGCCGAAACGGTGGAACGTCTCACTCGCTTAGGGGTACCGGTGATGGGTCATGTGGGTCTCACTCCCCAATCGGTGCATACCCTGGGTTATCGGCAACAGGGCAATACGGAACTAGAAGCGACACGGGTGATCCAAGAGGCGATCGCCCTCGAACAGGCCGGGGCCTTTGCGGTGGTCTTAGAACATATTCCAGCGACCCTGGCACAGACGATTACCGAAAAACTGACAATTCCGACCATTGGCATCGGCGCGGGACGCCATTGTGATGGGCAAGTGCTGGTAACGGCGGATCTTTTGGGCCTCAGTGAAAAAGCGCCCCCCTTTGCCAAACAATATTTAGACTTAGACAATCTGATTACCAACGCAGTCCAACGCTATAGCGATGATGTTCGTACGCAGCAGTTTCCGCCCCATCTGGGCTCCTAGATTTCTCGTATTAGGGGCAGGGGTACTGATGGGCATGGCCTCGGCCCCCGTCGAAGCTTGGTATCTCGCTTGGATCGCCTTGATCCCCCTCTGGATCTATCTTGGGCGATCGCCCCAAAGGACTAAGTCATTCCCATCTGCTCAAGGTCGTAAAGGTCTACGGGCGATGCGTAATTTTTACCAGAGATACAAACAGCCCCTCTGGTTGAGTTTTTATTGGGGTTTGGGGTACCAGGGTTTTACGCTGTTTTGGATTACGGGGATTCACCCGATGACCTGGATGGGGGTTCCTTGGCTGTGGAGTTTGGCGATCGCCATTGTTTGCTGGATTATTATCACCCTGTGGGGGGCGGGCATCCCGGTGCTCTGGGCGTTAGGGATGGTTTGTTTCGAGGAATTTCGTGCTTCCTTCGGGCCTTTAAGCTTTGCCGGGCGACTTTACCGGGTTGTTTATGGGGCGTCCTTGTGGTGTGTGATCGAATATCTCTGGAGCCAGAGTGATCTCTTTTGGCACTTCCTTGCCTTTAGCCAGAGTCCCCATAATTTAGCGATTTTACAATTGGCTCAACTGTCGGGATTTACCACCATTTCTTGGCTCATTGTGCTGGTGAATGGTTGTCTTGCGGAGGCCTGTTTCGATGCGACTGGGACTGTGCGCTTCCACCGTTGCAGTGGTCTGTTGGGGGGACTCACCCTAATTCTTCTGGGTAGTGCTCACCTGATTGGTTGGTCGCTACTCCAGACAACGCCCGTTACCAGCGATCGCCCTGCCCAAATCGGCATTATTCAGGGGAATATTCCCAACGAAATTAAACTCTACCAAGATGGTAATCAGTTGGCGATCGCCAATTATCGCGCGGGCTATGAAACCCTTGCCCAACAGCCCCTAGACTTGATTATTACCCCGGAGACGGCCTTACCCTTTCGCATCGAGCAAATTCTCCAGGCAACCTTTTGGCCCCGCCTGATCCGCACAGAAAACGTCCCCCTCGTCCTGGGGGCTTTTAGTAGTGAAGCAAATAACTTTACCAACAGCCTATTTGCCCTGGATCGCCAAGGCTACGTATTCAGCCGCTACAACAAACAGCGCCTCGTGCCCCTGGGGGAATATATTCCCTTTGAAGCTGTCCTGGGCAAGATCATTAATCGCTTGTCGCCCCTCGATGCCCACCTGGTGCGGGGCCAAAACCCAGCAGTGATGCAAACCCCCCTCGGCCCAGCCACCGTTGCCATCTGCTATGAGTCCGCCTATCCAGAACATTTCCGTCGCCAAACCGCCGCCGGGGGAGAATTTATCATTGTGGCTTCCAATGACGCCCACTACAGTGAAACCATGCCAGCCCAACACCATGCCCTCGATGTGATGCAGGCGATCGCCAATGGTCGTTGGTTAGTGCGGGCTAACAATACGGGTCATTCGGGCGTGATTGACCCCACCGGAAAAACTTTGTGGTTATCTTCCCTAAATGAATTTGTCACCTACAGCGCACAAATATATTTAAGCGATAAAAAAACACCCTATGTCCACTGGGGAAATTGGCTCGTTAAAAGCCAAGGTTTATTCCTATTAGGAACGGGTTTGTCTGGATATATTAGCTACGCTCACAGAGCCAGAGTTTAGGGAACTTAGGCAATACAAATAGACAATAAAAAAGGGAAGCTTTTCCCCTTGAAATCTTCTGAATTTTGCTGACTAGATCATTGCTAGAAAATGGACTTTAATCGGACAAATTAAGGTCTTGCTCCTGGAGGGATTTTTCGATGTTGAACCGTTGCTCGGCATTGCGAATAAAGTAGCCCCCCATCATTGCTGAGGCCAACAAGTGACCAAGCTGTTCGCGGCTCATATTGACCGATACATTAAATCCATCGGCGCTAGATAAAACGCCTAATAACCCAACAATATTGCGTTCGATAACTTGGTTAACAGCCGGAGATTGGGGCTTTGACATGTGGGCAATCATTTCTGGAGACAAAGACTGGACATAATGCCAAAGCTCGTCTGAACCTTGTTGTTTGTTGCCTGTGAGACCATAAAAACTTTGGGCTTCGTTATTCACCAGTCTTTCCTCCTAGATGCTCAATGGGAGTGATGCGTTGAATCACTATGTTTTGATGCAATACTAACTAAGGCTAATGTAACAACTTATTGACAACCCAGAGGGGAGTGTAACCGAACTTTTGCGGTGGCGTTTTTACGATTTTCTCCCCCCAGGCGATCGCCAAATTATCCTTTGACTGAGCAATTAACTGGCTAAATATTCACCCATTTCCGCTTTTCGTTTGCGGAGTTTAGCGAGGGCTTCCCGTTCAATTTGACGTACCCGCTCCCGGCTGATGCTCAGATGTTCACCAATTTTTGCGAGGGTGTGGGGCGTCCCATCCCGGAGACCAAAGCGGAGGGTTAAAACTTCCTGTTGTTGGGCGGTCAAATCATTTAACATCCGCGCTAAATCCCGTTTTAGAGCCGCATGGGTCGCATAATCATCGGGGGTTAAGCCATCGTCTTCGAGGAGCTCGATCAGTTCCGTGTCGTTGTTATCCCCAACCCGCAGGTCTAGAGAAAGGGGCTGGCGGGATTTTTCGAGGTAGTCCCTGACTTGCTTGGTGGTTAAACCTAGTTCATCGGCTAGTTCTGGGATTGAGGCAGAACGTCCATTGGCTTGGGCAAGTTGGCGCTGGGCTTTCTTAATTTTATTGAGCTTTTCGGTGATATGAATCGGGAGGCGAATCGTGCGACTCTTTTCGGCGATCGCCCGGGTGATTGCCTGCCGGATCCACCAATAAGCATAGGTCGAGAAACGATAACCCTTGGTCGGGTCAAATTTTTCTACCCCCCGTTGCATGCCGATGGTGCCCTCTTGAATCAAATCGAGGAGATCCATATTGCGCTTAATGTATTTTTTCGCCACTGAGACCACAAGGCGGAGGTTCGCTTCGACCATTTTTTGTTTTGCCTGCTTCCCTAGGAGGAGTTGCTTTTTCAGCTCCCGCTGGGAAAGGTTCGCTGCCTGGGCCCATTCCTTGAGGCTCGGCTCTTGATCCTGCTTCTCTGCTAATTCGGCTTTAAGCTTCTCTAGGTTGACCATTTTCTGGACACGGCGAGAATAAAGAACTTCCTCTTCGTGGGTTAAAAGGGGAACTCTTCCAATTTCTTTAAGATAGGTACGGACAGGATCGGCGGAGTATTTGGCAGTTTTCATAGGTCAACTCGGCTAGAAAGGACGAAATTTAAAAAATGAAAATAAGAAGCTACTCCCTAGACTGGATTCGCCAGGGCTGCGGAAAAAGTGAGTTGTCCACTAAAGGAAACAGGCAAGGTCTGTACTGACGGAGCAGCGATTTAACCTTGGTGAAAAAACGAGAATCGAAATGCTTAATTTTTATTTATGAATTTATTTTACCAAAAAATTAGAGTTTTATTAAGTTTATTTAATAAATGTAAAGTTACTGAGAATGGCAAACAGGCCGTAGGGGAAACTACGGCGGACTAAGGGATCCAGGCACAAATTAGGGCGATGGCGAGTCCTCTTGGGGGACAAAATCAGGGTTGCGTTTAGAAAATCCCCAAATAAACATGGCGGCGATCGCCGTGATCATCAGCCATTCAGGCATCACAAAACTGGGATAAACCGCCTTAAGGAGGAGACGAACCCCCACAAAGCCCACGGTCACAAAACCTGCATCTTCTAAGTTGGTAAATTCATCGAGCCAGCGGATAAACAGCCCCGCCAGAAAGCGGAGGGTCAGAACGCCAATGGTGCCCCCAAGCACAATCAACCAAATGTCTTCCGCGACGGCGATCGCCGTTGTGACGCTATCGAGGGAAAAGGCTAAATCCGTGACCGCAATCATCGGAATCGCTTGCCAGAGGGACTTGAACTCTAGGCTATGGTGGTGATTTTTATCATCTTCAGGGGAGGTAAAGTAGCGAAAAACCAGCCACAGCAAATACAATGCCCCCAAAAGTTCTACTTGCCAATAATGGATCACCCAAGTTGCCGTGAAAATGAGGGTGATTCTGAGAATGTAAGCCACCATCAAACCAATGTTGAGGGCTTTGCGTTGTTGGGTCGGACTGGCTAACCCCTGGGCGATCGCCGCGAGGGCAATGGCATTATCGGCTGAAAGAACAGCTTCTAGGGCCACCAAAATCACGAGAATGAGAGACGTTTCTAAGCTGAAATGCAACTGGGGATGAAGAATTTGCTCGAGCATGGGAAAAATTCGACACAGTAAACTTTTGAGAACAATTCAAGACAAAAAAAGACCGCCCGTCGGGTTGCTGTGGCGGCAAATGGGTCACCTTAAGGCCATTGTAAACAAACTATCCAGTCAACGGCAGAAACTTCTCAGAATCAAGGTTAAAGCGACGCATTTTTGGTGAATGGGTGAAGGTTGGGGTGATATGTTGCGTCTTGTTACAAAACCTTGGGGAAACCAGAGGCAATATCGCAAATTAAGGGATAAACCTCAGTTTATATTCGGAGTTTTTAAAATTATGGGAATTTCTGATACCCAAGTGTTAGTGGCCCTTGCCATTGCCCTCATTCCTGGTGTTTTGGCTTTCCGGCTCTCCACTGAGCTTTATAAGTAAATTTGTCTAAATCTGCCACAGAAGCAGACTTGGGGGTTCCGTGCGGAACCCTTTTTTCATGGCTCCCTTAATTTTTTTTTAGTGGCGATAGGCTTTGAGGACACCCGGCTCTGTTTGGATCGGTAAAACCGCCAGGGTATCGCTTTGGGCACAGTAACGAATATCGATTTCATTGTCTAAGCGCAGGAGACGCTGGCCGTGGCTTGCGAGCTTGAAGAGGCCAAATAAATCTTGCTGCCACTGTTGGTAAAGGGAAATTGCCCCAATCACTTCGTCATTCCCTAACTGGTCACTGTCCCCATTCCACAGGGACTTGGCGATCGCCCCAGCACAGACGGTATCTTCGAGGGAATAATCCCCCTGCCAACCGGAACCAACGAACCAAACGGTGTCTGGCTGTTCTGTCTGGAGAAACTTCACCACGCTCTGGCGATTCACTTGGGCTGCGGTAATCACTGTGGGTGCTTGCTCAACGCGCTTGAGGGCCCTCGTGCCGTTGGTGGTTGTTAAGAAGAGGCGCTTCCCAGCCACCATTTCTGGAGTACAACTGCGGGGAGAATTGCCAAGCTCACAGCCTTCTACCTGTTGCCCGCCCCGTTCCCCAGCCCGGAGAAAGGGGGTTTGCTGCCAAGTTTCACTAAATTGAAACAGTTCATCGAGGTCAGCAAAGGTTTGCACTGCTTCTGCTCCAGCGTGGAGCGCCGTAGCGATGGTTGTGGTGGCCCGCAGTACGTCAATAACCACAGCACAATCGGGGAGTTGATCCGTTGGCGTCGCCTCAGGCGTGTGATACACAAAAAGTTTCACGCAATAAAATCCTTCCTAACAATCCAGTCTAGATTCCAAAATACCTGATTTGGCGATCGCCCCGGACAAAACCTTCATGAGGTTAAGGGTTCTGACCAAGGCTGCCAAACAGCAAGGATCAACCCAGGCTAGTCGAGAAAAAATCCCAGATTATTTAAACAAGTTAAGCACGGCAGTCCGCACAAAGTCCCTTAACGGTTACTTCATAGCTCTCGGCGGTAACTTGCGTCGCAAACTGACCCAAATCAAAACAGCTAAAGGCTTGCCAAGGCAGATCTTGGATGGCCCCGCAGTCTCGACAGACGAAATGGTGGTGCGGATTAACATTGGCGTCATACCGAGTCACGCCTTCATCCAAGAGCACCTCTCGCACAAGATTCACTTCCCGCAAGACCGTCAGGGCACTGTAAACACTGGCCTTAGAAGCAATGGGTAAATCCGCATTCACATCCTCTAGGATCTGTTCTACCGTGGGATGATCCTGCCGACCGAGTAGATTGGCATAAACCGCAAACCGCTGGGGCGTGATGCGCAACCCCTCTTGCTTCATCGTGTTACGAATTTCTGTGGCACTAAAGGCTTGGGACATGGTTTTGGAGGAAGAACAGACGACAAGGAAATAATGGGGGCTATTCTGACGAATGGGCCAAGGTGAAATCAAGGCTTGTTCGTTGCAAAATCAACGATAAAAGCAATTCTTAAGAATTTTTTCGGATTACGGATAAGAAAAAAATATAGGTTAATAGTTCTTTAATGATCTTAGCACCTTAAATTAAGCTTTACGCCTATCTAGGAGAAAGTTCTATCTTATACTTTTCCCTAAGTAAGAATGAATCCAATCAGATCGAAAACGAATTGACGGCATTCTTTGGTCTCATTATTTGGCTTTGATGACATTTAACGGGCTAAATCTCTCCCTCCGGTGATTTCCCTTGGGGCCAAGGGTGGGCAAACAGCACTTGAGTATTTATACTTAAAAACAAGCAAAATCCATATTTCTTCGTTGCATATTTTGCTAGTGGAGCTGTCAAACCATGGAACTCAAAAAAGAAATTCAAGAAATCGGGATCATTTCGGGGTTAGCGTTATTGGTGTCTAGTTTTTTTACAGCCCTCGTCTGCCTGTAACGATTCATTAGGAGTTACTGATTCCCCATCGCTGCCAATCAAGCAGCAAGCAGTTGAAGGAGCATCGAGCTTCGCAGTATTCTGGATGTCTGTTATATCAAGACTCTATAGAAATTTTTATGCTTAAATATCGACGCTTGCTCCAGGGGGCGATCGCCTTTTTAACGGCGGTGCTGGTGATTGCCTGTAATGCCCCATCTCCTCCTACGGATGCCGGTAATAATAATGGCAATCTGGCAGAAATTCCTCTGGGAGTCGCCGTCGCCCAGACCAGTAATGTTGCCCTGTTTGGCCAAGAGCAGATCCTCGGCACCCAGATTGCGGAAACCTACTTCAACGAAAACGGCGGGATCAACGGTAAACCCCTAAAGATCATTCTCCAGGATGTGGCCGCCGATGAGCAGGGCGCCATCAACGCCTTTAATACCCTGATCAACCAAGATAAAGTGGTCGGTATCGTTGGCCCGACCCTTTCCCAACAAGCCTTTGCCGCTGATCCGATCGCCGACCGTGCTCAAGTTCCCGTCCTTGGCCCTTCCAATACCGCCGAAGGGGTTCCGCAGATTGGTGCATTTATTGGCCGAGTTTCTGCCCCTGTCTCGGTGGTTGCTCCCAATGCCGTGGCCCAAGCCCTCAAGCTCAACCCAGAACTACAGCGCGTTGCGGTTTTCTTCGCCCAAAATGATGCCTTTAGTAAATCAGAGACAGAAACCTTCCAGGCAGCTGTGCAAGATTTTGGCCTGGAATTAGTCACGGTACAAAGGTTTCAAACGACCGACACTGATTTTCAAGCCCAGGTGACTGCCGCACTCAATGTTCAACCAGATCTAGTGATTATTTCGGGGTTAGCAGCCGATGCGGGCAACCTGGTGAAGCAACTGCGAGAATTAGGTTACAACGGCATT
Organism: Picosynechococcus sp. PCC 7002; assembly: GCF_963860125.1. Classification (NCBI taxonomy): domain Bacteria; kingdom Bacillati; phylum Cyanobacteriota; class Cyanophyceae; order Chroococcales; family Geminocystaceae; genus Picosynechococcus; species Picosynechococcus sp. PCC 7002. The sequence goes on from NZ_CAWLFA010000001.1 coordinate 1,925,174, forward strand.
ATTGTTGGGGGGAACGGCTTAAATACTTCTAATATTTTCCCCGTCTGCCAAGCAAAATGTGATGGGGTGTTGGTGGCCCAAGCCTACAGTGCCGAGTTAGATAATGAGATTAACCGCGCGTTTCGGGACGCCTATTTTCAACAAAACCAAAAAGAGCCGCCCCAATTTAGTGCCCAGGCTTTTACGGCGATCCAAGTTTTTGTTGAAGCCCTCAGCAGCCTCGATGAAAAAACGCCCTTAGAAACTCTTGCTCTACCGGACTTGCGACGACAACTGCGGGACGAAATTTTTGCAGGTACCTACGTCACGCCTTTGGGTGAAATTTCCTTCACAGAGGAAGGGGAAATTGTCCAGAAGGAATTTTTTGTGGCCCAAATTGAAATGGATGAATCGGGTCAACAGGGGCGTTTCGCCTTCATTGAAACGAACTAAAGTCAAACCTAGGCCTGTGTTTAAAAGGGGGAATCAGTTTTGTCTTTGGAATTTACTGACTCCCCTCTGGACATCTCCCTCAAGGGAGAATGGGGGGTTAGCCCCGGAGTTGATCGAGGACGCTGCGGTCTTCGAGGGTGGAGGTGTCGCCCACAATTTCCTGACCTGCGGCTAGGTTTCGCAACAAACGCCGCATGATCTTCCCAGAACGGGTTTTGGGCATTACATCGGCAAAACGGATTTCTCCCGGACGGGCGATCGCCCCAATTTCTTTCACCACATGGGCCTTGAGTTCCGTTACGAGATCGTCGCTCGGACTGTAGGTGCCCTCAAGGGTGACAAAGGCAAACACCTCTTCCCCCTTAACCGGATCTGGCTTTCCAACCACGGCTGCTTCGGCGACGGCAGGGTGGGAAACGAGGGCCGATTCCACTTCCATGGTGCCGAGGCGATGGCCCGAAACATTTAAGACATCATCGACGCGACCCATAATCCAAAAATAGCCATCTTGGTCACGGCGTGCCCCGTCACCTGCGAAATAAAGGTATTGTCCATCTTTCGGGGCGATGTGCTCCCAATAGGTAGACCGGAAGCGTTCGGGATTGCCGTAAACAGTACGCATCATCCCAGGCCAGGGTTGTTTCACTACCAGGTAGCCGCCTTCGTTGTCACCAACGGAATTTCCATCAAGGTCAACGACATCCGCCACAATCCCCGGAAAAGGACGAGTTGCCGAGCCGGGTTTTGTGGGAGTTGCACCGGGTAAAGGCGTAATCATCACACCACCGGTTTCCGTTTGCCACCATGTATCAACAATGGGACAACGTTCGCCACCAATGACCCGGTGGTACCACATCCAAGCTTCTGGGTTAATCGGTTCACCCACGGTTCCTAAGAGGCGCAGGGAACTCATGTCATATTTATTGGGGATGCCTTCACCCATTTTGATAAAGGCCCGAATCGCTGTGGGTGCCGTATAGAAAATGGTGACACCATATTTTTGAATAATTTCCCAATAGCAACCGGGATTAGACGGACGGGGTGCGCCTTCATACATTAAGACCGTTGCCCCGTTAGATAGAGGGCCATAGGTAATGTAACTGTGGCCGGTGATCCAACCCACATCAGCACCACACCAATACACGTCATCATCTTTGAGATCAAAGATCCACTTGGTCGTTATATGGGTGTAGAGATTATAACCGCCCGTAGTGTGGACAACGCCCTTGGGTTTACCCGTGGTGCCGCTGGTATAGAGGATGAAGAGCATATCTTCGGCATCCATCGGCTCGGCGGGACAGTCAGCGGAGACTTCTTTTTGCAAATCATGCCACCAGTGATCCCGCCCGGCTTCCATGTGGACAGGCTCTTTGGTGCGTTGAACGACCAAAACATTCTCAACGCTGGGGGCATGGTGATCGGCGATCGCCGCATCTACTTGATCCTTGAGGGGTACCGCTTTATCTTTGCGGAAGCCCCCGTCGGCGGTGATCACCAGTTTGGCTTCAGCGTCTTCGAGGCGACTGCGGAGGGCTTCGGCACTAAAGCCACCAAATATCACCGTATGGGGCGCACCAATGCGGGCACAGGCGAGGAGGGCAACGACGGCTTCCGGGATCATTGGCATATAAATCCCGACGCGATCGCCTTTTTTGACGCCCAACTTTTTCATCGCATTGGCAAACTGGCAGACCTCGTGGTGTAGCTGGGCATAGGTGAGGGTACGGGAGTCACCGGGTTCCCCTTCCCAGATGAGGGCGGCTTTATTTTTGCGCCAGGTTTTGAGATGACGGTCGAGGCAATTGTAGGAAATGTTAATTTTCCCGTTGACAAACCATTTGGCGAAGGGCGGTTGCCAATCGAGCACCTTGTCCCATTTCTCAAACCATTCCAATTCCTGTTCGGCGAGTTCCCCCCAAAAGCCTTCGGGGTCATTTTTCGCCCGGTCGTAGAGGGCTTGGTACTGGTCTAAGCTCTTGATCTGGGCCTCGGCAGCAAAGTCTGGTGCAGGCGAAAAAAGGCGCTGCTCCTGGAGGATGGATTCAATGTTTTGTTCGGACATAATAGGGTTATTATCGTGGGATTTATTTCACCCCATTGTCCCCCAAGTCCGCCCCATCAGGGGGTCTCGTGCTTAAGCCGTAATGGTTTGCAAGATTTTTGCGCTCAAGTTGATCGAATGTATGCCCCGGATATGACCTAGGGAGATTCTTCTAAAGCGAGCAGGGTTTGCCAAGTGGCGATCGCCTCAGGGAACCATAACCAACTTTGTTCGAGGCGGCGGGGGTTGAGCTGGGAACGATCGAGATCTAGGGCGATCGCCCGGAGTTTTTCGGCTTTCCCTACAAGAATTTCCTGGTCAACGTCGGTGGGTTGCCTTTGGGCCAAATCGTACATACTAATCGCCAGGCCCGCATAAATCTCCGCCTGGAGGGCTGGGGGGAAATCCTGGGTCGTTGCCGCCGCTAAGGCTTCATACCAACGATCATTGGCGGCTTCGTAATCTGCATTGAGGTAATGGACAAAACCCAGGGCCATCAAAATTTCGGGGTCGTTGGGCTGTTGGGCTAGGGCCATGTCCCAATTGTCTTGCACCGTGGCGATCGCCGTTGCTTGGGTTGGCGATGGTGGGACGGCAGCCAAAGTTGTTTGCCAGATATAGCGCCCCCGCAAAAAAGCAATGGTTTCATTCTCCGGGGCGATCGCCGGATCAAACAGTAATGGTTGCACCGCACCAAAGGCTTGGCGATCGAGGAGTTCAGCGAGGATCATCTCAGCGTTACCCCAATTGTCTTGGTCAATATCTGCCTGGGCCAACTGCACCAAGTCTGCATCAGTGAGCTTTTCTAATTCCTTTTCTGTCAGGCGCATGATCCCCTCCGTGGTGGTCGGCGTTACAGAGAGATTTTGTAAATGTCGGCCCAGTAGAATGCCCCCCAGGGTGAGCATGATGATCAAACCCAATCCTAGGAGGTTACGGGGAAAAGCCAATAGGGAGCGCCAGGAGGGAATCAAGAGCATTCCCCGATGATCATTCTCAGTATCCGTCTCCGTCTCGGACGGTTCGGGCATATTCGCAAAAATATCTTGGATAAAAGCAACATCCTCTTCGGGTTCTGTCTCCCCCAACCAAGACAAATCAACCGCTGTATCTAAATTTTCAGAATTGTCGGCACCAATGGCCCTGTCCCGTTGCCGAGAAAAGTGGACTGTGTAATTTTGCGGTTCGATAAACATCGCCTCCCATGGCAGAAACCACAAAATCCCATCCGGTAAGCCCAAATAAACGTGAATGGGAAGATTATCCACTTTGGCGATCGCCACCATGTCCTGCCAATGCTCGTAAATCTCTCCCGTGAAAAGGGCCGTAAACAGCATTTTCCCCCAAGTCTCTAGGGGGTAATTGGCCCAGGTTGCCAGCCAAGCTTCCGGTTGCCAAGTGACCACTGCCACGATGGGTTCCGCACCAGGGGCGATCGCCGAACTCAAACGCAATTGATACTGGTCATGACCCAGGGCCAAGATAGACAATTGAAAATCGTGGAGCATAAAAAATCTGTCGTGTCCAGGGAGATGCTGTTACCTTGATCGTAAGCGAGTCTGAATTGTTTCTCGATCAAATTTTTGGGACAATGATGTAATTCGCGACCGCCTTGAACGACCACAGCTATCCCAGTGCTCAACCCAATTCCTGCAACTTCGCCACCAAATCCGCCTGGCCAATTACATAAACCCCCCGAATTTTTTTGTGGGAGACAGCTAACTGGGCACGGGTAAACACCAACAGCGGCGTAACAAAACTAAGCTTTTTTTTGTCGCGTACCTGGAGCGCCTGTTTCATCACGATTTGCAAAAAATCTTTCTTGAAGCCATAGATCGTGCGCCCCATGCGGCGATGGAGCCGATGATCCTGGAAAATCACCGTGCCTTTATGGGATTTGACATCAATGACATAGGTTTTTTGCTGGGGCGAAAAGCAAATCACATCGGCATCCCCCAGGCCATCATCAAGGCGCATCCCATATTCAAAAGACCACCCCTGGGGCTCTAGTTCCTGGAGAATTTTGGCGACATTTTCCTCGGCTTTGGCCCCCTGAACGGCACGGTTTGCGGCTTGCCAAAGATCTAAACCCCGGAAAATAAAACCCATTGCCCCAAAGGCGGCGATCGCCACAATGACGATCGCCGCAATAAACCCCAGACCAATCGCCAAGACCGGAAACATGAACACCACCAAGACCGGGAGTCCTCCCGCCGCCAAGAAAGCCCGCCAGGACTGGAGGCGACGTCTAAAGGCTAAGCGACGTACATTTTGACCCGCTGTTCTAGGGGAAGAGGCAACCATAACTAGCCCAGATAAAAGTTAATCCATCAATAATCCACCAAACATCCAACCCAAAAGTCGTTATCCTAAAGCTGGAATTTAGTTTTCTTTCTATTGCCCATTATTCTGTCGTAAGTTCCATGGAAAAACCCGCCCAAACTCAATATCCAATTCACCCCCTACTGCGTCAACGGTTTAGTACGGTCATCTTTGATGGCGATCGCCCCGTCGAAGCAGAAAAAATTGGGAGCTTATTAGAAGCCGCCCGGTGGGCTTCCTCTTGTTTTAATGAACAGCCTTGGCGGTTTTTGATGGCCACAAAAGCTGATGCTGCTGCCTATGGCAAAATGTTGGACTGCCTGATGGAAACAAACCAGACCTGGGCAAAAAACGCATACATTCTGATGATTTCTGTCGGAAAACAGCGATTTACCCGCAATGATAACCCGAATCCCTACGGAATGTATGATGTGGGCCAAGCCTTGACCAGTTTAACGATCCAAGCTGAAGCCCTCGGTCTGCGGGTACACCAAATGGGCGGTTTCGATAAAGACAAAGCCCGTGACCGCTACAAAATTCCCGCTGGCTTTGAACCGGCCGCTGCCGTGGCCATTGGCTATCCGGGTGATATTACTAAAGCCCCAGAAGCCCTCCAAGAACGGGAACAGAGCCCCCGTAGCCGCAAACCCTTCGCGGAAATTGTCTTTACTGGAACTTGGGAAAATCCCTATTTCTAAAAATTAAACAAGGGCACAACCAAAGCAAAAAGCACCCCTAAACCCACAATGATTTCTAGGGATTTCAGTAACAAGCTCTGTCGCTGCTGAAATCCCTGTAACCAGTTTTTGGGGCGATCGCCTTCCCGTTGCCCCAGACTAACCATCGAAATTAATAGGGGCACACCTCCAACTTTAATGCCCAAAAGTAAGTGCAGAGCCAGCGCCCCAAACATGACCACCCAGGCCAACAGATGACCAAGGTAGGCGAAATGATTGAGTTCTCTTGCCGGTAGCCATTCTTCCTTCATCATCCGGCCTGTAATGACGGCTAAGGTTCCCGCCAGCAGCATGCCTGTATTAATCAGTCGATGGGCCGAAACCCACCAAATCGGTTTTCCCAGTTGCTTTAATTGCGTCAGGGAATTCGGCTGCAACAAACGGTGATCGCCCAGACGAAAACTGTACACCGCAAAGAACGGTAGCAATAAAAAGAATGTTAAGGCGATCGTCCCATGGATGCCCTGCATCGCTTCGAGCCGTGGCAGACCCAAACGGCCCCAGCGACCATCATAAATGTCGTAAACCCAAAACCCCGTATCTAAAGCCAGCAATACCAAAATCGCCGTTAGGCCATGGAGCAAGCGCAATAAAATAGGTTGATATGGTTTAGATTGTGCCATGGCTCCACAATGTCTTTTAGGTTGCTAATATTTGCTCAATTTTACGCAAAAAAGCAACCCATTTCCCTAAGACATTACCGTAACGCAGACTTTGGCAGCGGCAGAGACCCAGGATAACGGATCACCTCCCGCTGACGAGTCTTATCTCCGTTGGGATCGGCCAACAAAACATTACGAATGAAACGGGCGGCAATGCGCTGTAAAAGTCCCTCAGCGATTTTCTGACCTAATTGTTGCGTTTCCGGCTTAATGAGCACTTTAGGAATTAAAGGCAAAATAAACATCGGGTCAAAATCAGGGGTTTCCTGGAGGATGCGCCAAATATTTTGAATGTGCACCAGGTTCGCCCGGTCTTCTGCACTCATCCCCCTAGTCTGGTTGTGGGTTGGCTTTTGACCCAATTGCTCTTGTACCAAACTGGTAATGTTTTGGAAGGTATTACGTCCGAGGATATCCACCGATTGAATAATTTCTTCGGCAAGGCGCTCCCGGATAAATTCACCCCGTTCTGAAAAGATATAGTCAATGGCTTGATTAACCGCCCCTTTAAGATCGTAGTCGGTAGAATCCTTCGCATTGTTCAGCAAATTTTCGAGGCGATTCCAGCGAAAACTGCCTTCTTTAAACAATAAATCCTTCAGAGAATGACGTAATTCCGGAGAATTATCGGTCAACAAGCGTTTTGCAACATAGGGATAAGCTTTACTCAAGACTTTAAATTCTGGATCAACACCAATGGCAATCCCTTCGAGGGTCACCATCGAACGAATAATCAAAGCGTAGTAGGCAGGCACCTTAAACGGAAATTCGTACATAATGCCCGACATTTGATCCGTGATGCTCTTAAAATTAAGTTCCGCAACACTAGCTCCCAAAGCATTATTAAAAACGGTGCTTAGGGCAGGTACAATGGGCGCAAGATCAGTATCTGGCTTGAGAAAATCTAATTTGACATAGTCATGGGCCAGGGCTTCAAAATCGCGGTTAACTAGGTGCACCACAGCTTCGATTAACCCATAACGTTGGTAGGGTTCGATCATGCTCATCATGCCAAAGTCTAGATAAGCGAGGCGACCATCATCGAGGGCTAAAAGATTACCGGGGTGGGGATCAGCATGGAAAAATCCAAACTCTAGGAGTTGGCGCAGGGAACATTCCACCCCGACTTCGACTAAATGGGTGGCATCAATCCCTTTGGCAGCGACTTCTTTGAGGTTAGTTAGCTTCGTCCCATCGAGCCACTCCATGGTGAGGACGCGCTTACCGGTATATTTCCAATAAATTTTTGGCACATAGATTTCTGCCATGCCGCCGTAGAGTTTTTTGAATTTCTCTGCGTTACGTCCTTCCTGGGCATAGTTCATTTCTTCGAAAATACGCGCCGCAAATTCGTCGGTAATGCCAATTAGGTCGGAGCGGACTTGTTTGACATTATTTTGAAGCCAGCGGGCAATGCGCCGCATGATAAAAATATCGAGGTTGATGCGCTGTTGCAGGTCAGGGCGCTGAACTTTTACGGCAACTTTTTCGCCGGTTTTGAGGCGAGCTTGATAGACTTGGCCGAGGGAGGCGGCAGCAAGGGGATGATCTGAGATCTCGGCGTAGATTTTTTCGGGGGGTTGTCCTAATTCTTCTTCAATGAAGCGAAAGGCAATTTCATTCGGAAAGGAAGGGAGTTGATCCTGAAGACTGGTTAGTTCCGTCAGATAGACGGGAGGGACGAGGTCAGGACGGGTAGAGAGGGCTTGGCCAATTTTGATGTAGGTGGGGCCTAATTTCGTCAGAATCGCCTTGAGGTGATCGGCTTGTTTCTGTTGGGCTTTAGGATTGTTGTTGTTTCCAGTGGCCTTAGCCCACCAAATTCTGAGTAGCAGGCCACTAAAGCTGGAAATAATGGTGAGGAGGCGTCCCAGAACAGCAAAGGGACGATTGCGGTATTTGGCTTCGATCGCCTCTGGATTGTAACGCCACAGCTCGGACTCCTGGGCGGGCTGTTCGATAACCGAATTGACCGGGGTCGCGGGGGTACGGGTCTGGTATGGCATAGTTTATCCGATGCGATCGCCTACAGTTGAATGGGTTGCATTGTAAATGATTGTAACAAATGTTTCTGGGTTACTCATCTACGGGAACTGCAGACGATCAAAGCAGCGGGAGGTGCTTAATTGGAGATGGCACCAGACGAGCGGGCGCTGAGGGGGGCTTGTTTGCCTGGAGTTTCACTAAGGCGCTGGTTCTGGAGAATATTGACTGCCTTGAGAAACTGGGGATCAGCACTCGTCCCGATCAAACTCGGATCGAGACGCAGTTGCGTGAACTGTTCATTATCTAGTTCTACGGTAATGTCAGGACTAACCCCATTCATATTGATACTCATGCCACTGGGGGGATAGTACCGGGAGATTGTGACTGCCAGGCCCGCACCGTTGGATAATTCATGGACTGATTGGACGGTGCCCTTGCCGTAGGTGCGAGTCCCCACCAGGGTTGCCCGTTGGTTGTCCTTGAGGGCCGCCGCTAAGATTTCGCTGGCACTGGCAGAGTTTTCATCCACAAGCACGACGAGGGGTAAATCGGTAATCGCTGTTTGGTTGGCGCTAAATTGGCGATCGCCCCCTTTGCGATCCACTGTGCGAACGATTGCTCCTTCTTCCATCCACATCCGGGCAATATCAACGCTGGAGTAGAGTAAGCCCCCAGGATTTCCCCGGAGATCCAGTACAAAACCCGTAACCGTTTCCGCCTTTAGATCCTGGATCGCGTTATACATTTGCTCAGCGGCATGGGAACTAAACTCATCAAGGCGAATGTAGCCAACTTTTTCGTCCCCGATGGTTTGTACCCCGTAGTTCACCGTGGCCAATTCAATTTTTGCTCGCGTAATCGCAAGATCTAGGGAAGACTGGTCGCGGCGACGAATTTTTAAATTCACTTCAGTCCCTTCTAGGCCCCGAATCAGTTCCGAAGACTGCTCTAGGCTCAAAAGAGCGGTCACCTGACCATCGATCTGCATAATCTGATCTTCTGCTTGGACTCCCGCCGCCTCTGCCGGAGAATCCGGGAGGACATCGACCACCGTCAAGATCCCAGTTTCTGCATTAATTTCCATGCGGATGCCAATGCCAGATAGTTCGCCGGTGGTTTGGCTGGTTAGGGTTTCAAACTCCTCTGGATCAAGGAATCGCGTGTAGGGGTCTCCCAAGGTTCTGAGGGCACCACGAATTTGACGATAGGCCGTGTCATAGGTATCGTAGTTCTGGCTTAATAAATCTTCGCGGAGTTTTAGCCAAGATTCCGGCTCAAAATTTTTGGCAACGGATTCTGTGTAGACGATCTGCCACATTTCATCAACGATGGCTTTCGGACTATCTTCCATCGCGGCGATCGCCGGACGAGACAAACTGGGCACAGTCAACAAAACTAAAACAGATAACGTTCTCAGGGCACCCTTTACAAAAGTATCTGGGCAACGAGGCAAAGACAGAGCAATCTTTTTCATGGAGATCTGAAAGCGAAGAAAAAAGGGGGGAGGAATGGCGCAAATCACCCCATTGGGACAGGTCAAAGTCAACAATCTACTTTCCTTCTGACTTCCCCACCGGAAAAACGGTTGGAAAAAGCCCCCTGGAAACCCCTGGGCTTGACCCTAAAAACGCTGTGGGCGAGAAACTTGCAAGTCTCGAACGCTTTTAGATCAGCTTAAAGGGGAGATTGACTCGACCGAATCTTGTGCGGTTGCCCTCCATTGTAATCAATTCAGTTTTGCTTTTATCGGGTACGACAGCACATTCTTACAAAGGGCTTAACGGGTCGCTGAAGCCATGGGACATCTGTATTCTAATTACTCCACCAATTAGCCCCAATTTTCAGCAATTATGCTGGGGTGGTGATCTGCTATTCCACAGAAGCCGAGGTGATTCTGTTACTATCTGCCGCTGAGCATCTTAGGGATCAAGAGATACCGCGTTGCCACCCCGACTAATGAATCTGCGGAGAAGCTAGATCTCCGTAATAAATCTATGCAATGTAGGGCAAGAATGGTGCTTTTGCTTTAAGATAGGCGAGATTTTTCGTCCCATGGGTAAACAACTGTAAAAATCAAGAAATTTATATTATTTTTGCCCTTAAATCGTTGTATCTCCGATTTTTTCTCGCTACCATTGGACTTGAGTTATAAGTGCTCGATCAACCATCTGTAATCTTAACTGGCTGCTGCTAGTGAAAGCTCAAGCGACCTATGGAAATACAATTAATTAATATCGGTTTCGGTAATATTGTCTCTGCCAATCGTGTCATTGCGATTGTGAGTCCTGAGTCTGCACCGATCAAACGGATCATTAGCGATGCGCGCGATCGCGGCCAATTAATTGATGCCACCTATGGTAGACGTACCCGAGCAGTGATTATTACAGATTCCAGCCATGTGGTACTATCAGCGATCCAACCAGAGACAGTGGCCCATCGCTTTGTTGTGCAAAAAGATCCCGCCATGGCGATGACCAAAGTTTAACGGTTGAGTTATCATCTCCCGTCGCCGCCGAATCCATGACCACCCCCGGAAAATTAATTGTCCTCACAGGGCCAAGTGGTGTTGGTAAAGGAACCTTAGTTCGTTCTTTACTACCGCGCCACCAAAATTTATTTCTCTCGATCTCAGCAACAACCCGTCAGCCCCGCCCTGGAGAAGTGGATGGGCAAGACTATTTTTTCAAAACCCGTGAACAATTTGAGGCGATGATCGCTGCGGGGGATCTCCTCGAATGGGCCGAGTATGCGGGAAATTACTACGGCACCCCTCTGCCTCCGGTGAAAACACAAATTCAACAGGGAAACTTTGTCATCCTCGAAATCGAGGTCATTGGGGCCAACCAAGTTAAAGAAATCTATGCAGATGCCCTCAGAATTTTTATTTTGCCACCGTCCTTTGAAGAGTTAGAACAGCGGCTGCGGGGACGGGGTAATGATCCAGAAGCGGCGATCGCCAAACGGCTCGTCCGGGCAAAAGAAGAATTGGCCATGAGCCATGAGTTCGACCATGAAATTGTCAATGACGACCTAGAAACAGCCTTAACAGAACTCGAAAAAGTGATTTTCAGCTAGCCGAAACGCCACCGCTGCCAACTGAATCCATTACAATCAAACAAATAAGACATAAACAACAACGAGCTTACAGACCCCATGATTCCAACCGTTATCGAAAGTTCTGGTCGGGGCGAACGTGCCTTTGATATTTACTCTCGTCTACTCCGGGAGCGCATTGTGTTCCTCGGCACCCAAGTCAACGACGAAATTGCCAATCTCATCGTGGCACAGTTGTTATTCCTCGAAGCCGATGATCCCGAAAAGGATATTTACCTCTACATCAATTCTCCGGGGGGTTCTGTCTCAGCCGGCATGGGGATCTTCGATACGATGAACCAAGTGCGTCCGGATGTTTGTACGATCTGTATTGGTCTAGCGGCCAGTATGGGGGCGTTTCTGCTGAGTGCTGGGGCCAAAGGGAAGCGCATGAGCTTACCCAACTCCCGGATTATGATCCACCAACCCCTAGGCGGTGCCCAGGGCCAGGCGACGGATATTGAAATTCAAGCCAAAGAAATTCTTTATCTCAAAGGCAAGCTCAACCAACACCTGGCTGACCACACAGGCCAACCTTTAGAAAAGATTGAGATTGATACAGACCGCGATTTCTTCATGTCTGCAGCGGAGGCGAAGGATTATGGCCTCATTGATCAGGTCATTGAGAGAAGTCCTTCGGCCACAAATCCAGCTTAGATTTTTTTCTGTTGTGAATGATTGATCGTCCTCCTATTCCTAGGGGGATTTTTTTATGGTTGAGGCTTGCAACCTGTGGCGCGATAAATGGTCAGGGTAATTGCGCCGTGGGGATGTTGCGGCACTTGACGAAAGTGAGTTAAGCCGTTTTCGAGGTGGTCGGGATTTTTGCCTAATTTCTCTACCATCTGGGGGATCATCAGTTTGATCCAGGTGTCGAGATGATCGACTAAGCCTTTTAGATCTTGATTTTGGGGACTGTGCCAATGGTGAACGGCGATCGCCTCATTTTTAACCCCAGTAAAGCCCGCCTGTTCTAAATATCCCCCTAAGCTGCGACCAACATAGGGATTGCCGTCTGCAACTTGAAATAATTCACAAAGAGCCTGCTGAAAATAGTCAAAATCAGGATGGGGCGGATAAATTAAAAGATTTTGGTAATCGGTTTCTGTCAGGCAAATTTTGCCCCCTGGTCGTAAAACCCGCAACGCTTCAGCAATAATTCCCGCCGAATCGGGTACGTGCTCCAGGAGCCACACGGTCAGGGCAAAATCAAAGGTATTTTCTGCCCAGGGCAAAGTGTAGGCATCCCCCACTTGGAGGTCAGTCTTGAACCCCAGGCGACGTAAATATTCTGTGGCATAGGCAATTTGACGGGGTTGGTGATCGATGCCCGCAAAGGTTAGGGTGGGAAACTTTTCACCGATGATCTCAAGGACAGCGCCGACGCCACAACCAATGTCTAAAATTTTCGCCTTGGGGTCAAATGCGAGATCTTTTAACAACAGGCGATCGCCCCAGTAGCGTGCTTGATCAACGAGACGTTGTTGTTCCTCTGGATCATACCCGTGGATATATTCAGCCATATCCTTATTTTTCACCCAAAATATGCCTGCTCAACAATCTAACGCACTTAATCCCCCTTTCTCTGTCATTGTGGCTTGTTTTTGGCAGATTCAAGTCAGGGTTGCGAGGGAGATCAAACGCGATAAAGCTCAAAAAATATTACAGATTGGCCGCGAAGTTGTTGCCATTGGGAACATAGTTTAGTACAAATCATCTTAAGATCATGTGTTTTTAACTGCACCATGGCACCATAAACATTCAACGCCTTCACGCCCCTGGCTTGTCCCTTGAAAGTGATTAAGCTCGCGGCACTGGCGCAATATTCCGACTATGCAAAAATTAACTGTTGCCCAACAAGAACTCTACGATTGGCTTGTTTACTACATCCAGACAAACCAACATGCCCCATCCATTCGCCAGATGATGGTCGCGATGAATTTGCGATCGCCAGCACCAATCCAAAGCCGTTTAGAGCGACTGCGCAAGAAAAAATACATCGACTGGATCGATGGCAAAGCCCGTACTCTCAAGATTTTGCGCCCCCAACAACAGCGAGAAGGTCTGCCGATTCTGGGGACAATTACCGCTGGTGGCCTGGTTGAACCTTTTACGGATGATCAAAGTGAGACCCTGATTCTTAATCAAGTCGTCAACCAACCTAATTGTTATGCCCTCAAAGTCACCGGTGACAGCATGATTGAAGCCTTCATTACCGAAGGGGATTACGCGATCATGCAAAAAGTATTTGACCCAGACCGTGTTAAAAATGGCACTATTGTCGCGGCGCGTGTGACAGGGGACGGCACAACCCTAAAGCACTTTTATCGGGAAGGAAAAAAAGTTGTTCTTAAGCCCGCAAACCCCAAGTATGACGAAATAAAAACCGATGCGCTCAATGTCGATTTACAGGGGGTTTTAGTGGGAGTTTGGCGCGGCTACGGCCAATAGGCGACGATAAACTTCAATAGAAACAGAAAGTACAACCCCTGAATTATTTGACTCGCAGAGATATTCATTCAGGTTACTGTTAATCTTTGTTATTTATGCTTCTTCCGGACAAATGGTCAGTTGTGCCGGGGGCATCGTTTGATTTAAAACAACCTGGGTAATTGTGGCCTGTTCTCGTTCCAAGTCTTCTTGGTAACCCGCCAGATGACAGCGGGCTATTTTTTCACTGGAAAAAGGGCCAAAGTAGTAGACACAAAATGGATTCATGGTAGTCACTTTGAGCCACCAATCGCGGTTATAGGGTTGGTTGAGATAATAAAATACAGAACCCAGGGCTAGGGAATAAACCGCAAAAATAATTAAACCAGTCATTGTTCAAACCTCACTACAGCAAAAGTCAATATTTATGTAGATGCTTCAGCAGACAAATTTCGCAATTTCGACCAGAAATCAATGGTTTTCGCCAATATTTGTTGCTAGGCACTGGACGAGGAGACTTTTGGTTGAAAAATTCTCCCAGGCGATCGCCCGCTGAATAATATGACTCCTTAAATGCTAGCGAAGTTTCCAGGGCACAGACCCCAAGCAGTTGAGGAAATTCACGAAAGCGTACTATCGTATAAACAGTCCCATACACCAGAAAATACCGCGATGACTGCTGAGAACAATGCTTCCGACAAGGCTTTAGAGTTGATGAAAAACTTTGCCGAAAAATACGCCCAACGCACAGGCACCTATTTTTGTGTCGATCCTTCGGTAACGGCAGTTGTGATCGAAGGCCTCGCTAAACATAAAGAAGAATTGGGTGCGCCCCTCTGTCCCTGTCGCCATTACGAAGACAAAAAAGCGGAAGTTGACAATGCCTTTTGGAACTGCCCCTGTGTCCCCATGCGGGAGCGCAATGATTGCCACTGTATGCTCTTTATCACCGAAGACAACGATTTCGCTGGCGATAAGCAGGAAATTGAACTGGATTACGTCAAAGAAGTAGCGGCGAGCATGAAAGGATAGAGCCGATGACAATTCCAGAGACTTTTTTTGTGGGGGTAGAGCAACTAAACACTCAACAGTTTTATGCGTGCCACGATACCCTTGAGGCTCTATGGTTTGAGGCTATGGAGCCAGAAAAGTCTCTTTACCAAGGTATTTTGCAAATTGCCGTGGCTTGTTATCACCTCAGTAATGAAAATCTCAGGGGCGCAACAATTCTCATGGGAGAAGGGCTACGCCGCCTCCGCCAGACGGAAGAAGAAGTTTATGGTGGCCTGAATCTCGTGGACTTTATTCAGCAGGGAGAGGTGCTGCTCGCCAGTTTGCAACGGTTGCCCACGGCAGAGGTGACAACTTTTTATCAGGCGCTCCAGGCAGAGAATCGTTTCCCACGCCTCAATCCCGTTTAGGTTGTTTCTTCTCTAAATATTAAAGTGCCAAAAGATGACTAGCGATACGGTTCGCTGCACCAGCCGTACCCATGCGTTCTTGGCCGTTGATGGCGATCGCCTGGAGTAAATCAGGATGACTCAGCAAAAAATCTACTTTATCAGGAACGGCTTTGGGGCGAGAACAAAGAAGCACGGATTCTCCCAGGAGCCGGGTTTGGGCCTCAGCGAAGGCCGGGGTAAATTGGGGGCCAGCACCGACGATGGTCAAAGCAGGCTTTCCCAGGCCAACAAATTGTTCGGTGGCCGTACCCGCCATGGCGATCGCCAAATCAGCACAGTGCAAACTTTCGGCATAGCGATGTTGGGTGAAGACAAGCTGAGCTTTATTTTGCTGGAAAACCTGGGCTTCAGGATCACCAAACGTGAGTTCAGTGGGCTGGGAATCGAGTTTTTGCCAACCTAAAGAGGACAAACAGTCGAAGAATTCTTTTGGGTCGAGACTAGGGGCGATCGCCGCCATAAAATTCACCGCCTGGTACTTTTCCACAAATAATTGTGCGGCTTGGAGAATTTTTTGCCAATTGTGTAGGGCTTCCGGGGGGCGCGAACCGGGCAGCAAGACAAAGGTCAAAGTTTGTTTTGTTTCCTTCTGGGGCAAATTTTCAGGAGGTTCGAGGCCATCCATCATTGGGTTCCCCAAATTTACGGCGGGAATCTTGTAGGTTGTTAAAACATCGGTGGTGAGGCGATCGCGCGGATAGACAGCGACACAATTTTTCCGACTGAGCAGCCACCGTTCCCAGGGCAAATAAACTGACCCAAACCACTTTTCGAGGGCAGAAGTTTTCGGGAGCCAATTTCCCTGGCGATCGCGCAAATAATATTCTGACTTTGCTGTCCCCACAAAAGCATATCGGCAACCACTGAGCCAAGCAAAAATGAGCGGGACAATATCACCCACCGCAAGAATTAAGGACTTTTCTTGTCCTTGGTTTTTCCAGCGTTTCACAGCCTGATATTGTTGCCAAGTGAGCTGCAGTAAACCCCCTTTAAGATCCCGCATTAATTGCCGATTATCCATATAAACAAACCCCCCAGAAGGCATTTGCTGGGTACGACCAATGATTGGTATATCTAACTTTTGGTAGGCATGACCTGTACCAACAATAGGCAACGCAGCGAGGCTCACCTCTGGGTTTTGGGCTTGGATGGCGCTGAGGATTTGGACGGCGATCACATCTTCTCCGTGGCCATTACTGAGACATAAAATCCGCATCGGTTAACCCCCAAATAAAAACTGTTTTGTTTCTTGCACAAGCGTGTCTAAGCAATTACCTAAACTGTGGTCACTGTCGAGAGAAATCAACGTTGTCCAGGGTCGCTCTTTACAATAATCTTCGCTTACTTGAATGGGTACTGTTTCATCATGAATGCCGTGGAGAATTAACGTTGATATTGTATTTTTAAACGAATAATTCGCGTAAGTTTCTGCATCTTGAAAAAAGTTGTAGTGGAGGGGAATTTCCCGTTGGTAGCTGTAATGAAACACCGGACGATAAATTTTCTTTTGCCATTCTGCGATGGTAGTTTCGCCTAAGCGACGACGCCAATTGGTGGTGAATTGGAAAGCCGGGGCCAGTAAAACAATTTTTTTAACCAGTTCTGGACATTGTTCCGCCAGGATTGCCGCTGTCAGTCCCCCCAAACTTGAACCAATGATGTAACTGGGTTCTGTGAGCAGGGGTTTAAGCTGCGCCAGTTGTCGGGAAATAGTCAAGCCACCGAAATCGTCTTGATTGAGATCGGGAATAACGAGATCAGGGATATGTTCGGCAAAATATTGGGCTTTGCGGGATTGGGGACTAGAAGCGAAGCCGTGGAGATAGAGGGTGCGGGTCATCAGCCAGGGAAACGGACAGCACAGACCATCATCTAATATTTTGGGTGTTTGGGCGAAGGGCGATCGCCTTTCTATTCGTCATCAAGAGTCTCAAGAATCGCATTTTCATAAAGATCAGCCACAGCACATTCAAATTCAATACTGGGGAGCCAAAAGGTTTCGTCGGGGCCGTAGTCGCTGTAACCCCACATCCGGCCCGATTGCCGTTGGTAAAGGGCCACAGAAATTTGTTGACTGTCGATTAAAACATATTCCTGGAGGCTGGGAATTTGCCGATAGAGCTTTAGTTTACGGCTTTGGTCATAGTTGGCGGTGCTGGGAGAAAGGACTTCTACAATCACCGTGGGATGTTGGATAAATTGATTATTGCGGCGGTCATCGGGATGGCAGGTCACCACAAGATCGGGATAAAAATATCGCTGATTTTTTTGATCCTGCACTTTGACATCGGCGACAAAGGCTTCACAACCTCGTTTTGCGAGATGAGAGCGTAATGCAGCGTACAGATTGAGATAAATCCTACCGTGATTCACGCTACCACCAGTCATCGCAATAATTTCGCCATCAATGTATTCATACCGGAGTTCCTGGGTAGCTTCCCAGTCGAGGTATTCCTCCGGGGTCATTTTTCTAGAAGGTACATTGAGGTTCGCAATCATGGCGGCTGCTTTTTCTATTTCAAACCGATGGTTCTATTGTAGTGGGCGGGATTGCGGTGATTAAGGCGATCGCCCCTGAATCTCTTTTGCTGTGTGATTACCGTTTCCATTGCGGTACAAGCTTATTAGCAGATAAGGTTTAATGTTGGCAGAGGGGTTAGCCTGCGTTTTTTGTTTATGGTGTTATGAATCAGCCGGATTTTTTGCGATTACAAAAAGCCTTATCCATCGAAGCAGAACGAGGCTTTCAGGATCTCCAGGGCCATCAGCATCGGTTTAGCGAATTTCTTTGCTTGAGTTTTGGCGCAGTTCCCCCGGCAGGCATTGATCCGGATCAGCGACGCCGGTGGCAGGGATTTGCCCAGAAATTTGCCGATTACCCCGTGGCAACGTTAGGCGATCGCCGTCTTTTGGTAGCCGGGGCGAGACGTTTTTTGCAGCAACTTAAACAAGAGCTAGAACAGCCAAGCCAGATTGCTCCCAAAGCGAAACTGCCCCGCACCCAATCGGTCTGTGAAAGTAATGTCAAAAGTTCAACCTATGGCAAGAGAATTTCCCTGGATCAACCGTTGATGTATTTGCCAGGCATCGGGCCGAAACGCAGCAACCAATTGGCAAAGCTAGGTTTAGAGACGGTGCGGGATGCACTCTTTTACTACCCCCGACAGCACATCGACTATGCCAAGCAGGTCAAAATCACTGACCTAGAAGCGGGAGAAACGGTGACCCTGGTGGGCCATGTGGTGCGTTGCAATATTTTTACCAGCCCGAAAAACCAGAAGCTCAGTATTTTCGAACTCTGGTTGCGGGATAGCAGTGGCCGCATTAAGCTCAGTCGTTTCTATGCGGGCACCCGTTACAGTAATCGGGGTTGGCAAGAAAAAATGAAACGGCAATATCCCCAGGGGGTGGCGATCGCCGCGTCGGGATTGGTGAAAAAAAATAAATATGGCCTCACCCTCGACAACCCAGAAATTGAGGTGCTCGACAGCAGTGGCGCTGATATCAAATCCCTGAAAATTGGCCGAGTATTGCCCGTTTATCCCCTCACGGAAGGGGTCCCCGCCGACCTAATTCGGAAGGTGGTCATTAACTCTCTACCTGCCATTGCGCAGCTTAAGGATGCTTTTCCCACCGCTTTTCGGGAGCAACACGGCTTGATGAAACTCCAAGAGGCGATCGCCAATATTCATTTCCCAGAAAATGCCGAAATTCTCCAACAGGCGCGGCAACGGCTGGTTTTCGATGAATTTTTCTACTTGCAACTGGGTTTCCTCCAACGGCGGCAACAGGAGAAAGCGAGCCAAAAAAGTGCTGTGTTTATTCCCCAGGGGGAACTCATTAAACGTTTTGAAAAACTGCTGCCCTTCCAACTCACCAACGCTCAGCAACGGGTGATCACTGAAATTCTTGCGGATCTGGCCCAGTCAACGCCAATGAATCGCCTTGTCCAGGGGGATGTGGGGGCGGGGAAAACTGTCGTGGCAGTCTTTGCAATCCTGGCCGCGATCCAGTCTGGCTACCAAGCCGCTCTCATGGCGCCCACCGAAGTCCTTGCCGAGCAGCATTACCGGAAATTGGTGGGCTGGTTTAACCTGCTCCATCTGCCCGTTGAACTGCTCACGGGTTCGACAAAAACGAAAAAACGTCGGGAAATCCATAGTCAATTGCAAACGGGAGAACTCAAAGTTCTCGTCGGCACCCACGCCCTAATCGAAGATCCGGTACAGTTCCAAAATCTCGGCCTGGTGGTGATCGACGAACAGCACCGCTTTGGTGTCCAACAGCGGGGGAGACTCCTCGCCAAGGGGAAAGCGCCTCACGTCCTGACCATGACCGCCACCCCGATTCCCCGGAGCTTGGCCCTCACCCTCCATGGGGACTTGGATGTTAGTCAAATTGATGAGCTGCCCCCCGGTCGCCAACCCATCGATACGCGGGTGATCAAAGGAGGCGATCGCCACAAAGCCTACGAACTGATTAAGCGGGAAGTAGCCCAGGGTCGCCAAGCCTACGTCATTTTTCCGCTAATTGAAGAATCCGAAAAACTCGAAGCTAAGGCCGCCGTCGCCGAACACCAAAGGCTTTCTGAGCAAGTGTTCAAGAGCTTTAACGTGGGTTTACTGCACGGCCGCATGAAATCCGAGGAAAAAGACGCCGCCCTCAATGCTTTCCGCGATAACCAAAACCACATTATTGTTTCCACCACTGTGATCGAAGTGGGGGTTGATGTGCCCAATGCGACGGTAATGCTGATCGAAAATGCCGAACGCTTTGGCCTCTCCCAGTTGCACCAGTTGCGGGGGCGTGTCGGTCGGGGTCAACATCAATCCCACTGTTTGCTCGTCACCAATAGTAAAAATCCTGATTCCCAAACTCGTCTCCGGGTGTTGGAGCAATCCACCGACGGTTTTTTTATCTCAGAAATGGATCTACGCCTGCGGGGGCCGGGGGAAGTGCTGGGGACGAAACAGTCGGGGCTACCAGATTTTGCCCTAGCCAGTCTGACAGAAGATCAAGAGGTTTTACTTATTGCCCGACAAGCGGCAGAACAATTGCTCAAAATTGATCCTCTCCTAGAGCAATATCCCCTGATGCAACAGGAACTCCAGCGCAAATACCAAAAATTGTTGGGGGCTGACGTCCTGACCTAGGGGGCAACATCGCCGGTTTTTTTCAAACAGAAACTCCCTCCTAAAATTAGGGAAGCGCCCAGAATAATATTTACGGAAAGCTCTTCTTGGAAAAAGACGATGCCACAGACAATAGTGCTTAAAATTTCGAGATAACAGAGGAGGGCTGTGGTCGAAGCTTTGAGTTTACTAAGGGCAGAAAAAAACAGCATAAAACCAATAATCCCGATGGAAATACCGTAAATCCCTCCCATGGTGAACTGAAATAGGTTGGGCCAAGGTTGAG
The DNA here is from genome assembly GCF_963860125.1 of Picosynechococcus sp. PCC 7002. Lineage (NCBI taxonomy): Bacteria > Bacillati > Cyanobacteriota > Cyanophyceae > Chroococcales > Geminocystaceae > Picosynechococcus > Picosynechococcus sp. PCC 7002. Next base: position 1,945,758 of record NZ_CAWLFA010000001.1, read on the forward strand.
TTCCTAGCAGAAAAGGAAAGGAAACGACGCCAGCAACAAGGTTTTGGTAAAAAATCAGCCGATATACCGAAAAATCAGCGGCTTTAACTTTGTACATCACCACAGTAGACGCCACCAAAACGGCGGCAATGAGAACGCTGGTAAGACCCAAGAAGCTCCGGCTCGATAGACTAATTTCCGCATCAGCGTAGATAACGATGATCCCCAAAATGAAGCAGGGTAATAGCCACAGGTTACGGTGGGGAATTGTTTCTTTGAGAAAAATCCAACTCAATAGGGTCGTAAATAGGGGCCAGGTGTAGAGGATCACGACGGCACTGCTGAGGTCGGCATAGCTAAAGCCAATGATGTAGCATAATCCCCGCACGGCATCGAGAAAGGAAATGAGCAACAAAAAAGGAGTTGCGCCCCAAAAAAGAGGTTCCCGACGGTAAAGGAATAAACCTGAGACGAAGATTAGGGGAATGCCCGCCCGAAAAAAGGTCATCACGAGGGGAGACAAAGCGGCCAGTTTGATAAAGACGCCGGAGGTCCCCAAAATCAGGGTGGCGATCGCCAATTGCAGTACAGGACTCATCAAAGGTTTTTAGACAGTGTAGAAAACAGGCCACAGAGACCGACCTATGTAAGGTAACCCCCAACAACTCCTAGCGCTAGCCCCTGACAAGATCAAAAACAACATGATCGCCCAAAAATAGTTAATTAAATTCTCAATAATATTGAAAAACTCTTTTATTAGTAGATTGTACTTAAACGAACCTGTTATCTTAGAAAAGTTGAAATAACAGTGATTACACGCAAGCGCTGGAGCACACTATGACACAGACTCTCACCGCCCAGGATGCCTTTCGGGCCGCCTACGAAAACCGCTACACCTGGGATCAAGATTTTCCCGGCTTTACTGCCACCGTTACCTTTACCCACGGCGACCAGAGCTACACCGGCACAGTAGCCATCAAAGCCGATATGTCCTTTGAGGTCACAGGGATTGAAGCCGAAGCAGCAAAAAAAGAAATCGAAGGTCAACTGTGGGAAATCACTGTCCACCGAGTACGCCGCTCCTTTGAAGACAGCCACGGCAAAAATAGCTTTGAATTTGGCGAAAAGTTTGCCGACGGTGCCCAGGAAATCCAAGTGACTGGCGCGTCCATGGGGAATTCCTACAAAATCAAAAATAATGTCGTTACCTTTGTGAACCGCAAGATCCGCGACATCATCGTTAACATCAATACCTTTGACGTGCTCAATACCGACGAAGGCTATCTTTCTTTGGGCTATGATTCGGTCTATTTTGATGCGGCCACCAAAGAACCCAAAGCGGGTAAGAGCCTTTTCCGGGATAGCTTCGAAAAAGTTAGCGGTTACTATGTCCTCACCCGTCGGGAGATCACTTACCTAGAAAACGATCAAGAAGTTGATAAAAAAGTGTTTACCTTCACTGATATTCAATTTTAGAGCGTGATCTAGGACATTATGTCGTTCTATTTGTGGTGAACTAACCTTTTTCTAGATTTTGTTCCCAAAGTTCAGCAAAGTCTTTAGCGCAAATAGGACGACTATAGTAATAACCTTGTAACTTATTACAACCAACACTTTTGAGATAATTAACTTGCTCAATAGTTTCTACTCCCTCTGCGATGACTTCTATCTGTAAGCTATGGGCAAGGGCAATGATAGAGTTGGTAATTGCAACATCGTCTTTGTCTAGGGGAATACCACGAACAAAAGATTGATCTATTTTTAAATAATCTAAAGAAAAACGCTTCAGATAGCTCAAAGAAGAAAAGCCAGTCCCAAAATCATCCAAAGCAGTAATCAAACCCAAATTGTGTAAATCCTCTAAAGTCTTTACTGCGTTTTGTATATTGTTAATCAGTAATCCTTCTGTAATTTCTAATTCTAATTGACTTGGTTTAAGAGAGGTTTCTTTTAAGATCTTGGAAACATCATCCACTAACTGAGGCTGTTGGAACTGTTTTCCTGATAAATTAACAGCCACGCAAAGTTCAGGAAAACCATCTTTAGTCCATTGTTGATTTTGGTAACAAGCAGTTTTAAGAACCCAATCACTGATGTTAATAATTAAATCACTTGCTTCTGCAATGGGGATGAATATACCAGGGGATATAAACCCATGTTCATGATGACGCCATCGCAATAAAGCTTCAGCACCAGTAATGTTTCCTGTTTTGACATCAATTTGTGGTTGGTAAAAAAGTTCTAACTCTTCTCTCTCTAAGGCACGATATAAATCTCTCTCTAACTGAAAACGGCTGCGTAATTTTTCATTGGTTTCTACCGAATAAAAGCGATAAATATTCCGCCCTTCTTCCTTGGCTAAATTGAGGGCGGTTTCTGCTTGATTGATGATTTCTTGGGGCTCTACCTTGCCTTCATCATAAACAGTGATCCCCATAGTCGCACTCAGATAAATATCTTCATGTTTGACCGTCACTTTTTGATTGATGATAGTTAAGAGTTTTTGAGAGTATTTTTCTAAATCCTCTAAAGATATTAAATGGGGGTAAATAATCGCAAATGTATCGGTATTTATTTTCGCCAATAAGTCATTATCACCAATTGCTTGAGTTAATTGTTGAGCAATTGTTCTTAAAATTAAATTCCCATAATCTCTGCCTAAATGAGTATTGATGTTTGTGAAATTGTCTAGATCTAGAAACAATACGGCCAAGGATTGATTGCGACATTGAGCGTTGTAAATTTCTTTTTGTAGTAGTGCTTGAAATAAATGGAGATTCGGCAAGGATGTGGTGTGATCGTAGTTTTTTAATTGTTCGATTAATTCATCTAATTTAGAAATCGTGTATAGGGTATCGGCCATTAAAACGCCTACTTCGTCTTGAAAATGTGTTGGCAGCTTTGGGATTTGATTGTTTTCTAAATATTTCCTTAAGCCTTTTGCTGTAACACTGATCGGCAATAATAGTTTTTGTAACGTAAAAAGAGTAACGGCTGTTCCAATTAATGTAGCGAGGAGTGCGACTACTAAAACGCGAATTTTTGTATCTGTACTTAGGGTGGTAACGCTAATGGAATAAAAGAACAAAGTCAATAATGGTATATGGGTTCCTAGAAACGCCACTAACATTATCTTGCCCAAATAGCTCTTAGGACGACTGAGCCTAGAAATATTGGCATACCAATTAAGTTGGTGCTTTTCTTGTTTCATTTTGTATTGATTTTTCATGCCCAAAAAGCTTTCTTTTGTCTGCAACCATTGAAGTAATAATAGCATTTAATTATTTTAACAAGAATATGTATTTATTTTGCATGAATTAAATATTTGTTTCGTTTTACCAATGCCATCTAGTAAAACACTAGAGAAATAGGATTTAAAACAGCCAATCATTTTAGTGCCAAAAATAAATCTATAACTTTTAAAGTCCAAAATAAGCCGTTTTTAGGGGCTATTCAAGGGGTGTCCAAGCAGTAATAAATAATATATTTTTGTCGTTCTGGAGATCTCTTGAGATTGAAGGATAAGAGAGACTTTTAAGTGATTTGTTAGTTGGCTTAGGCAATGGCTTCACCATTTTTTAGACGTTTGAGTTTGTACTCGATCGCTTCGATAACGGTCTCAATCACAAAAACACGGGCATAAAGTTTGTCATTGGCCGGCACAATCGTCCAGGGGGCGGCGGGGGTACTGGTGCGGGCGATCGCCTGATTAATGGCTACTGCATATTGATCCCATTTTTCTCGATTGCGCCAATCTTCGTCGGTCAGCTTATATTTTTTGAAAATATTGTCCTGTCGTTGCTCAAAGCGTTTTAGTTGTTCATCCGGGTCAATGTGGAGCCAAAATTTTACAAGCACATAACCCTTATGAATTAGCTGGGCTTCAAACTCATTGATTTCGCGATAGGCCCGCTTCCATTCGGCTTCCGTCGCAAAGCCTTCGACCCGTTCAACTAAAACGCGCCCGTACCAACTGCGGTCAAAAATACCAATCGTCCCCATACCGGGTAAATGGCGAGAAAAACGCCAGAGGTAATGGTAACGGTTTTCTTCTTCGGTAGGCGCACCAAAGGCATCCACTTTATAGCTACGGGGATCGAGGACATCAGTTAAGCGTTTAATGGCTCCCCCTTTGCCCGCAGCATCCCAGCCTTCAAACAACAGAAGAACTGGTAATTTTTCTTGGTGAATCTTGAGTTGCAGTTGCCGTAATTTAATTTGGGCCGCCCGGAGACGTTTTTTGTAGTCTTTGTCCTCTAGTTCTAGGCTTAAATCCACCTTGGCAAGAAAGTCTGGTTCCGTGGGCAAGAGTTGGGACTGGGGACGAATATGAACCGCTTCAGGAATAGTGATTTTGCAGCGATCCAGGGCTTCGACAATGGTCGCTACCAATTGGGAGAGCACCTTGATTTCCGACCACCGGTAATCGTTGCCCTCGACGAGAATCCAGGGAGCGGCACCGGTGCTGGAGTAGATCAACATTTCCTCCGCGAGGTGCCGATATTCTTTGTAGTTTTTCGCCTGTTGCCAATCTTCCGGACGCACTCGCCAGGCTTCTAATTCATCGGCTTCGGCACTTTTGAGGCGTTTTTTTAATTCTTTTTGGGACAGATGAATCCAAAATTTGGCGATCGCCATGCCATCGTCTACTAGCTGCCGCTCAAAAGCATTAATTTCCCGCGTCACCAGGGGCACTTCCACCGGGTCCAGCCGCTCAAACAGACGGTCTTCGAGGACGTGGGTGTACCAACTGTGGTAGAAAAAAGCGATACTGCCCTTCGCCGGGAGCTTATGCCAAAAGCGCCAAAGAAATGGATATTGCTTCTCACGGGCTGAGGGTTCAAAGATCGGTAATACCGAAAACCCACGGGGATCCATGTAGTTGGTCATTTTTTTGACTAAAGCGCCCTTGCCAGCCGCCGCCCAGCCTTCGAGGACGACCGTTACGGGTAATTGGTGCTGCCAACAGGCATTTTGCAAAGACCGCAATTGCTGCATCAACTCCTCTAATTGTTCTTTGTAGGTGTCCTTTGCTAGGGTTCGCTTTAGATCAAGGGTATTTAACACGCGCCTTTTGCATTCCAAGAGTGCTTCACTACAAATTATGAATAAGGACACCCCGCGCCATGGTTATCGTGACAAAAACTGTAATGTGAGGGGGCTGACTTTTCCCGTAGGGCGATCGCCCCATTTAGACCTCACCAGAAAGTGAGCTATTCTGAAAAGAAAACGTGCGAAAATAGCGCCTAACAGCCAATCACCTTGTATTCGTTGTATTGTTTCATTCTGCACATCCTGGCAAGATTTCATGGACATTGAAGCTTTTAGCGAGCTTTTCCCCCTCTTTAGCACCGCAAACCCCGAAACCATCGAATGGCTCCTGTCTGTCACCACCGAGCATGACTATCCCGCAGAACGCACCGTCTTAATGGAAGACTCCTGGGGCAATGCCGTCTATTTCATCGAATCCGGCTGGGTTAAGGTGCGCCGCCTCACAGAGGATGGTGAAACTGTGACCCTCGCAATTATGGGCAAAGGTGATTTTTTTGGGGAAATGTCAGTACTAGATGAATCGCCCCGTTCCACGGATGTGGTGGCCCTTTCGCCGGTCAAACTATTCAGTGTTTCGGCCCAACGTTTTATCCAGCTACTGTTTAAAGACCCCCAATTGCACCACAAAATGCTGCAACTCATGGTGCGTCGTCTTCGTAATGCCAATGCCCGGTTTTCTTGGCGCAAGCAGCCCCCCGCCCTCAAGTTAGTCAAAACTCTCCTCCTCCTGGCAGAAAACTACGGTCAACCCACGGAACAGGGCCTAGAAATTATTCAATTGTCGGTGTCTGACCTGGCCGATGTGGCTGATATCAGCACGAAAGAAGTTGAGATGATTCTGTCTAAACTGGAAGGGAAAGGGTGGATCGAAATGGGTGAAGGTCGCATTCATTTGATCAACTTTAAACAACTGACAAATTTAGCCAACCGAGCATAGGAGTAAATTTTTTCTGATGGTTCACACGGCAACTTCCATGGCAACGCCAGCCCCAAGCGCGCAAAATACGGTGGCGATCGCCTATCAAGTGGCAATGCCCCAGCCCCAAACCCACCTGTTTGAGGTAACCATTCACATTAGCCAATGGGAAGCCGCAGTGCTGGATCTAAAAATGCCCGTATGGACGCCTGGCTCTTATATGGTGCGCGAATATTCCCGCCATCTCCAGGATTTTCGGGCGACTACAGCGGCAGGTGTTGACCTCAGTTGGCGCAAAGTGACGAAAAACCACTGGCAAGTTGAAACCGCTGACACCTCAGACATCCAAGTCCACTATCGGGTCTTTGCCAATGACCTCACCGTCCGCACCAATCACCTTGATAGTACCCACGGTTATTTCAACGGTGCGGCTTTATTTTGCTTTATTCCGGGCTACCAAGACCAAGCTTGTACCTTGACCGTCGAACCGCCCCACATCGCCTGGGAAGTAAATACCACCTTGCCCCTGATCGAAGACCAGGAAAATTGTTTCTGGGTCGAAAATTTTGATGTGTTGGTGGATAGTCCTGTGGAGGTGGGTCTCCACGAAAATTATGAGTTCCTCTGTGAAGGGAAGCCCCACCGTTGGGTCGTTTGGGGGGAAGGCAATTTTGAAGCGGAAAAGGCGATCGCCGATACCAAAAAAATCATCCAGACCGAAGCCAAAATTTTCGGCGGTGAGTTGCCCTACGACGAATATATGTTTTTGTTGCACCTGTCCGGCAGTGGCTATGGGGGCCTCGAACATAAAGAAAGTTGCTCTTTAAATTATCCCCGGTTTGGCTTCCAAAAATCCGACCAATACAACCGCTTTATGCAGTTGGTGGCCCACGAATTTTTCCACCTCTGGAATGTGAAGCGCATTCGCCCCAAGGAACTCGAAACCTTTGACTACGAGACAGAAAATTACACCCCTTCCCTTTGGTTTGCCGAGGGTGTGACCAGTTACTATGATCTGCTCATTCCGTTGTGGGCTGGCATCTATGACAAGACCTTTTTCCTTGAAAGCCTCAGCAAGGACATCACCCGCTATCTCCTTACCCCTGGGCGTTTGGTGCAGCCCCTGGCCGAATCGAGTTTTGATGCCTGGATTAAGCTCTACCGCCGCGAGGCCCATAGCAACAATAACCAGATGTCCTACTATCTCAAGGGTGCTCTCGTGGCGATGCTACTGGATCTCAAAATCCGCGATCGCCACCAAAACCAAAAATCCCTAGATGATGTGTTGCGGATCATGTGGGAAAAATTTGGCAAACCAGAAATTGGCTTTACCCCGGCCCAAGTGGAGCAGGTAATTAGTGAGGTGGCGGGCTTTGACCTGAGTGACTTTTTCCACGAATTTCTCCATACCACGGCAGAACTTCCCCTCGGCGCAGCCCTTGAAACCTTCGGTCTACAAATTAAACCCGTCTACACCAACAAAGATCTCCCCTACCTGGGTCTCACCGTCACCGACCAAAACAATCGCACCCTGGTGCAAACGGTCAATGTTGATTCCCCGGCCCATCAAGCGGGCATTGATCCAGAAGATGAACTCCTGGCGATCACCAACTATCGCACCAATGCCGAACAACTCAACCATCGCCTTCAGAACTACCAAGCAGGTGATACAATTTCGATCACGATTTTTCACCAAGACCAACTGAAAACCCTTGCCGTCACCCTCGCTGCCCCCCAACCGAGCAGTTATCAAGTCGTGAAAAATCCCCAAGCCTCTGCCAAGCAGTTGCAAAACCTCAAGGGCTGGCTGAATCCCAAAGATTCAGGTGCGGTAAGATAAATTTCTTGCTTCATTGTTCTTTCTGTAATTCATTTCGCACCCTACCGTTTGCCCCCAACCCATGCATAATTTCCTTCCCACTGCCTATTTCCAAGGAAAATTTGTTCCCTTCATTGACGCAAATATTTCCATTGCAACCCACGCACTCCACTATGGAACAGGGGCTTTTGGGGGCTTACGGGGTATTCCTGATCCCGCCGACGCAAACCAAATTCTTTTATTTCGTCTCGAACGCCACTGCCGCCGTCTCAGCAATAGCGCAAAATTTCTCCATTTCGATCTCCCGGCTGACAAAATTGAACACGTCATTGTGGACTTTGTAAAACAAAATCGGCCCACAAAATCCTTTTACATTCGCCCCTTTGTCTATACCTCTGATTTAGGCATTGCCCCCCGCCTCCACAATATTGAAAAAGATTTCTTCGTCTATGGCTTAGAACTGGGTGATTACCTTTCCCCCGACGGGATCGCCTGTCGCATCAGTTCCTGGACACGCCAAGAAGACCGGAGTTTTCCACTCCGGGGCAAAATTAGCGGTGCTTACATTGCTTCGGCCCTAGCCAAAACCGAAGCCGTTGCCTCTGGATTTGACGAAGCATTGCTAATGAATTCCCAAGGGAAAGTTTGTGAAGCATCTGGGATGAACGTCTTTATCGTCCGCGATGGCAAACTGATCACCCCTGGTTCTGACCAGGATATTCTCGAAGGCATTACCCGTGACAGCGTCGTTACCCTTGCTAAACATCTGGGTATCGACGTGATCGAACGCCCCATTGATAAATCAGAGCTTCTAATTGCCGATGAGGTCTTTTTAAGTGGGACGGCGGCCAAAGTCACCCCCGTGAAGCGCATCGAAAACTATACCTTGCCCAAGGAACGGCCCATCACTGAGAAATTGCGAGAAAAACTAACGGCAATCACAGAAAACCGCGATCCAGAGTTTGCGGAGTGGGTTTATAAAATTTCCCTCGATTAATGACTCGTTTTTTCGTACAAAATCCCCCTTGTTATGATCAGCATCAGTGACTCATGGGGGACATTCCGGCATGGAAATTATTCGTTTACCAGCTTTTAACGATAACTATATTTTTCTCTTGGTTGATCGAGCTACAGGGGATTGTGCGGTTGTTGATCCAGGCGACGCTAAGGTTGTTCTGGAGTATCTAAGTAAAGAAGATTTAACGCTTAAGACCATTCTGATTACGCACCATCATGCTGACCATGTGGGTGGCAATCGTCAACTATTAAGTCATTTTCCCGCAGCGGCTGTGTATGGTAGCGAGATAGATTTACAAAAAAGACGTATTCCAGGCCAAACGGTGAGCCTTAAGGCTGGTAATCACTTAGATTTATTTAATCGCACCGTCGAAATTTTGTTTGTGCCAGGCCATACCCAAGGTCACATCGCCTACTATTTCCCTCCCCTACAGCCCGAAGACAGTGGCGATTTATTTTGTGGCGATACGCTGTTTGCCAATGGCTGTGGTCGTCTTTTGGAAGGAACGCCTGCTCAACTTTTTGCCTCGCTCCAACAAATTTGTGATTTGCCGGACAACACGAATATCTGGTGTGCCCATGAGTACACCCTGAAAAATATTAAATTTTCCTTGACGGTTGATCCAGAAAATGAGGCTCTTCAGAGACGTTTTCAGCAAGTGCAGACCCAACGACAACGCCAGAAACCGACCATTCCAACGGTGTTAGCTTTAGAAAAACAGACAAATCCTTTTTTGCGCTGTAGCGATCGCCAACTGCAAGCTAACTTAAAGACAACAGATCCCCTGCGAGTTTTTACAAAATTGCGCGGCAAACGGGATCTCTTTTGAAGTTTAAACTGGTGGCAGCGACTTCCATAAAAAAATTCAACCATACCCCAGGGGAACGATTGTGGATTTGCTAAAACCGTTTACAGTGAGGATCAATCCCCTAAAATAAGGCTCAATTTATAGTTTTCTCTTCTTTTTTCCTGAAAAGTGAACCCCAGGGCCTCCAATCAGGAGCAAGGTATCACACACGACATTTCTCCCCTATCCTCTTTGTCACAATCATTTCCAAACGCCCACCACGTCCTATAATCTCCCTCGGATTACCCTATCCTGAGCTAGCCTTGTTCCATATCGCCAAACAAAAAAATTCCTTTAATAAACCTCTAATCGATTTTCGGTAATTGCCATAATGCCTACTCTCCTCACTCCAGACCAGATCAACCAAATTGTTTCTAACCACCATGACAACCCCCATGCTGTCTTGGGTTGTCATCCCACCAACGACGATCCCAATCCGAAAACCTGGTCAATTCGCGCTTATTTACCTTCTGCTAGCCAAGCTTGGGTGATTGATACCCCTTCCCAAACGGAACACCCGATGACAACGGTGCATCATCCCCACTTTTTTGAATGCACCCTCCAGAGTGAAACAACACCGAAATATCAACTGAAGCTCCAAGAAGGCGATCGCCAACACATCATCAACGATCCCTATGCCTTTGCCGAAGCCCCCCACATTAGCGATCTCGATCTCCACCTCTTTGCCGAAGGGAATCACCACCGCATCTACAACAAACTGGGGGCACACCTCGTCGAAGTCGATGGCATCAAAGGCGTTTACTTTGCCGTTTGGGCGCCCAATGCCCGCAACGTCTCCATCCTGGGCGACTTTAACAACTGGGATGGTCGCAAACACCAAATGCGCCGTTTAAACGTTGGTATCTGGGGAATTTTCATTCCTGACCTCGGCCCCAACACCAAATACAAATACGAAATCAAAAACCAACACGGCCACATCTACGAAAAATCAGACCCCTACGGCTTTCTCCGGGAAGTGCGCCCCGACACTGCCTCCATCGTTGCTGACCTCGACCAGTACCAATGGCAGGATCACGATTGGCTAGAACAACGTGCCAAACAAGACCCCCTCAAAAATCCTGTTTCCATCTACGAACTACACCTCGGCTCCTGGCTCCATGGTTCCGCCACCGAAAAAATGCAACTCCTTTCCGGTGAAGTCGATCCCATTCCCGTGGGCGATCAAAAACCCGGTGCCCGCTTCCTGAGCTATTACGAACTGGTTGATAAGCTCATCCCCTACGTTAAGGACATGGGCTACACCCACATCGAGCTACTGCCTGTCGCTGAACATCCCTTTGACGGTTCCTGGGGCTACCAAGTGACCGGCTACTATTCCCCCACTTCCCGCTTTGGCAATCCCGAAGACCTGATGTATTTCATCGATCAATGCCACGCCAATGGTATCGGGGTGATCGTTGACTGGGTTCCTGGCCATTTCCCTAAGGATGCCCATGGTCTCGCTTACTTCGATGGCACCCATCTCTATGAACACGCCGATCCCCGCAAAGGTGAGCACAAAGGCTGGGGCACCCTGATCTTTAACTACAATCGCAATGAGGTTCGCAACTTCCTCATTGCCAATGCCCTATTCTGGTTTGATAAATATCACATCGATGGCATTCGGGTCGATGCAGTGGCATCAATGCTCTACCTCGACTACGACCGGGAAGATGGCGAGTGGCTTCCCAATGACTACGGCGGCAACGAACACCTCGAAGCCGTAGAATTTCTCCGCCAAACCAACAATCTCATCTTCAAGTACTATCCAGGGATTATCTCCGTTGCCGAAGAGTCCACGGCTTGGCCCATGGTTTCTCGTCCCACTTACCTCGGTGGCCTCGGCTTCAACCTCAAGTGGAATATGGGCTGGATGCACGACAATCTCAAATACTTCAGCATGGATCCCTGGTTCCGGCAGCACCACCAAAACAGCATTACCTTCAGTATGTGGTATCATCACAGCGAGAACTACATGTTGGCCCTTTCCCACGATGAAGTCGTCCATGGTAAGAGCTCGATTATTGGCAAAATGCCGGGGGATGAATGGCAGAAATTTGCCAATGTGCGGGCTTTATTCGCCTATATGTTTACCCATCCTGGTAAAAAGACCATGTTTATGAGCATGGAATTTGGCCAATGGAATGAGTGGAATGTTTGGAGTGACTTGAGTTGGGATTTACTGCAACATGAACCCCACGCCAAACTCAAAGGTTTCTTCGGGGCATTAAATAGTCTCTATAAACAGGAACCGGCCCTTTACGAACGGGATTTTGAAGAGGAAGGATTCCAATGGATTGACTGTTCTGACAATCAAAATAGTGTTCTTTCCTTTATTCGACGGGCAAAAGATCCCAATGATTTTTTAGTTGTGGTCTGCAATTTTACGCCGCAACCCCATAGCCATTATCGAATTGGCATTCCAGAAGAGGGCTACTATCAAGAAATTTTGAATAGTGATGCCGAAACCTTTGGGGGGAGTAATCTACTCAACTTCGGCGGCGTTTGGACTGAAGATTGGCGCTTCCATAATCTTCCCTATTCCATTGATCTGTGTTTGCCGCCCCTCGGCGTGGTTGTCCTAAAAATTGATCGAGAAAAAACAGCCGCAATGCTTGCTCAAAAACAGGCCGATAAAGCCAAGGCTCTATCCGGCGAAATATAAAAAATAAAATTTTGTCGTTAGCTGTTGAACTATATTTACAGGGTCTGGGAGTTTGTCTCCAGACCTTTTTTTGTTGGGTTAAAGGGGAACTGGGTATAAATTTATGTCGTTTTTTTAGTGATTTGTCGTCTCCTAGAGTTGTTCTAAAAGACATGCTTTGCTCAGTCTCGGTTGAACTAAATATCCAAAAAAATAGATAAAAATCCTTGCGATAAAGAGAGCTTAAGATTGATTTTTTTTTAAAATAAGGTGGTACCCAGATTCGAACTGGGGAGTGGAGGTTTTGCAGACACCCATTGTTATTCCAGAAAGGCCACTAGGAAAGGATTTGAGGACTTCTTTTTAATTCTTGCCTAAATTTTGCCTAAAATCACCTTTTGATTAGGTCGGATCGACCGGAAAATTTGTAATAAATTGTGGCGTCCCGAATGGCTCATCGTCCGGCCACAGATCATAAGTAAACTTTTGTTGCTCCCAGCGTTTCCCCGACAAATCTATAATCCTCCCAGAGGCGATCGCCCGCTTGAGGGTGATATAGACCTCCTGGGGATAAATTACTTTGGGCCGTTGGGTCACCCTTGGGTCAACTTCCTCAATCGTGGCGGCGATCCGAATTGCATCTTCCTCGATCAGCTCGTCCACAATTTCCCGCGCAAATAGCACCCCATTTTCTCGACTGTCAGCATAGAGCCAAATCGAGGCGCGGCTCTGGAGGACTACTTCGATTTTCCATGGCCCCCAGGTGTGGCGACGGAACACCCGCTTAAAATCTCGCCAACGTAAATCTGGCTTTAGGGATTTCAGGGTGATCTGATGGCGGCTGCTAATGGTGCCGTCGGGATTCGTGAATGGTGGCTTTTCACTCCCAGACCGCATGATAATTTTGGCGGTGCGGAGGTAGGGGCGTAGGGTATTATCCGGCTCGGTCGGCTCTCCACCATACTCCCCAATTCTTAATCCTTGGAAAGACCGGTAGGTATTCATTTGGTGCTGGAGACCGGAGATCGCCAAATTAGAGGGGAGCTGGATGTAACGCAAGAATGGCGTATCTTCTCCCCCAGCCCTGAGCTGAATGGTTCCGGCCTTGTCTTCCCCTAGGATTTCTAGGCGATTCTCATTGGTTTGGGCCATAAGGTTGTCCCAATAGCCCGCAATCACATAGCCCCCTTCGATAAAGGCTTCCTCAAATTCATCAAAGAAGGATTCTAAAAATGTCCGGAGGCCATCATTTTCGATGCTGTCGATTTTCTCTTCAAATTTCTCAGCAAATGTCCAGCGATCGCCATCGTCAGCGCCCCAGTTCTTTAACTGAGGGAAACGATTTTTGATTAGGCGACGGATACGAATATAGGCTTGAATAAATTTTTTCTCTCCAAAGACGACTGCTGATTGTCGAACAGCAAAGCGCAATTCCTCGAAAACTTCATCCCCCCGTTCTTTAAACAGCTTGACGAGGGTTGAGATTGCCAACATTTTGCCCCCAATGGCGGGAATATATAGCGCCCCCAGTGCCCCCAAGCCTCCCACGACCAGCGTCCCGGCTAATTGCCCAAAGAAAGCGCCCCAGGCATCAGCCACCGCTAAATTGCGCTGTTTGATTCCGGCTTGTAATTCGGCGTCTGAGGCATTCCAATCAAAGAAGCGAATAAAGTTAAAAGCTTGGACAGCCCAGCCAAACAGAGAAGAAAAAGGAAATCTAATTACCGGGATTGCCTTTAAAGCAAACCCGATTAATTGCTTGGTAAACGAGAAGATTCTCCCAAGGAAGCCCCCGCTGTCATCCTCGAAAACATCAAGAAGATCACCAATCTCTCGGCCTTCTGGGGCGACCTCTACCCTAATTTGGCGGCTAATCAGATCGCCGATGTCCAGCTCAAAAGCCATTATTCATCAATCTCCACATCGCGGTCAGTAATTTTGAATTTCACGTCTTGATCGATGTTGTATTCAGAATCGGGATTGTTGACAATTTCCTGGAATTTATCCCAAGCGGAAGCCCCATCCTCCAAGACTTCCTTGACGCGATCCTCAATTTCGTTCACATCATCTTCACCTCGGAGGGTGGCCGCTTTAATGAGGGAGACGCCATACATCAACTGGGGCAAATATTCGATCAGGATGTCATCGTCATCAAATTCATAGCCTTTGTAGGAAATTTTGTCGGAGTCAAGAAAATTAGCCAGAGTGTAATTGTTATCGCCTGATTTTTTGAGGGTAAAAGATGTATCGATATCCCTTCTTTTTTGCTTGGTTTTGAACCCAAGGAATTCAGTCGTGGCCATGATTAAATCCTGGGCTACGGCCACCATCACTTTTAATGATGTTAATTCTGTTCCCACCCGGACAAGGCCATTTGTTTGCACTGATTGATGGGTTGTGGTTAAGACTCCCTGCCCGTACAGCTCGGCAAAGGCTTCGGCGATATTCCGGAGCTGAATGGTTTGTTTTTGGTTCCCTGATTGAGTCAAATCATTGTCTGTGACTTCGATACTCACCGGAAATTCTCCCACTAAAGCATCAAGCTGTTTTGTTAGCCACAGGATGAACTGGGGGATGCTTTCTACTTCAGTTTCTCCCTTGAGGTTGTCATCTCCTAGTAACGATTTAGGCAGCTTTCCAGGGAAATCTGGGACGCCTGTCACTTTGGCGATCGCCTCCAAATCATTCCCCAAGTTGTCCAGGTCATCCTTAATATCGTCAAGCTTCTGGCGGTCATCATCACTAAAGTTTTTCTCTGGATCTTCCGCAGCAGACAGGGATCGACAAACCGCACTCCCAGCAGGGCCGCAGCTCAGGCCATAACCCCAAACATCCCCAGGTAAAGCCTCTACTCCCTCCCCAATATCCCGGCATAAGCTAACCAATT
Source organism: Picosynechococcus sp. PCC 7002 (assembly GCF_963860125.1). Lineage (NCBI taxonomy): Bacteria > Bacillati > Cyanobacteriota > Cyanophyceae > Chroococcales > Geminocystaceae > Picosynechococcus > Picosynechococcus sp. PCC 7002. Next base: position 1,960,920 of record NZ_CAWLFA010000001.1, read on the forward strand.
GTGGGAGCTGGGTCGAGGAGATTACCCGTAATGTTGACCCATTTTCAGCTACTGATTGCCGGATTTCTGTCGCCACCCCTCGCAGGGCTGCTACTCCCTCCCCAATATCCCGGCATAAGCTAACCAATTGTGGGAGTTGAGTCGAGGAAATTACCCGTAATGTTGACCCATTCTCGCTTACTGCTTGCCGGATTTCTGTCGCCACCCCTCGCAGGGCTGCTACTCCCTCCCCAATATCCCGGCATAAGCTAACCAATTGTGGGAGTTGAGTCGAGGAAATTACCCGTAATGTTGACCCATTCTCGCTTACTGCTTGCCGAATTTCGGCGGCCAAACTTCGGAGACTCGCCACATCGTCCCCCAATCCTCTAACTAGAGCTAAAACCTCCCCTATTTCTTCATTCGTTCGGCGAACCAAATCCCGCACCAGGCCAAAATATTCCTGGATCAGGGTTTGGATACTCCCAAAAAAACCATCAATAAAAGCCTTTTGAGAAGCAAACGCCCCATCTATAAAGGCCTGAATTCCATCAAAATACCCCCTGATAAATTCTTGGAGCGAATCAAAAAGCCCCTCAACTAAAGCCCGTTGGGCATTGATCGCCGCCACAATTGGATCGCGGATTAGGCTAACCAAAGATTCCACAATATTGGAAATTGCATCCCAAATACTGCTGATTCGCCCGTTTGTGCCCTCTAGCAAATCCTCGATCCGCCCCAATGCCGCCAACGCATCATCCAATTTTGAATCAAGGCCACTAATTCGACTATTTAAGCTGCTTAAACGATCTTCAATAGTGGATCTAAAGCTATCAATTTTCGATTCCAGGTCAGAGATATCACCTTTGGTTGCCAGCCCCGAAAGCGCCTCTAAAATTCTCCCCTCAAGGGCCGATATATCCGATTTTGTCGCCAGATTTGGACAAGACATTTAAAGGATGACCCCCGACAAAATCAGCAGTGAAATAATCACAAAAATCACAAACACCGTAAAGCAGCCCACATTCAAACAGCCCATAACACCCCTTAAAGTAAATCTGGATCAGTTAAATCATTCGCTCCAACAAAATTAAATTGCAAGGTGTACAGCTCGCGAGCCGAAATCGAACTGGCTGACAAAATAGTAGGCGAAAGATTAACCCGACTAACTCTTAAGGTTCGCGATTGATTTTCTAAATCTTGCTGATTAAATAAAACGCCGCTCACCTGGGAGAAATCAATCTGTGTTGAATAAAAAAGCCTCAACAATATCCAAAAAAACGGCTCAATTGCGTTTCTTGGGTCATCCCACTTTGGCAACCCAGCAGCCTCTAATTTGGCATTGAGATCCGCGATGTTAAAAGTGATTGTTGACGGGGAAAATTGTCCCCCAAAGTCCTGTAGAGTAAGCGCCATTAAATTAAGTCCTCCGAATAAAAGAATCAATCGCCGTCCCACTGTTCGGCCCATAGCAACACACCCGACCGCCCCCGCATTCCAATTCGCAGCACGTTTCCGGCGGACATTTGCGCTCATCGCATTGAAAGGCTATTTGCTCTCCGTTGTAGGGGCAAATATCAGCTAATACGCCCCTTGGTCGGTTATTTCCAGGCATTGCAACGGCTCAACTGCGGGACATTCATCATAAATTAATTCTTGTGTTGTGTTGTCTGTGTAGGTGATAGTTAGAATGCAATTACCTGGGGAAGAATAATAGAGACGCCCAGACCCTAATTGCCTAAAGGGGCCGCCATTAAAACTTATTTCTCCCCAGTTGCAATTGTGTTTATGGAATTTTCTACAATTCACCGTTCCACTATGGCCGCTTGCAGCCCCTCCACGAGTATTTTCTAGAGAAAATCCCTCGCTTAGAGTCTGTAACCCTGTTGTGTTGCTAATTCCAGATTGAGAGAAAAGGCTAGGGTGAAAAACATTGATGTCTGGTGCATTTGTGGACTGTAAACAAATAGGTTGTTGTAAAGCTGCATTGTAAGAAAACATCCCATTTGCTACTAATAAAGGGCCTGTAGGTAACTGCTCTGTCTCCCATGATTGGATCTCTTTTGGGGCAGTCCAGGGCGATCCATTGATTAGCAGCCCCTTGGTTTTTACGTCGTGGCAGATGGGGGGATTAAGGCTTAAGATTTCCCGGCGGTTAACGCTGTTCGGGTTAACAATCACATAAGCGCGACTTGCGCCGCTACAATCACAAGTCGCCATTATTTACCTCCCGGTTCATCCGCAGCAGGATAGAGCGTTCTTTCAATAGTTGGTTATAAACCCGATCAATCGTCCAATCCATTTCCTCAGCAAGGCGATAAAGCAGCCTAGCTCTGGGGCGATAGTGATAGGGTTTGTACCCCCTTCTTCTGACTCTTTGCAAGGCCCGCTTGGAATTTGTCCCCAGTAAAGGGTACAAAACCAAATCGCCATATTTATCCATGCCTATACAGTCAATTAATTATCACAATGATAACCAAGGAATTAAATTCCCGTTTTTTTTAACTGCGTACTACGCAGAGACCTAGTTTAACGATAGTACGTGACACTAACAGGTTCGATTGCTAGAGTTTAGACAACACAAGCTTTCTAGCGTTTTTGGGATGAATCGCTAGGGACTATTTGAGGATTTTTTTCATGGCTTTAACGTTCTTTGAAAGTTCCGTGAGCGCAGGGGCATCTAACGGGGTTCCCGCTGGTTTGTTTTTACCGATCGCCGATTTGCCTGGGGTAGTTGCGGGGGAGTTTGCTGACAGCGAGACCCAAGCCACTAAGGAAAGCAAAGCAGCTCTCGCCATTGCCAACGCGATCCATACCTATGTTTCCGCCAACAGCGCCGACATTGTGGGCATGACTTCCACGCGGGCTAAGGCTTCTGTTTCCGACAGCTTGGATAACCTGACTTATTCCTTTGCTTGCCAATACATTGCCGATTTAGAAACTGAGACGGTGGGCCAGATCCCCTTGCCTGCTTCTGGGGCGAATTCCGGCATCGGCGGGTTCGCAATTGATGACCTTTTCGCCAATGCTGCCGAGGTTGCTGCTGAGGGCGCGATTTCTGGAGAAGGCGTCGTGATTCCCTACGCTGACCTGGCTGATTTTGGTGGTGCTGATCCGGCGGCGATCACCGGCGTTGATAACCGTGATTTCGTCGCGGCCATGATTCGTTCCATGCCCGATCTATTGCCGATTCGGACTGCTTCCGTTGCCTCTGGGGTGACCACTACTACCCGACCCGCAGGAACGACCTTTACCCTGGCACCTGCGGCCACCGCTGAGACTGACCCCACCACTGGGATCGCCGCAGCAGATTTACCTAAACTTGGTTTGCTTCAGTTCACGACTTCTTGGACGGTGCAAGTTGCCCTTGACCAAGCGGCCCAAACCTTCGACGTAAATGTAGTCACCCTTTAGGCTTAATCTCCGGTTTTAAAGGGGAATAAATTATTTATTTTGAGGTTTACAAATGGCTAGAAATCGTGAAACTGCAACGTTAGTATTCGTCACCATGCCTTTAGGTGGTGGTGAACTTAAATATGGCTTTCGTTCCCGCCTCCGGGATTCTCTCCGGGATAACTTTGGGCAAACGGTGATCGCCAATGGTGTTTCTATTCAAAATCTGGTGATTGGGGCAAACTCCCCGAAGCCGGCGCGGGCTTCCAGACGGACAGAGACCGGTTATGAGGGGTCTTATTGCTCCACAAATAGAATTGCGGCTTTAAGAGCAGATCGCTATTCGATCACTCGTGCCAAGCCCAGCAAAATTCAAGGGGGCAACCACTCGGATACCTATTTCGCCACGGTGAACGGGATCAAGGTTGCTTTTCTCTCCAATGCGCTGGATAGCGGCGGTCGAGGGGCCGCGGCTGGTTTCCCGTCTCAATATGGGGTACGGCTTGCGACTTCTGCAGATACTGGAGAGCTAGTCTATGGGGCAGAATTCCCGCGCCTGCCTAGCTACTCCTACGATCTGGAAGACGGATCCGTGTTTAGCTCCAAAACAGACCCCTCTCAGGCAAATGAACTGCTAAATAGTGGCGGTTTGTTTAAGGAGAAAGATGCTGGTTTTTACAACCAGGGGCACTTTGCGGCCCTCTATGGCGTAACGGCGAACTAACCCATGCTCATCCTTCCTGATAATCCTTTATTCAATTTGACATTGCAGACGGCGCGGCCCCCAGGCTGGCAAAACCACGCCTCAGAGGAAATTGCCTTTGTGGTGGATCATGCCACTGGGTTAATGCGCCCTGCGACTAGGGCCGAGATGATCGATTATGTCGAAGGGGGAGAGTATGACGAGCGCCTGGAGGCCATGGGAGAAGATGAATGGCAGTAGTTGATAGCTTTGGGGTTTGGGAAAATCTAGGGGTTGTGCGGCCTACCTTTGACTGGCAATTTTTACCACTTTTCACCAATTCCCCTACTACTGCCCTGAGAATCATCTATTTTTCGGAAGTCCCAGAAGCTGGGTTTAATGCCCAGCACCCCTGGGGTTATCTCCGGGGGGTTTACTTTTCGGGGTCTAGCTATTGGTTTGATCGGAATTGGCTCAGGCTTTACCCCAAGGATGAGCCGGAGATTTTGCAATATCCCTATCCTCCAGATTTGATGAATGATCCGCTTCCCCAGCGGCAATACCAAGTAAAGCTTTCTGATTCTCGGTATGCGCGGCGGCTGGCCATTGATCGCCGTTGGTCGTGTCAGCTCCTAGAAAAAATTGATAGCAATGTCACCTACCCCACCCAGGAGCCTGCTCCAGCACCCGCGTCTGAAACAACGCGCATTTTTAGGTTATTCCGAAGACAATGAGCTGCCCCCAGATTGCCACGAAAGAAGATATCGCAGCCCTTGAGGGTCGGTTGATCGAATCGCTCCACGCCAAAATCGAGGCGGAAATTTCTGCTCTAGAATCGCGGCTTGTGGGGACTGGGCAACAAGTGACGCTGGCAGAAATCAAACAGGTGATCGAGGACTCCATCAACCTGCCCTACGAACTGGAAATTACAACGATTCAACCGTGAACGAAATTACCCAACTTTTAGTCAACCTAACGATCCTTGTGGCGACAGTTTGGGGGGCGATCCGCGCCGGACTAAACATTTATAAGCATTGGCATTTACTAAAGAATCTCCCTGAAGAGATGGAGGAAGACCTAGGCGAAATCCACCGCCAACTAAACGCGATGTGGGGAAAGCTCGATCACCTCACCGAGCTAACCGATGCAAGGCTAGACCGCATGGAGCGGCAACTTAATTACTTGGCAGGGACGGTTCGGATCAGTCTTGAAAACTTGGAAGGGCGCCATGATTGAGAAAATTTTAAGCACAGCAAAATCACAAATCGGTTACCGGGAGAACCCTGCGGGGAGCAATCGCACAAAGTTCGGGCGCTGGTATGGCATGGACGGAAATCCATGGTGCGCGATGTTTACGAGCTGGGTTTATGCTGAGGCGGGTTTTCCCTTGCCGAAAATGCAGGACGGCGCCCCCAGCGGCGCGGCCTATTGCCCCTACATCGAAGGGTATGCGCGGCGGATCGGGCAATGGCACAAAACCCCACGGCCCGGAGATTTGGCGCTGTTTCATTTTGGCAATCGGTTGGCGGTTCACATTGGGATTGTTGAAAATATCTCAGGCGCAAAATTTAGCTCTATCGAGGGCAACACCTCAGCAGCCAGCAATGCCAATGGGGGCATGGTGCAAAGGCGATCGCGCAATGTCTCTCAGTGCCGGGGATTTTATCGGCCCATGGATATTCAGGCCCGCACAGGGAAGGATGCTTATTATCGGCTGATCCGGTTAAGACGCCCCTACATGGCAGGCCATGACGTGAGGGAGTGGCAAAAACAGGTAAATTTCTGGGGAATTTCTATCGAGATTGATGGAATTTACGGCCCGGAAAGTGAGAAAGTTTGCCGCACCTTACAAGAGAAATGGGGCCTTGAGGTGGACGGGGTGATCGGCCCAATTACCTGGGAGCGGACTTTTAAGCCCAGCAGAGAGGTTTAGCCGTGCCTGAGCCTGACAAGGACAAGCTTTTCAAAATCGCCATGGCGAAAGATGGCATTCAGGCGGCGGATGTGGCCTACTACTTCCTGTTGTTTTTGCCCTTGGTGACGGGGATAGTGGGCTTTTATTTTTGGGGAAAGGCGATCTTGTTTTATCCAGACATCCCGGAACAACGGCTGAAGCCCCTGCTCTGGGTGAGCTGCGTTTTGATGGGCGTTCCCGTTGCTGGGGAGTTTTGGCGACGGAAATAAGATTATTCGAACAAGGAAAGTTGACCATCAACCTGCTTTTTAAGGAAGCGCGTCCGTGAGGCGTTTTTGAGGTGGTGACTGTGATCGTTTCGGAGATGGCAAACACTGCAAAGAGCCTTTAGGTTTTGGCGATCGCAATTGGCCGGATTGTGATCGAGGTGGGCCACGGTGAGGATAAAGCGGCCCCGTTTCTCGATGTACCCCCATTCTCCGGTGTCATCGTCATAAACTTCTTCTTCATATTGCTGGTACCACTGGGGGAAAGTGCTTTGTAATTTTTCTAGGAAATCAAACCAATCCTCCCCAGGGCGACGGCATGGCCGGCCACATTTTTCACAAAACCAATGGACTGACTCTTTGATTTCGAGGGCGATCGCCTCCCAGTTGTCGGGATAAAGCTCACGTTTCATCGGCATCGCTTGTCCTCCATGAGGAACTCAAATAGCGGTCTGAGGCGTGGGTAGCCATAGAGGATCAACGCCTCCAAAAGGGGTTGTTGTTTGTGGCGGTGTGCCCAGGCGATCGCCTTTACGGGATGGAGTTTAGCCATGATTTTTATCCTCCTTTGACACATGATTGATTTCAATATTGGCGATTGGTATCCAGGCAGCATGAGAATTGTCACCCAATCTTTTCACTTGAAGCTGATTAGAATAGATGCCTTTTCTCCCAATATCTAAAACTTCCAATATCGTTCCGGCTTCCCAGAGGATTCCCACCTTTGGATATATCTCACAGCCCTGGGCCACCGTGACGCGATCGCCTTTTTCTATCTGATCCATCTGATCCATCTGATCCACCTGATCCGAACTGATCCGAACTGATCCGGAGGGTGGATCAGTTTGTGTTTTATGCCCTGACTGGGTTTCAGACGACCTGATCCGTTGATCCGCTTTTTCTCCAGATTTTTTTCTCAAAAATTTTTCGTTTTTTTGGATCAATGGATCAGTTAGAGCTACATCCTTTACCCCGTCTGGGTTAGCGAACTGATCCACGAACTGATCCGCATCTGATCCGACCTGATCCATGGGCGGATCAGTTAACCTTCCCTTAACCATTTCCTCGAAGGCGTCGATCCAATAAGTCTTGCTCCGGCCCTGTTTTCTCCAGGAAATAATTCCGTCTGCGGCCAGTTGGCCAAGAACCTTTCTAACAGAATTGGTATTAAAGTTTAGGGCTTCCGCTAAATCTCGACTGCCAAACTTTACCCCTCTGTGTTGGCTTAGGAATTGAGAAACCTGCTCTTTTAAAGAAGAATCTGGGTCTGGGGTGAGAGTGGCTTCTCCTTCGCAAACCCATGACCCTTCCTCTGGGTTAAACACCAGGGCATATTTAGCAGGGCGGCGGGCGCGGCTCTTCTGGATGCAGAGGATTCGCTCACAGGATGAGGGGTTTAGGTCTTGGGGGTCTTTGGTGAGTTGGAAGACCTGGGAGACGGCATTGTAAACGGCGGTGGTGCCCCTGGCGTCCCCGGATTTGCTGGAATGGTGAACCAACATGATCGCGGTGTTGAAGTCGGCGGCGATCTTGTTGAGCAGCAATATGGGCTTCGCAAACTCTGCATCATTCTCACTGACGGTAGAGAAGCGGCTCACGGAGGCGAGGGAGTCGATCAGGATAAGGTCGTAGCGTTCGTTCTGGACTTCCCGGTAGAGCTGGGGGATATGTTCGGTAGACCAACGGGTTTTGTAGTGGATATCAAAGCGTGGATCGTCTGGGCGAATGCCCCGCACTTCGAGGGCGGCCAACATATCAACGGGCTGTTCATCGGTCTGGATGATGAGAATCTTGGCTTTTTTTGTAACGGGGAAGCCCTGCCAAGATTCCCCTAGGGCGAGGTGATAGATGAAGTCATACAAAAGTCTCGTTTTCCCCTGGCCACCGAGGGCATGGAGCAGGGTGGTTGCTCCTTTTGGTATGAATCCATGTAAAAGCCATTCCCGCACCTGATCGCCGTATTTATCGCGCAATTGGGAAAGGCTTAGGGTCGGTTCCCATTCGTCCTCGATGAGGGATTTATAAAAAAGGCTCTGGAGCTGGGCCGGCGATCGCCCGGTTTCCCTTGCCAGCTCCTGGAGCATAAATTCTTTGTAGGTGGGGCTGTCGATATCCAACTGAATGTGATTGAGCTTTTCGAGGAGGCGATCGCATTGGTGGAGCTTGATCGATTTCGCCTCTCCGGTCATCAGGGGTGAAGCGGTGATCTCTGTAAAGCGATCGCGGATCACATTGGCTAGGTCACTAACCGGAGTATCGCGGCTGTAGGCGTGGGAGATGACCTCTTCTGCGATGGCGATCGCCTGTCGCCGGAGAAAGGCTTGCTGTACCAGATCAGCATAATGATCTAGATTCACATCCGAGACGGTGCGATCCACCAGCAAAGATAATTTAGCAGTCCCACCGATGGTCTCAAAAAATTTTTTCTTTGCGCTCAAGGTAGAGATGACTGTCAGCAGATCAATGGGGAGATTTTTTTGATCCAGCTTCAGAAACTCTTGATAAATCTGGCGGTGAGCTGACACATAAAAGGCTTCTGGCTCTAGGATGTGTTTCACCCGGGCCAGGGCTGCAGCTCCCCCCATTAAAATCCCCCCCAAGATCATTTCCTCAGCGTCGAGGTTCTGGGGGGGCAAGCTGCGATCCGAAAAAATCGGTGTTACCTTATTAGTTGCAAGGGAATTGCTATACATAATTGATATTCTTCCTCCATTAAAGAAGTTGATTTTCACTAGGGGCGAGAGGGGTCTCCCCCCTTTTTTTTGCCCAAAAATAATTACTGGTTTAATCTGGCCCGCTCAATGGCGATCGCATCTGCCCAGACCTGCTTAGGCTGTAAATGCTCGCTTAGGTTCTCAGCGCGGCGCGTGCAATGGGTGAGGGTCATTAACAAAGCCCTCAAACGACTTTCGAGGGGAAGATCTGACGGCCCTTCAACACCCAGAATTTCCTCATAGCCCCGCACGATGGCGAGCAGCATCTCAATGGTGTTCATATTCCCGTCGCGCCATTTCAAGCAAAACTGCATCTGCAAGGGAGACCGCTCGTTTTGCAGCCGTTTCTAGAACCCAAGGCTCTTCTGAGTAAAACTTTGTGGCGGTTCCCGCTAAGGCTTGACCAATCAAATACTCACGGTAAGTGCCACATCCTTTCTGATTGCCTAGGTGACGGGCGCGAAGCTCAATATTTTCGGGGTTATCCATGGTCTTTGTGTGTTGACTTGGTGATTTGTTGACTTGGTGGTATGTGCTGAAATTGATTAAGAAATATCCCCCGTGTTGCTGCACGGGGAACGCTCACAAAACAAGTAGGAAAACGCCCGTTAGATGCATCCACTGGACACGTCTAATGGACGTTTTAATGGTATGATGAAAACGTCCAAGCCGCAACAAACGCAAGCAACAGTGTTGAAACAAATCCGTGAAACTTTGTCGCTGACTCAATTCGAGTTTGCTGCAAAAACGGGTATCTCTCTTAGCACTATTCAACGGGCTGAATCAGGGCAACGAGAGCCAAACCTCAGCTATGAACAATGGAAAAAATTTACATCCATTGCTCGGCAAGCTGGTTTTGACCCGGAAAAGCTACCTGATCGGCTTTCTGAAAAAGTAGCAATTTAGCCTATGCCCAATTCCCCAAATTCTCCTTGGTTCCCGACCAGCGCCATGGCCCAGGCCCTCGGCATCAACCCCAAAACCCTCATCCGCAATCGGAAAAGGTTTAAGGAAGGACACCATTACTACAATGCAATCCTTTTGGCGATCGGCCTTCCTACCGCTGGCACCATAAACGAATTTTTAAAACCTTAAAAGTCAACCCCTAACCCCAGGTATATCAAAAATGACATACACCATTGGCTACACCCTCCGATCAACCATTGACCATGGCTCTCTCACAGAAGAAATTAAGGTTTCCAGCTCAGTAACTGAAGAGAAAGATCTACCTCTCGAACTGGAGAAATTAAGAGCCTTAGCCTTTCATGCTTCCCACTCAGACAGACTTTACGAAGAAATCAAGGGCAGAACCGCCAAAGCAGAATTAGACCTCAGTGACAGCCAACGGGCCTTAAAGAAAATGCAGCAGGAATGGAACAAAGCAACAGAATTTCTCAAAGCCCAAGGTCTAAAGGAAGCCATTCCAAATTTCCCCATCCGAGAAGCCCACCACTACGAAAACCCAAAGAAATTAGCCAGCACCCAGATCAGCGGCGTTGAAATGGATTTATGACTCTCTGGTAGCCCTAATCTGGATGACATTCCGTTTTAATAAAAGAAATTGAGGTAGCACAATGACCCAACGCTGGACAGACGAAATGCTCGATAAGCTCGCCGATGACGTACAGGAGCTTACCGAATCTATCAAAACCCAACGGGACGAACAGAAGGAACTGACCATCCGGTTCAATGCCTACCAGATGGCCTCTCAATGGGTGGTTAATTTAGCCTTTGGCCTGTTGGCGACTGCCACGATCACGACGATCGTCACCGCCGTCATCAAATAAAAAGTTTGTTTCTCTCCAATCACAAAGGTTCAGGATTATTTCCCGAACCTTTTTTCATTGTCGATCTGGGCCTTGAGTCGCTCTAGCTCCCAATCGATTTCGCGCTGTCGTGTCTGGGGCGTTAGCTCAGTCTTGGGTGGTTTTTTCTCCAGGTTGATCCGTTCCTCTGGTGGCGTGAAATATCGTCTCAAAACTTCCGGGTGTCTGACCAAATATTCCAGGTGGTACAGATATAAGGCGATCGCCGAATACATAATGGCGATCCAGATCGTCTCAGCAGAGACCACATCTAAGCTTTCCGGCTCGACAAAGGGAGCGCCGATATAAGTCCCCGCATAGAGCAACAACACCAAGAGAAGGCTGTTTACCGTCACCATCACCAATAGCACCGCTTCCCAGAGACTATCAATCATCCCCATCTCTCGAATGCCTGCCAATCTCACCAATATCCATTGGGATAGATAATGCAGCCCAAAGGCCAGTCCACCCATAAACACCAGCACAAACAGCAAAAACAAGGGATGAACCGTTAAAACATAATTTTCAGAAGCCTCCTTAATCAAGCCTGCAGTCGTACCAAAAACAATTAAATTAATCAATAAACGCAACCAGGCCAACGGGTAGGGTATCGCCGGAGACCAGCCAAATTTCTTCGCCATAATTTTTCTTCCTCATTGCCATAATCTTACCCAGAAGAAAATTATTCCCATCGTAAAACGCCCCCTAAAAAGACCATTAAAAGAGGGCGTTTCCCTACCCATTGTGAGCGTTGGGCAAAGACCGTAAATATTTGTATCGGGTTATTTCTTGAGTATTTGGCCCTATTATCTTCCGAAAACAAAGAGCCTTAAAATGTTCTTAACAGTCAAATAAAAAATCCCTAAGAAGCGCTCACTTCCCAGGGAATATCCATAAGTTGAGGTAGCAACAAATGGACAACGGTTATTTTAGCCCAGAACCTTTAGAGGCGAACGAGTTTAAGGCTTTAATGTTGCGCCACGGCGTCACCAAAACGGATTTAGTCAAGTCCGGCTGGTTTGAAGAATACGAGATCGCCAACTGCATCGAACGACGCAAAGCCCAAAATCCGAGCCGTGCCCTTAAACGATTGTTCGGGCTATATGCCCATTTTCATGGCTGGGGGGCCTAGGCCGTAGGGGATTATCCCGCAGAATTTCAAAGGCCCGCTGGTGGGTTTGACGTTTCAAGTGATGCTGGTAGGTGGCATTGTGAACCGATAGGCGATGGCCCATCTGGAAAGCGGCTAGGGCATTATCCAAACCACACTCAATCGCCCGCACCGCCCAACAGTGACGCAAATTATAAGGAGAGAAGCCCACCCCATAATCAGAAAAAGCCTGGGTGACAGCTCCCCCATAGCCCTGGGCATCCTTGCGGCAAATATTCGGCAGATCCAGGGCCACATGATCCGCCCATTCCGGATAAAGCGGGTAAACATAACGTTCCCCGGTTTTGCCACGGCTGACCCACAGCACCGGAAAGTCATTTAAGTCACAATTGAAAACCTCGTGATTCCGGACGCCATACACCGCCATTAGGCCATAGACATTTCCCCACCGTGGATCAATTTCTGTAAGCCGTCCCCAGGCCCGCCAAATTTGGGCATCGGTCGGTAAATTCCTGGGGGAAACTGCCTTTTGGGAATAAGACCCCTTATATTGCCGGAGGTCGTTGGGGATTTTTGCATAGTCGAGTAATTTGGCGATCGCCAAGGCCCACCGCTTCCGGGTGCGGGTATCCGGTTTTGTTTCTTCTAAGAGAATTTTTACCAACACATCAGGGTCGAGGGGCTGATCAGCCATCCTTAATAATGGTGATTGATATTCCTTTTTCCATGTGGTCTCGGTGATGCCCTGGGCCAAAAGCGATCGCCCAAAGGTTTCGATCAGATCACCGATCTGTTGCGGTTGCTCTGGAGCGTCCCAAGTAAAGTTACCGGTCATGAGCTGTAGCCCGATTTCCCTGGCCCGCCGTTCCGCCTCCCTCAATCCCGAAGGCGTCGCGGCTAGCCCCGTTGAAATGCGCTGTTGATAAGGGGAAGACTTTCCGCTCTCAGGCTTCGGCGGCAAAGTCCCCCGCAGATATAAACGATTGTTAATTTTTTGAATCTGTAGACCCAAACCAGCAGCCAACAGCCGGCCATTGGCCTGGGAAATTTTCCCTGAAATTTCCACTTGCCTAAAATTTGCCTAATTTTTGCTGTCCAATTAGTCCTAGTTAGTCCTGATTAGGGAGGATGCCCAAAAACAAGAAAACCTGGAATCCTACTTGTGGAGCGGTTTCCAGGTCAATTTCAGTCAGCAAAAATAAGGTGGTACCCAGATTCGAACTGGGGAGTGGAGGTTTTGCAGACCTCTGCCTTACCACTTGGCTATACCACCGGGTCAACAGTTCGCTATTATAACAGGGCTTTTGTTCACATCACAACATTTTTTTCGTTATGGAAGTTATTCCCGCTATTGATCTGCTCGGTGGCCAATGTGTGCGCCTCTATCAGGGTGATTATCAACAGGCGCAAGTGTTTAATAATGACCCGGTTCAGGTGGCACGGACTTGGGCTGAGCAGGGGGCAACGCGGCTCCATGTGGTGGATTTAGACGGGGCAAAACAGGGAGAGTCGGTCAATCTAGGGGCGATCGCCAAAATTGCAGCAGCGATTGATATTCCTGTACAGGTGGGCGGTGGTCTCCGTACGGTAGAAAGTGTGGCGCAATTGTTTGATGTGGGTGTAGAGCGAGCCATTCTTGGGACGGCGGCGGTAGATAATCCGGATCTCGTGACAGAACTCTGTGCCAAATATCCGGGCCGGATTGCGGTTGGGATTGATGCCCGCGATGGAAAGGTAGCGACAAAGGGATGGTTGGAAACATCGGCGGTTTTAGCGACGGATTTGGCGAAACAGATGGCTACCCAGGGGGTCGCTGCCATTATTTACACGGATATTCATCGAGATGGCACCATGGCTGGGCCTAATTTGGAGGCGCTGCGGGAATTGGCGGCCACCATTGAGATTCCGGTGATTGCGTCGGGGGGCGTGAGTTCTTTGGCGGATCTGGTTAATCTTGTGGCCCTCGAAGGGATCGGAGTCACAGGAGCGATTGTGGGCCGGGCGATTTATACCGGAGATATTAATTTGGCTGAAGCGGTGAAGGCGGTTGGCCCCCAACGTTTACAGGATGTGTTTCCGGATGATGGTACGGCGATCGCCTAATTTTCGTGCTAGATTGAGTCGTGAAATTGTAATGGAACAAACCACATCAAAAGCGATTCTAGAGTAAAGCTATATAGTGATCGACTGCACCACTTTATGCCATTGATATTTGTTGTAGATTTCTAATGTGTTTATGCTGAGACCCTTACGTAGATTAATCGGACATTCCTGGGTTCTTTCGGGGCTTGTATGGCTAGGAACCCTTGCACCTGCACAGGCAGCGGTTGATCTCCGGGTCGCTGTACGGCAGACGACGGCCAATCTCCAGGTGGGCAGTTCCACCAATGCTTTAATCAGAAATGGCCAAGGCCAAGTCCTCGGTGAAATTGCCGGAATGAGTTCCTTTGCCGTGGGACGCCAGGGTAATCAGTTGGCGTTTGACCGTTGGCGGGCAACTGAGGTCTGGATTGAGCCCCAGGGTGATGGCTATGTGTGGATTGGCGATCGCTGGTACCGGGGGCGCACCCAACTCCGGCAGAGTGGCAACGGAATTCTCGCCATCAATCACGTCGATCTCGAAGACTATCTCTATAGTGTTGTCGGCGCTGAAGCAATTCCCAGTTGGCCCCAGGAAGCCCTCAAAGCCCAGGCTGTCGCGGCTCGTACCTATGCATTAAAAAAACGCTCGGAAAATGCCGGGAAACCCTACGACCTAGACACCACAACGGCGACACAGGTCTACAAGGGTCTAAATAGCGAGTACAGCACAACCCATGCTGCCGTTAACGCCACGGAAAGTCAGGTGATGACCTATAACGGTAGTGTTATTCTGGCGGTATTCCATTCTTCTTCGGGTGGCCATACCGAAAACGTCGAGGATATCTGGAGTCAACCTCTGCCCTATCTCCGGGGGGTTGTGGATTATGATCAGTCTTCGCCAGTCTATCAGTGGAGTAAAACCATTTCTGCGGCTCGCTTAGGAGAACTGGTTGGTGGTGTTGGTACCGTAAAGCAACTCATTCCCCAACGGGCTACCCCCCAGGGTCGGGTGATTACGATGAAAGTGATTGGCGATCGCGGCACCAAAAATATCAGTGGCGATCAACTGCGTAGTTTATTGGAACTGCGTAGCACTTTGATCAATGCCAGAATCCAACAGGGCGACGTTTATATCTACGGTAAAGGCTTTGGCCATGGCGTTGGTATGAGTCAATGGGGAGCTAATGGTTTAGCAGCCCAGGGCATCGATTACCAACAAATTCTGCGTCACTATTACCAAAATGCAACCATTGCGAAGCTGACGCCACGGTAACTGTCAGTTTTCAACGTGAAGTAAATACAAGATCTCAGGAGGGGAATTTTACCCCTCTTTTTTGTTTTTCCCAAGGGCGATCGCCTTTCTTGTGCCTGTCACTTAATAGCCGAGATCTGTCGCTACTTTGTGGGCGCAGGCAAAACCAGAAAACGCCACAGCATTTAAGCCCTGTCCGGGGAAGGTACTATCGCCGACACAATAAAGTCCAGAGACTTCTGTTTTATTGACCCGGGGTGGAAAACCAGCAAAATTAAACATTCCCAGTAATCCCAAAAGTTTGCGTTGGGGAATCGGCCCGTAGGAGCCATCGACCCGTCCGAGGAATTTGCGGTGGGTGCGCGGTGTCCCCACTTCCATGTAGTCCAATCCCGCATCTAACCCTGGAAAAATAGCTTCAAGGCGATCCACGAGTTGCCAGGCGGCGGCTTCTTTTTTGGCTTCATATTCCTGGGGAGAAAGGCCCTGCCACTCACTCAGCCAACTGGGAGTAAAGGTGTGAATGATGTGGTATCCCTCAGGGGCCAGACTCGGATCGAGGAGCGTCGGAATAGAAACAAAAATGGTGCCTTGCTCGGCTTCCATGGTGTCCCAATTCTCCAGCAAAATGTGGTGGCATTCCGTCCCAGGAGGAAGAACATCGGCTTTGACACCGAGGTGAACGCTGAGAAAGCTGGGGGATTTTTGGTAATTCTCCGTCCACTTTTCTTCAAAAAAGGGTTTATTTTCACTGGGGAGCAGTTTTTCAAAAGTGTCCCAGCGGGTGGCATTGGAAATGACTTTTTTGGCGAAATACTCGGTGCCATTGGCTAAGCGCACGCCGACGGCCCGGCCTTGGTCGGTGATGATTTCGTAGACATTCGCACCGTATTGGATTTCACCACCATGTTGTTCGAAACCTTCAACCAGTTTGAGGGCGATTTGGCCCACTCCGCCTTCTGGATAGTTGATGCCCCCGTAATGGCGATCGCTAAACACCATACCCGCATTAATCATGGGAGTCAGTTCAGCTGGCACCACTGACCAGCAGTAACATTCCATATCGATAAACTTCAGCAGTTCGGGGTCTTTAATATATTGACGGGCGAGATCCCCAGCATTTTTGGGTAAATATTTGAGTAACCCTAGGCAAGCAAAGGGTTTCTGCATAAAGACCCGCAGCAGGTAGCGAATTTCTTCGAGGGAAAGCAGCTCAATACTATTGAGGCAATTAAAAACTTTCCAGCACTCATCATAAAATTTACGAATGCCCTTGGCTTCGTGGGGAAACCGTGCCGTTAACTCCGTTAAAAATTCTTCGTAGTCACGGTGTACCTTGACCTCAAGATCATTGGGGAGATGGTAATGAATTTGCACCGGATCTGGGATGGTCGCAATTGACATATCCACTGCGGCGAGGGCCCGGGTGAGGAGATTGGTGGTGCCGCGATCGCCAAAGCCAAAGATCATCGAAGCGCCCACATCAAACCGATAACCCTGCCGCTCAAAATAACCCGCACTGCCACCGGGGATCACATAGCGTTCTAGCACCAACACCTTGATCCCTTTCGCTGCTAATTGGGTTGCCGTGACGAGGCCCCCGATACCGGAACCAATGACAATCACATCGTACTGGGGAGCAGAAATGGCAGTTTTGGCGGTCATAAACGGTGAGGCTCGCAAGATAGGCTAAATTTTGACTGTTACATAGTCTACCTTTATTTCCCTTGGGATTAGTAGGGTAACTCTCCGGCGATGTTACGGCGACAGTTCTTTGTTGGGCATGGGCCTTTGTCACAAAAAAAGGCGGAAGACTTTCCACCTTGCTGTATCAGAACTATATTTATTTTTAATAAGAGATTTAGAGGGCACTGGGGCCAGAAAAATACTGAATTTACTCTTCGTCGTCTTCGGGGGAAGGATAAACAAAGCTAGAACGACCAGTGAGCACAGATTTGCCAAGGGAAAGGGCCTTTTGGGCTTCGATGGTTGCCTTACGCTTCCAGTGGGCCCGGCGTTGGTCACGCTTTGCCTTTGAGGTTTTCTTCTTTGGAACTGCCATGGGATTAACTACAGATTTTTACAGAATTACCATTATAAAATCTTCTCTCCCAAAAAGTAAGTCCTCCGTCAGAATCTCTTGAATTGTGGGGTTGAACGAAGGCGGGGTTTGTCACGGGTAAAGAAATCCATGCAAATCCCACCAGAGAGGAACCGAGCTTTTACAATCGAAATCGCATTTGTGTGTCTATTTGTCTAGGAGTCTTAACAGCGATGGTGTGGTATCGACGACGGCTATACCGTAATCCCCAAGCCTACGGGGTCGTGATGGAATGGTGGTTGGGTTGGGTCGATTTTGTGCAGTGGTTTATTCCTCGCCCGGTGACGGGGAAAAAGACGCGGCGTCTGTATCGGCAGCTTTTGATCGAGGCGAGCTGGCGGCTTAATTTTGTGATGTTGACGGTCAGCTCCTGTATTATTGCCACTTTCGGGCTCATTAGTAATAGTACGGCTGTGATTATCGGGGCGATGCTGGTGGCGCCGCTCATGTTGCCGTTGCGGGGATTGGCCTTTGCCGCCCTAGAAGGGGAATTGAAATTATTTTGGCGATCGCTGTATTCAATTACCGGCGCAACCGCCCTTTCCCTGGCTTTATCCTGGATGATCGGCGTCGTCATTGGTATTCCTGATTTTGGCTCGGAACTAACGGCCCGGACGCAGCCAAATCTGATCGACCTTGGTATTGCCGTGGCCGCCGGGGGAATTAGCGGTTTTGCGAAGGTGCGCCGAGGCATTAGTGATGCCCTCGCAGGGACGGCGATCGCCGTTGCCCTGATGCCTCCCCTCTGTGTGGTGGGCCTATCCTTTTCCCAAGGTTATTTCAATTACTCCCGTGGCGCTTTCTTACTCTATCTAACCAACCTCCTCGGCATTACCCTTGCCTGCATGGTGGTCTACATCTTGGCTGGTTACGCCGAGATCAACCACGCCTTGGGTTGGACGATGGCCCTAACCCTGATTTTGTTAGTACCCCTGGGGGCAAGATTTGTTCAACTTGTGCAACAGCTCCGCCTACAACAAACCATCACCAGCCAGCTCACAACTAAAACCGTCACCGTCGGTCAAGATGTTGAAAATGTTCGGGTGCGGGTTGACTGGACTTCTTCCCCGCCGATTATCTATGTCAATCTCCAGGCGAAAAAAGAAATTACCCCCAGACAAGCTCTCCTCGTTGAAGAATTTTTACGCAAACGTAACCGTCAAGTTTTTCAAGTCATTTTTCAAGTTAGTCCGATCCAAGAAGTCAAAGCCGATGATCTCGATCCCCATGACCTGGACCTCCCCGAATTAGACATGGCCCCACCACGCCAATAGAAAAGACTCCAATTGTCAACTAGAAATCTTTGAAATATCAAGCTTTCCGCTTTAGTTCAACCTAACAATAACCGACAAAAGACGACCCTATCTAGCGCCAGCCAAAAGGTTTACCTGTTCTTAAAGTCAAGATGTCGCAGGACTGATAATATACTGGAGCCGAAGGTTTTGTATTCTAATGGTCTAGGCAAAACTGATAAAGCTGGCAAACGCGGAAACCCTCTCCATCGTTAAGCTCTTCTCAGATTTAAACAAGCCTCAACATTAGCTCCACCAAGTCATTCGGCAAGTGATTGACTATTTTCTTGACTCCCCGCATCCGGCCTAGATAAGCTGCTTTTCCAATGATTGAACTCGACAATGCAAACGCCACAGACTACGTTCTGCAGACAGAAAATGTCAGTGTCTATTACGGTAACTTCCTGGCGATCAAAGGCGTTTACCTCAACATTCCCAAAAATCAAGTAACAGCATTTATTGGCCCCTCTGGTTGCGGTAAAAGCACTCTGCTGCGTTGCTATAACCGTCTCAATGATCTCATTCCTTCTTTCCGCATAGATGGCGACATCGCTTACCACGGCAGTAGTCTCTACGGATCCGGTGTAGATCCAGTGGAAGTGCGCCGTCGCATTGGCATGGTGTTCCAGAAGCCAAACCCCTTCCCTAAATCGATCTATGACAATATCGCCTATGGGGCACGGATCAATGGTTACAAGGGCGACATGGACGAACTGGTAGAACGCTCACTGCGCCAGGCCGCTCTTTGGGATGAGGTTAAGGATAAATTGCGTCAAAGTGGCCTCGCCCTATCTGGGGGGCAACAGCAACGGCTTTGTATTGCCCGGACAATCGCCATTCAGCCAGAGGTGGTGTTGATGGACGAGCCCTGTTCTGCTTTAGACCCGATTTCGACCCTCAAAATTGAAGAGTTGATCCACCAGCTCAAAGAGCAATACACGATTGTTATCGTGACCCATAACATGCAACAGGCTTCGCGGGTCGCTGATATGACGGCATTTTTCAACGTGAAGACCAATGATGATGGTACCCGCCAGGGCTATCTGGGGGAATGCGATCGCACGGAGGTTATTTTCCAAAATCCCCGGGAACAGGCCACCCAAGAATATGTCAGTGGCCGTTTCGGTTAATTTGAGAGAATGACTTTAGGGTCTGTTTTTCTCGCAACGCTACACTAAATTTTTGTCTCAGCCGTAACCCATGCCCGCTGTTGCCGGTAATGGGTTTTTTGTTTGTGATTGAATTTGTTACGGGTTGACCAAAAAAGACGGCACTTCGATAGGATAGGACAATCCTAGAGACTGAACACGAATTGGGCTTTGTGGGTTCATACCACGATTGAATGTTGAGCTGATATGTTTAAATGTGAGGACTTAGTATTGTCTTTGTTTAGCGACAATTTTTCTGCACTGATTTGGAATCCATGGCTGTTGCTCCTACCGTCACAATGAACCAACCTCAACATGTTTTTGTTGTCCAAGATGACACTGGACAACGGGAATATATTTTGACGGATGCTCGCTATTCTATTGGGCGTCGTAGTAGTTGCGCGATTCACCTCCAGTCTCAGTTTGTGTCTCGTCTCCATGCCACCTTAGTCCGGCATCTCACGGATGATCATGTTTACTATCGCATTGTTGATGGGGACGGTTTGCAGGAGGCGAGTGCCAATGGCATTTTGGTCAATGGGAACAAAGTGAATGCGGTCACACTCCAAGATGGGGATGTCGTGACGTTTGGCCCCCAAATTTTGGGTCGTTATGAACGGCGATCGCCGCGTGCTTCAAAGCGCACTCAGCCAGGGGAGGAAGATCCCTTTGACATTACGCTCATTGATCCGGCGATGTTAGCCGAGGATCAAGAACTGATGGCTGATGAAGAGGCAACACGTTTGTTTTAGGGTGGCCTTAACGGAAACGGGTGATAGTTGTTTGAGGTATTTTTTCCAGGAACGCAATGGTTAATTTTTCTGCTCCGAAAGCGGCTGGTTTGGCCCCTTGGTTTGATATTACGGCCCTGTTGTTGTGGGGAGCTTTGCTGCTCAAGTATGCGATTACGGGCCAGCTAGCTCTGTTGATCCACCCCAATTACTTCGGTTTATGTGTGGCGGCGGGGATTATTCTCCTCCTGCTGGGGTTGGGAAAATTACTACAACAGGTGCGTCCCCAAGTTAGTGGCGGGGAGTCGGTGCAGCACATTACGCTATTACCCCAGAATGTGGGGAGTGCCCTATTAATTGTGGTGGCGATCGCCGGATTTTTGATCCCGCCGACCATTTTGTCAAGCCAGACAGCGATTCAACGGGGTTTAACGGAAGAGTTGCCCCTCACCCGGAGTCAACCGGAAAGTTTTCGGGTCGGTACCTCCCCAGAGGAGCGGACGTTATTGGATTGGATTCGGACGTTGAATGTTTACCCGGAACCCGATGCCTATACGGGGGATCCGGTGAAGGTAAATGGGTTTGTGACTCACCTGCCCCAGTTGCCGGACAATTACATGATGGTGTCGCGGTTTGTGTTGACCTGTTGTGCAGTGGATGCCTATCCGGTGGGATTGCCCGTGAAACTCGAAGGCGATCGCCAAGCCTTTGCGCCGGACTCCTGGGTAGAAGTCACGGGGGAAATGATCACCGAGGATCTCCAACTCACCACAGAAGCTGAGGGTGATAATAATTTGCCCCAGCGCCAGTTGGTGATCCAAGCCAGTGCCGTCGAACCGATTCCCACCCCCAGAAATCCTTACGATTATTAGGTATAAGGGTGGTGTCGCGCTCTTAAATCTTCGATGGTTAATCCCGCCGCTCGCCGCCCATTTTTCGCTTTTTGGGGTCTGTTGGCCGTTGGTCTGCTGGGTTGCCAGGGAGGAAGGGGGCGATCGCCCCAGGATGAATCCATTCAGGTGTATTTCAATCAGCGTCAAGGCCGACATATTAGTTACACCGAACCCTACCGCCAACTGAAACGCCCAGGGGATAACCTCGAAGCTGTTCTAATCGAGGGCATTAACAGCGCCCAAAACACCATCGATATTGCGATTCAGGAGTTGAACTTGCCCCTGGTAGCTGAAGTTCTGGCCGACCAAGCCGCTGCGGGAATCACAATTCGCGTCATCGTCGAAAATAATTATCGTCAACCCTGGGCTGAACCTGATTCGGCAGAAATTTTAGAACTCGATGAACGGGATCAGGGAAAATACCAAGAATTTGTCGCCCTCGCCGACGAAAACCAAGATGGCTTTTTGGATGCGGCAGAGACGGCTAAATATGATGCGATCGCCATTTTAGAACGGGCAAAGATTCCGATTTTAGACGACACCGCCGACGGTTCCAAAGGGAGCGGCCTGATGCACCACAAATTTATGGTGGTCGATGGGGAAACGGTGATCACCGGCTCGGCGAATTGGACATTAAGCGGCATCCACGGAGATTTCGCCAACCCGGAAACCAGGGGCAATGTAAACCACCTAATGCGGATCCAAGATGCGGCGATCGCCCAGGTTTTTACGGCAGAATTTGAGGAGATGTGGACAGGGCACAAATTTGGGGTTCAGAAACTTCAGGAACCGCCCCAAACCTTTAGCGTGGGCAACAGTCGCATCACTGTTCAGTTTTCGCCTTTCTCCAGTTCCCAACCTTGGGAAAATACGAGCAATGGTCTCATTGGCAGCACCCTCGCCCAAGCCCAAGAGTCGATTAGCCTGGCCCTATTTGTGTTCTCTGAGCAAAAAATCGCCAATATTTTAGAAAAAGAAGCCCAAGCGGGCACTGCAATCCGCGCCTTAATTGATCCGAGTTTTGCCTTTCGGGAATATAGCGATGGGCTGGATCTGTTGGGGGTGAATCTCAAGGAAAAATGTGACCCCTTTAATCGGCCTTGGGCTAACCCCATTCAAACCGTCGGCACGCCAAAATTACCCAAGGGGGACAAATTTCACCACAAATTCGCTGTCATTGATGGCAAAACCGTGATTACCGGCTCCCATAATTGGTCAGCTGCTGCCAACAACCAGAACGACGAAACCCTCTTAATTATCCAGAACGAGGCGATCGCCCAACAATTTCAAGCTGAATTCGATCAGTTTTATACTATGGCCTACCTGGGGATTCCGCCCTTTATCGCCAGCAAACAAAAACCGATGCCCGCTGACTGTACTGTAGCCGCCACCAATGGCCCTGTGAACCTTAATACCGCCAGTGCCATCGAACTCGAAACCCTACCTGGCATTGGCCCCAGCCTCGCCCAAGGAATTATCGAAGGCCGTCCCTACTCTGGTTTGACGGATCTGCAACGGGTGTCGGGCATTGGGGAAAAGAAAGCCGCCGACCTGGCCGGAAAAGTCACTTGGTAGAGACGCGTTATAGTACCCTTAGCCCTTTCTCTGAACGCCGTTGAGCGATTTATCTATGCGCCCAATTTTTAGTTTTCTGTGTAGTCTGCTGCTGTGGATTAGCCTTTGTTGGCCCAGTGTTGCCCTCACCAATGCTCAAATCTCTGAAGGCGATCGCCTCACCCAAACTGCGATCCAGGCAGCGAAAAAAGGTGATTTGTTTACCGCCGAAAAAATTTGGTCAGATTTAATTGAAGCATTTCCCCAAAATCCGGCCCTCTGGAGCAACCGAGGCAATACGAGGGCGAGTTTAAATCAGTTTGATGCGGCCCTTGACGATCTCAATGAAGCGATTCGCCTGGCCCCAAACCAAGTCGAACCCTACTTTAATCGCGGTGCGATCCTTGAACAACAGCAACGGTTTAGCGAAGCGATCGCCGACTATGACAAAGCTATCGAACTTGATCCCCAAGAGGCGATCGCCTACCACAATCGCGGCAATGCCTACGGCAGTTTGGGCAATTGGGAACAGGCCCGCCAGGACTACCAGAAAGCAACGGAACTGGATCCCCGCTTTGCCTGGGCCGCCGAAAGTTATGCCCTTGCTCTGTATCAAGTTGGCGAAAACAACCAAGCGATCCAGCGAATGAAAGGCCTGGTGCGCAAATACCCGATGTTTGCCGATGCGCGGGTGGCTCTGACGGCGATGCTCTGGGGCAACCACCAATTCGGCGAGGCTGAAAGTAACTGGGTGGCCGCAGCGGGTTTAGACGATCGTTACCGGGATTTAGAATGGTTAGAGGATATTCGTCGCTTTCCGCCGAAAGTCCTTGAAGATTTAGATAATTTCCTCAATCTCCAGTAGATTTTAAAAAACCTAGGCTGATTTTGCAGTTTGCAGCAGTTTAGCCCGCACCAGTTTAATCGCATCGTAGCTGTATTTTTCCTGGAGGTGCTCCCGCAACTGCGTTAAAGATTCTGCTCCCACGGTGGCGATCGCCTTTTCAATTTCCACTTGGGCGGCTGGTTTTACGAGGCGGTCTAGGTCAGTAATCTCGCCATTCTGGAGTAATGTTGCCAGGTGCTCGTTGATCGTCCCCGCCGTCAGACTGCGCCGCTTGGCAATTTCTGTAACCGAAAGGCCCTGTTGATAAAGCTGGAGGGTGAGTAACTGGGTGCCATTGACCTGGGGTTTTGGTGGCTCTTGGCTGGCGCAAAATTCCTGAATCGCCGCGAGGAAAGGCTCCCCATAACGTTGATATTTTGCACTCGTTACCCCAGAAATCAAACAAAAATCTGCTTGGGTGCGGGGTCGCCGAGTTGCCATTTGCCGGAGGGTCGCATCGGAAAAAATCATATAGGGAGCAACCCAATTTGCATCGGCCAATTGTTTCCGCAGTTGTCGCAGTTGCCCAAAAAGAATTTCCGCATCGAGGCGACTTTCAGAAATCCCTAGAATTTCCTGGGCCGTTTGCCGCCGTTCCACAGCAATTTTCACTGTTTTCTGTTGTCGCAAAATTTCCCAACTGCGAGCGTTGAGTTTCAAGACTCGATAGCCATCGCTTGTTTCGGTCATCAAGCCCTGATACAGGAGCGATCGCCCCAAATTTTTCCATGCTTCTTTAGTATGGTCGAGGCCAATGCCATAGGTAGACAGTTGGTGGTGCCCGTTTTGAATAATTTTTTCTTTCTTAGAACCCCGCAACACATCGATAATGTAGGTCATGCCATAGCGTTCTCGACAACGGGCAACACAGGATAAAAACTTCTGGGCCTCAATCGTCCAATCTTCGATAGGGCGAGGATTCTGACAATTATCGCAACCGCCACAGTCCCCCGGAAATTGCTCCCCAAAATAGCTCAGTTGGATCGTCCGCCGACAATCGATCCCCTCGGCATAGTCGATCATCTTTTGCAGTTGCTGGTAGGCGATGCGTTTTTCCTGTTCGTCTTCCTTGAGTTCAATGAAATATTCGGCCCTTTTAATATCCCCTGCCCGATAGAACAGAGTACAGTGGGCAGGCTCTCCGTCCCGACCCGCACGACCCGACTCTTGGTAATAGCGTTCTAAATTGGTCGGTAAATCGTAATGCACCACAAAGCGCACGTCGGGTTTGTTGATGCCCATGCCAAAGGCAACGGTGGCGACCATCACAGGCACATCATCCCGGATAAATTGCTCTTGATAATCCGCTCGTAAACGATCCGCCAAGCCTGCATGGTAGGGCAAGGCTTTAACGCCATCTTGTTTGAGGCGATCGGCCAACTCGTCTACTTTTTTGCGGCTAGAACAGTAGATAATTCCTGGCTGCCCACGCCGTTGACGGACATAGCACAGCAGTTGCGTATAACTTTTCCGGACTTTGGGAAGAACCTCGTAGTAAAGGTTGGGGCGATTAAAGCTGGTGCAGTGAAAGCTGGGGTTCTGTAGGGCAAGTTGATCAATAATATCTTCCCGGACGCGCTGGGTGGCGGTAGCAGTAAAGGCCTGGCAAGGAGTCCGGGGGTAGCGTCTCCGGATGCGACTCAGTTGACGATATTCTGGGCGAAAATCATGGCCCCACTCTGAAACACAGTGGGCTTCATCCACCACAAATCCAGTCAGGCCAATGGTCTGATCCACATCTGTGAGCAGTTGCTGGAAGCCCTCGTTAAACAGCCGTTCTGGGGCAACATAGAGCAGTTTAATGTTGCCGTTAAAAATTGCCTGAATCCGCGATCGCGCTTGGTCGAGGTTGAGGGTACTGTTTAGGAAAGTTGCACCAATGCCATTGTCCGTCAGGGCATCGACTTGATCCTGCATTAGGGCAATCAAGGGAGAAATCACCACCGTCAACCCCGGTTTCAGCAGGGCGGGCAGTTGGAAACAAAGGGACTTGCCCGCTCCTGTTGGCATCAGGGCGAGGATGTCGCGATTTTCCAGGGCAGCGGTAATGACCGCCTTTTGGCCATGGCGAAAATTGTCATATCCAAAGAAGTGTTTGAGGGCGGCTTCTAGGGATGGGAACTGGGACATGGCGGCAACAAAACGAAAACAACTAGCCCCCTAATCGTACCGTGACCCAGTCTTTGAGCAGATCCAATAGGCTGAGGCCACCGTTGAAGAACACATAAATCACAGACACCATCAGCACAGCAATGACAATGGAGAAAACAACCCCAGCGCCACTGATCAAGCCATCGTCCTCTTGGAGGCCAAAGGCGGTGAGGAAGATCGCCATGGCCGGGAGGGTATTGGTGCCGGGAATGGGGATCATCATGGAGGTAGCCATCAGGGCAATGGTACAACCCATGACAGTGCGACCCAGGCGACTCTGGCAAACGATGGGAAACCGGGGATGGGCGATCGCCTCAATTTTTTTGAGCCAAGGGAGACCTTTTTTCAGGATGCCCTGGGCCATGGTCGTTTTGACGGTTTTTCGTTGCCAAGCAACCGGAAGCCAGAGTTTTTTCCGCCCAAAAATCAACTGGAGGGCGATCGCAAAAATTAAAATCCCAAAGGGCGTCGAATAGCCTGGGGCCGGAATTGGCAGGGCCGACGGAAAGGCCAACAGCAGCAAAATGACCCCAAAGACTTTTTCCTCTGCGAGGGCGATCGCCTGGGCTAAACTAACGGTTTCACCACGGTCTTCTTCAAAAAAATAACGGTGCAATTCTTGGGAGAGGCGAGCCATAGCCAAATGTTACGCAGAGGGACAGCTACTGAGCATAGCGCAATGCCCGTCCGTTAATTGTGTTTACAAAAAAATCTCCCCACCGGGGGGGGAGATCATCGGGCAAATTAAATGAAGGCTTACTTCTGGGTTAAACGGGTCAACACTTGGTTCGAACGTTCCACAAACGCTTTCATCCCCTCCGCATCAAAGGCCTTCTGGGCCATCAATGCCAAATCATAGACGTGTTGACACATCATATCGATGGTTTCCTGGTTGGAGGCTTTGCCATCTGCTTGGATAATCGAACCCTGGCTGAGTTGGTAAATATTTTCGATCAAGGGATGCGACAAATTAATCATCAACACATGATCTTCTGGGAATTGCATTGCCGTTTGTTGCATCATCGCCGTCATCTCTTGCAGACGCCGCATGGCCTCTGGTAAAAGCACCATTGCCGGGGGCGTTGCTGCTGTTTCTGCGGATTTAATCGATTGGGTTTTGATGTTGACCTTTGGTTTCCCAATTGCCTTTTCAAACAACTCTTTAACGACGTCGCCACGGGTTTTGTTGGTATTCGGGTCAACAATTTCACTGGCCTTATCGTCTTCTACGAGGCTTTGATCTAGCTCCGAGTCCACCCGTGAAAACTTCACATCGCTGTATTCCTGTTCTAGGAAAGGAATGAAGTAATTGGTATCAATAAAGGAGTCCATGTAAAGGACTTCTAAACCTTGGTTTTTGTACAGTTCAATGTAAGTGCCCTGGGTGCTGGGATCGGTGCAATAAAAAACGCGATTTTCGTGCTTCTCTTTATTGCGTTCTAAATAATCTTTGAGGGTTGTGTAGGGGGCCGTAGACGTTGCCTGGGTGTCTTCGGATTTCACGTCTTCCCACACATCACCGTCATTGCCCTGTACTTCTACTTTCGGCGTTGTCGCTGCTGTTTCCGGTTGGTGGGTTGTGCGGTAAATGAGAATGTCTTCGACTTGTTTTTTAAACTTCTCATCGCGGATACTACCGTACTTTACAAAGGTGCCGACATCTTCCCAACTTTTAACGTAGTCACTATAGCTTTCGTTGTAGAGAGACTTCAGGCGATCGCCAACTTTTTTGGCGATGTAATCGGAGATGCGGCGCACTGTCCGGTGGTTTGTTAAGGCACTGCGGGAAACATTGAGGGGAATGTCGGTGCTGTCCACAACGCCCCGCAACGGCATCAGAAATTCAGGAATGACTTCTTCGCAATGGTCACTGACGAAAACCTGATTACAGAACAGCTTAATTTGTCCTTTAGTAACATCAATGTCCGGGCGCAATTTCGGAAAATAGAGAATGCCATTGAGCAAGAAAGGATAGTCCGTATTCAAGTGAACCCACAGTAATGGGTCTTCTTGGAAAGGATAAAGATAGCGATAAAATTCGAGGTAATCTTCGTCGGTTAAATTCTGGGGAGATTCCTTCCAAATGGCCCGCTGTTTGTTGATTTGTTCCCCTTCAAAGCGAATGGCAACGGGCATAAAATCAGAATAGGTTTTGACCAATTGGCGAATCCGTTGGGATTCTAAATATTCTGTTTCCTCATCCATCATGGTGAGGGTAATGGTTGTGCCGATGCTGGTTTTGTCACTGGCACTCAGTTGAAATTCGGGGGAACCATCACAGCTCCAATGAACCGCTTCCGCACCATCTTTGCAGGAAAGGGTATTAATTTCTACTTGGGTGGCCACCATAAAGGCGGAATAAAACCCTAAACCAAAATGCCCGATTAAATCGTTCGCATCTTTGCCATATTTTTGAATAAATTCTTCGGCACTCGAAAAGGCAACTTGGTTAATATATTTTTTGATTTCGTCGGCGGTCATCCCAATGCCGTTATCGGTGATGGAGAGTTGTTTTTTCTCCTTGTTAACGTCAATAATGATTTCTCCATCGGGCACATCAACGCTACTTTCACCGGCCATTTTTGCCATTTTGCGCTTGGTGATCGCATCGGCGGCATTGGAGATGAGTTCCCGTAAAAAGATCTCGTGGTCGGTATACAGAGATTTTTTGATTATCGGGAAAATATTCTCGGTATGGATTGTAATATTACCTTTTTCGAGGACTGCCATAGGTCGTATGCTTCCAACTTGGTCTAAGGATTCGTCCTCTATTTTGCCGGAACTTGGAAAAACCTCAAGGCGGCGATCGCCCCCATCCCCAGATGCGGATTTCCGTATTTTCTTGATTCCTATGGCTTCTTTTGGAGCTGTTGTAATACCCAATTCACCCCATCTTGGAGATCCTTGGCGACATAATCGGGCTTGGTGTGGTGTTGATATTTGCCGCTGAGGACTTGTTTACCGTAGCCTGTTTGGACCAAAATCCCCCGGAGGCCAGCGTTGTGGGCGAGGTCAATATCCGTCGCTTTGTCCCCCACCATAAAACTACGGCGTAAATCTAAATCATGTTCCCAGGCCGCTGTCACCAACATTCCCGTATTCGGCTTACGCCAGGTGCCCCACTGGGTAAAGTCTGGGTGGGTGCCCCCGGCTGACTGGCTTAAATAAGGGCAATAATACAGCGCATCGAGGTGGGCCGCCGCTTCTTGGTTTAGGAGGGTACGCAGTCTGGTGTGGAGGGCTTCTACATGGTCAATGCCGTAGTAGTCCCGGGCTGGCCCCGATTGGTTGGAAACCAAGCAACAAAAAATTCCTTGATCGTTGAGCGATCGCACAGCCGCCGCCACCCCTGGAATTAGATTCAGGTCTTCGAGGGTGTGAATATATCCTGCTTCGATGTTAAGGACACCATCACGATCAAGGAAAACTGCTGGTTTAGCCACGCCAAATTTGAGCCAATACGTCTTTGGGTTGAATATCTGCCATTTCTCCAGTGGGAGACTGGATGCCAATCAATTTATCATTCTTTGGCGGTAAGAGCTTTTCGGCGTGGGTCGCACCAAAGAGAGCAATGGTGTAAGTCCCCACGGCGGCGGCCAGGTGCATCGGCGCACTATCTGTACAAACCATCAAGTTGGCCCCGGCAATCATGGCTGCTGCTTTACCAATATCCTCAGGCCGTGTCACCTTGAGCGCTGGATAAAGGGCAATGAGTTCCGTGACCCAAGGGGCATCGTCGGGGCCTTGGAGCAAGACAATCGGGAGGTTTGGCTGCTTGCTCTGGATATCTTCAATGATCGGTTGCCAATTTGCCACAGGGTAGAGTTTGTTGATGCCCTTGGCTTGGGAGAGTTGACTGGCACCACCGTGAATCAGGATATACCCCTCGGTTAAGTCCAGGCGTTTTTGTTCCCCTTCAGCCCACTGAATGTCCCCATTGGGCACTGTGATACTGGGGGATGGACAATCGGTGTCAATGCCTAAGCCTTTGAGGAGATCGTGGTAGAGGGCCGCTGCGTATTGGTTTTCGTTGAGGGGGGCTGGATTGGAGATAAACCAAGATGTTGCGGTTTTGTAGCCCACGCGGGTGGGAATTCCATTCAGCCAGAGCAGGAAGCCCACAGCCCAATTTTTGCCGAGGGAGAGGGCAATTTCGTATTCGCGATCGCGGATGGTGCCGAGAATATTGAGATAGTCAGCGGGGCCATTACGATCTTTAAAGTCGAAGGTCAGCACTTCATGAACCTGGGGACAGACGCGATAGGCTGCCTTGGCACGGGGTTCGACCAGAACGTCAATCATGGCTTCGGGATAACGTTCCTTGAGATCAGCGAGGGTCGGGAAGAAGAGGATTTGGTCGCCAACTCCTCCGGGAACTAGGGCTAGTATGCGCATCTTGGGGGTATAAACTTACGTATCCAGCATCATTTTAGAAGAGAATAGGCGGAAACGTTTAGTAACTTAGGGAAAAGCCATGGTGCACTTGTTATTGCCTGCGGCGGGCGTCGGCAAACGGATGGGCGGCGATCGCAACAAACTGCTGATGACACTACAGGATAAACCGCTCTTTAGTTGGACGCTCCAGGCAGCAGCGGCGGCGGATTCAGTGGCCTGGATTGGCATCATGGGACAGCCCTTAGATTTTCCGGACTTTGAGGCAATTTTGGCCGATTTAAAGCTTTCTAAGCCTGTCCAACTGATTCGAGGTGGCAAAACTCGCCAAGAATCAGTTTATAACGGTCTACAAGCCCTTCCCCCAGAGGCAACCCAGGTGCTGATCCACGATGGGGCAAGGTGTTTGGCCACCCCGGCGCTATTTAATCGCTGTGCAGCGGCCCTAGAAACCTGTGAGGGCTTAATTGCGGCGATTCCCGTCAAGGACACCATTAAGGTAGTAGATGAACAAGGTTGGGTCAAAGAGACGCCGGAGCGGGCGAAGCTTTGGGCTGCCCAGACGCCCCAGGGGTTTACGGTGCAGCGCCTCAAGGATTGCCACGAAAAAGGCAAAACCCTGGGTTGGGAAGTGACCGATGATGCGGCTTTGTTCGAGCGTTGTGGTCTGCCTGTGAAAATTGTCTCTGGGGAAGAAACAAACCTCAAAATTACGACGCCAGGAGATTTGGCGATCGCCGAATTTATTTTGCAGAGCCGTGATGAAATGCCAAAAACCTAGGAGCTGGAAACCTCGGTGCTTTTTAACGGTAGCGGTTTGGGGTGGCGGTGCCGTTGGGTACGGTAAACCTGGATGGGGCGGTCAATGCCTTTAAATCGCCCGGCCCCCATGGGAATAAATAAATCCTGGTGGCGATCGCCAATCGCTTGATATGTCGCATCGGTGATCACACATTCCCCTGGTGGACAAATGGTCTCAAGGCGGGCCGCAAGATTCACCGTTCCCCCCAGAACCGTGTAGTCTACCCGCTGGGAGCTGCCCACATCGCCCACAAAAGCCTTGCCGCTATTTACCGCAACCCGCAGTTGAATCGGTTGGGGCCAAATATTTTGTAAATTTAGTTGATCAAGGCGGTTGAGCATGCCCATGGCGGTGGCGATCGCCCGTTCAGCATGATCGATCTGGGGTTCTGGTGCCCCAAAAAACGCCATAATGCAGTCGCCAATAAACTTATCGAGGGTTCCCCCTTGGGCAAACACCGAATGGAGCATCTCCTCAAAAAAAACGTTCAGCAAATCCGCAATGGCACTGGGGGAAGACTGCTCCGCAATGGGCGTAAAATTAACGATATCTGCAAATAAAATACTGATTTCCGCTTCCCTAGGGGGGAGTCGCCCATTTTTTAACGCCCCCACCGAAATTAATTGATGTACCACCGCAGGCGAATGGTAACGCTCTAGTTTTTGGCGAATTTGAGCCTGTTCCTGGAGACGACGGCTCAGCAACCACCGTTGCACACTGGCCGCCAACAGATGACCAATGGTCGAAAAAAAACTTAAATCATCATCGGTTAATGGTTCTGATTCATCTAACTTCAAGTGGGCATCACCATACAGAACCCCCACCACTTTTGTTTGATCCCATAGGGGCACCGCCAACACTCCTCGAATCCCCTTTGCCAAAATGCTATCTTCCCCTGCAAAGCGCTGGTCGCTCTGGGCATCTACGGATTTGAGGGCAACCCTTTCTTTAAAAACCTTTTGGCAGACCGATTGACTAATCCAAGCACTGGTGCGAATGGCCGGGTGATTATCCGGGAGACTCTGGGCCGCAGCACTGAGGAGTTCTAATTTGCCATTGCCCCGAATATCAATGAGCAGCGCCAGCCGTTCTAAGCCTGGCAATTCCTGAAAAATAACATTCCGGGTCAGGCGAAAAATAGCTTCAATGGATTCGGCAGAACTAAGTTGTTTCACAATGTCCACCAACTCCTTAAGGCGGGCGATCGCCGTTTCCGTGTGGGGCTGATGACCATAGCCTTCTTCCCCCTGTAGCCATTGCTCCTTGAGATCTTCGGCGTTACGGAGAATGGTGCGCCCCGATCCCCATTGGTCAGCCTGTAGATCTGTCGTTTCATCGAGGGTCACATTCTGGAACGTGACTAAAATTGAGGCATGGCCAAGACGAATTAGATCTCCTTGGCGGATCGTTTGGGGCTCAGTAATCCGGACGTGATTGAGATATGTGCCATTGGTGCTGCCCAAGTCCTCTAAAATCCAAGCCTGTTGCCGCCGTTTGATCCGGGCGTGGTACCGGGAAATTTGGGTCATCTGTAGCGAGAGACTACATTCAGGCAAGCGACCGATCACAAACTCCCCTTGATCGACCACCACAATACGTTCTGGGTAGCCCTCAGCTTGGATGCGGAGTTGCAGATCAGTCATAGGAGTTTCACGGGAAATAACACGTGCCAGTGGCCTGCGAAAAAAATTGCTGAATTTAAATAGTCAAAGCGATGCCAGGATAACTCTGCCCACGGAAGTTCAAAAAGCAAGGGGAAATTTTGCTCGGCTTGTCATAAAAAGTCAGCGCTCGAAGCGGAGATTCATCCCTGAGTGTAGCCCAAGGAGGATATTTTTCTGTCTAAAGATAGTGGCGATCGCCACAAACCGTTAAGGAAGTTCTGGCAATGGGGGGAGTTGGATCGGTATCGCCTGGGTGGGGGGCAAGAGGGCCGGGGGAAATGTGAAGGGGAGATCTGCACTGGCGATCGCCCCTTGAAATTCAAAGCGCCACACCACAGAACCATCAGCTTGGGGCAAACGTTGAAAGGTGGGCGACCAAGTGGGCGGAATTTCCCCAGCCCAGGTTAAAACGATTCGAGTGGTGCGGTCATTAAATTGGCCAATGCGCAGTTGACGAATGGTGCCGTCGTAGGCCTGGGTCAAGGTAGCAGCGGGCCAGCGGGTATCGGTCAGGTCAATGATCAGACGAGTCGGGTTACTGAGGCGAGAATATTGGGGAATCGTCGTTGGAGCGGTTTGGAGGCGGAGTTGCTGCGCTTGGGGGTCAAAGGCCCAATCTTGGAGGGAGGGCAACTCTGACGGCGGATCGGCGATCGCCTTGGGGCTGTGGCTCAGTCCGGCTACCAACACCAGCACTACACAGACACTCTGATTAAAATATTTTTGGATTAACCCAACAGCCATTCTGAGGCCCGTTCTCCCAATTCCAAACGAATACTAATTGCTTTGCCGACCCTGGGGCGTTCTGTGGTTTCTTCGAGGTAAGTATGAACTTGTTGACTCACACCCCATTCCCCTAAATAAGTGGCGATCGCCTGGAGATGTTCCTCATATTGAGCCTCCGAGAGGGGAAAAGAAACCTGTTCCAAATATTTCCACATCACCTGGAGATACCATTCCCCCTTAATTTGTCGCAGTTGGATGTCATAGGATCGTCCCCATTTACGCCACAAAAGTTCCCGTAGTTCTCCACCATTCATCGCCCACTCCTCCTGCGGTTCATTGACATTTCTGTGGCCAAAAGCCTAATCTCAGCCGATCTGTAATAATTTATCTACAAAACTTTGTTAACCTTTTTAAAGGCTATCCGGCAACCAACTAAGGCTCAAGCTCAGGTAAAACGCCATCTTTGCTCGCCATTTGGATGATATTCTTCATAGGAAGTATTGTAGAAACGCTTACATAACTATACAAAAAGGCTCTGATTATGACTCAATTATCAGGTTCCTCCGATGTTCCAGATCTAGGTCGTCGCCAATTTTTGAACCTCCTCTGGGTGGGGACGGCGGCGGGAACGGCTCTCGGTGGTTTATATCCCGTTATTAAATATTTTATTCCTCCTTCTAGTGGTGGCGCTGGTGGTGGCGTGATTGCTAAAGATGCCCTCGGTAATGACATTATCGTGAGCGACTATCTCCAAACCCACACCGCAGGCGATCGCTCCTTGGCCCAAGGCCTCAAAGGGGATCCCACCTATGTGGTTGTCGAAGGGGATAACACCATCTCCAGCTATGGGATCAACGCCATCTGTACCCACCTTGGTTGTGTCGTCCCTTGGAATACCGCTGAAAATAAATTCATGTGTCCTTGCCACGGTTCTCAGTATGACGAAACCGGGAAAGTTGTCCGCGGCCCAGCCCCCTTATCCTTGGCCCTTGTCCATGCGGAAGTGACTGAAGATGACAAGATCTCCTTCACCGACTGGACAGAAACTGATTTCCGTACTGACGAAGCTCCTTGGTGGGCCTAAAAACCCCATACGGGTTCATCCATTAGAGAAAACGCTTGTAAAAATTTACGATGAAAACACCTGAACTGATGGCAATCTGGCAACGGCTAAAGACCGCCTGCCTCGTGGCGATCGCCACCTTTGGTTTATTTTTCGCCAGTGACGTCCTTTTCCCCCAAGCCGCTGCCGCCTATCCTTTTTGGGCCCAGCAAACCGCCCCAGAAACGCCCCGTGAAGCAACAGGCCGGATCGTCTGTGCCAACTGTCACCTCGCTGCCAAAGAAGCCGAGGTGGAAATTCCCCAGTCCGTTTTACCCGATCAAGTTTTTGAAGCCGTTGTCAAAATTCCCTATGACCATAGCCAACAGCAGGTTCTAGGGGACGGCTCAAAGGGTGGCCTCAACGTTGGTGCTGTTTTGATGCTTCCTGACGGTTTCAAAATTGCGCCCGCTGATCGTCTCTCTGACGAACTGAAGGAAAAAACCGAAGGTCTCTACTTCCAGTCCTACGCTCCGGATCAAGAAAACGTTGTGATCATTGGGCCGATTTCCGGTGATCAATACGAAGAGATCGTTTTCCCAGTACTCTCCCCCGATCCGAAAACCGATAAGAACATCAACTACGGTAAATATGCAGTCCACCTCGGTGCGAACCGTGGCCGTGGTCAAGTTTATCCCACTGGTGAACTAAGCAATAACAATCAATTTAAAGCGTCCGCTACCGGCACCATCACCAATATTGCGGTGAATGAGGCTGCGGGCACTGATATCACCATTTCCACTGAAGCGGGCGAAGTGATCGATACGATCCCGGCTGGCCCCGAAGTGATTGTTTCTGAAGGTCAGGCGATCGCCGCTGGTGAAGCCCTCACGAACAACCCCAACGTCGGTGGATTTGGCCAAAAAGATACAGAAGTTGTCCTCCAGAATCCCGCTCGCATCTATGGCTACATGGCCTTTGTTGCTGGGATTATGTTGACTCAAATCTTCCTCGTTCTGAAGAAGAAACAGGTAGAACGGGTTCAAGCCGCTGGCCAACTCGACTTCTAAATTACAAGAAATTTAAAATTGTGCGAAGGCAGACTCCGGTCTGTCTTTTTTATTGCTGATGTGCTTGATTTGCCGCCATCAATGTTTTCAAAGTTTCCATCGTGCGGTGCAGTTCCTGGGCGAGGGGATGGGATAAATCGAAGATTTTCAAAAGTGAGTTGTAATACCAAAGGGTGCCCTCTTTTTCACCTTTAAAACGGGGCCAGAGGGCTTCACCGATCCGTTGGTAATCCCGCAAAATAGATTGGGCATTGTAGAGTTTATCGGCCATGGCAACCAGGTGCACTGAGGCTGAAGCTGTTTGTAGATGCTGGAGGTAAGCTTCTTTGCGTTCCCGCCAAGGCCTCTTTTTTTCACCATCAAAACTATCGGAACAGCCTTCGACAATGGTTGCCACCCGCTCGCCAAATTTTTCACAGATTAAAGCTCTGGTTTCCCCTCCCCCTTGGTCTTCAATGGCATCATGGAGCAGGGCGGCGATCGCCTCGTCTTCATCACCCCCAGCTTCGAGCACTAAACTGGCAACCCCCAGGAGATGGGCCACATAGGGAACGCCAGAACCTTTACGCACTTGCTGACGGTGCAATTTTTCCGCAAAAACCAGCGCTTCAGAAAATCGGTCAGAGAGCTTCATCAACTTAATGCCTAGGTTGCATTTGCACCAATCCTAACCAATGAACTAAGCAGGATTGTGCCTCATTAATGGGGAAGAGAATTAAGACAGTTCATCGGATTTGTCACCAAACCAGAGGCCCAGTTTTTTCACCACCCAACTGAGGATTGCCCCCAACATCAAAATACCAATGGCTGGCGTAAACACAGGCTCCCAGAGGGAATACCACAAATCCCAGCCCAGATTAACCCCCGATGAGCGGCCAACTAAGGCGATCGCCTCGTCTTCATCACCCCCAGCTTCGAGCACTAAACTGGCAACCCCCAGGAGATGGGCCACATAGGGAACGCCAGAACCTTTACGCACTTGCTGACGGTGCAATTTTTCCGCAAAAACCAGCGCTTCAGAAAATCGGTCAGAGAGCTTCATCAACTTAATGCCTAGGTTGCATTTGCACCAATCCTAACCAATGAACTAAGCAGGATTGTGCCTCATTAATGGGGAAGAGAATTAAGACAGTTCATCGGATTTGTCACCAAACCAGAGGCCCAGTTTTTTCACCACCCAACTGAGGATTGCCCCCAACATCAAAATACCAATGGCTGGCGTAAACACAGGCTCCCAGAGGGAATACCACAAATCCCAGCCCAGATTAACCCCCGATGAGCGGCCAACTAAGGCGATCGCAAACCAAAAAAAGGCGAATAACACCACAAACACATCCGCGACCAATAGACGATCCAACCACAGGATAAATTGCTCTTTCATGTCCTAATCTAAATTTGTCCATTTAGAATATACGGCAGCCTGCCCCCGGTAATTTCCCGCCGGGTCGAGTAAGTCCCAAAGCTTAACATCCTCAATCCGTACCCGCTTCCCGCTTTTGGTAATGCGTACCCCCGAAAAACCTGTTTTAAACCCATAGCTACGGCTGCTCGCTAACAATTGATTGCGCTCTGCCTGTACCTGTGCCAAAGGTTCCGCCGATTGTCGGGAGGGCATCTGTAACAACTCCTCCCAAGACCGTTCCCAAAGTTCTAAACCGAGGCGAGAACCGTAGTTATAAATTGGGTCGGCCTCTGTGCCATGGGAAAATACCACCAGCGGTGCATCAAATAAAATTGCCGCCTGCTTTTGGGGGGATTCACTGCGATCAATCAAATCCGCCCCAAACCAATGATGATAACTATCCAAAATAAGCTGCACTTGGGCGATCGCCGCTGGGGTGAGCCAAGGTTGAGTGGTCATGGTATCTAAGCAGTTACGAGGGCTTCAACGGCTTCTCCGGTTAGGCTAAAGGCCCGTGCTTCGGTGATTTTGACCGCAACAATTTTTCCTTTGAGTTCGTTAATCTCTCCCTCAAAAAAGGTGAGGCGGTTGCCCCGGGTCCGTCCCATAACCTGACTTGGATTTTTCGGATTTTGATCTTCAACGAGCACTTCTTCGATCCGTCCGGCATAGCGTTGGGAGCGTTCTGCTGCTTTTTGGGCGACCAAATGATTCAAACGTTGGAGGCGATCGCCTTTTACTTCCTCTGACAATTGATTATCCCAAGTGGCGGCGGGGGTGCCGGGTCGGGGAGAATAGGCCGCCGTATTTAATTGATCAAAACCAATCTCATCCACCAATTTGAGGGTGTTTTCAAACTGCTCTTCCGTTTCTCCGGGGAACGCCACAATCGCATCCGCACTAATGGAAGCATCGGGCATATAACTCCGAATGGTATTGATAATGCGGCGATATTTTTCGTGGGTATAACCGCGTCGCATCGCCTTAAGCACCTCATTGTCCCCAGACTGAAAAGGAATATGAAAATGCTCACAAACCTTGGGTAACTCCTGGCAAGCCTTAATCAAGCGTTCCGTAAAGTAGCGGGGGTGACTGGTGGCAAAGCGAATCCGCTCAATGCCCGGCACATCATGAACGTAATACAAAAGATCCGTGAGGGTGTATTTATTTCTGCCCTCCGGTGTTGTCCCCGGTAAATCCCGGCCATAGGCATCGATGTTTTGACCGAGGAGCGTGACTTCCTTAAACCCTTGTCGCCCTAGTTCTTCCATTTCTGCCCGGATCGCTTCTGGATAGCGCGATTGTTCCGTGCCCCGCACGCCAGGAACAACACAATAGGTACAGTGCTCATTGCAGCCATAGATCACATTGACCCAGGCCGTGACCGTGCTGTCTCGCCGGGGTTTCGTAATATCTTCAACGATATGGATTGGCTCCGTTGCCACCACCTGACTTCCCCCTTCGACTTGCTCTAACAAATCCTGGAGACGGTTGGCATGTTGAGGCCCCATGATCAGATCTAGTTCTGGGACACGGCGCAGGAGACTTTCTCCTTCCTGTTGGGCGACGCAACCGGCAACGATCAGGGTGAGGTCGGGTTTTTCTTGTTTCCGCTTAGCTTGACGACCGAGGTAAGAGTAAACTTTTTGTTCCGCATTATCCCGAATCGTGCAGGTATTGTAGAGGACGAGATCTGCAGCATAGGGATCTTCGGTGAAGTGATAGCCCATCTCTTCGAGGATGCCCGCCATACGTTCGGAGTCGGCCTTGTTCATCTGACAACCGAAAGTGGTAATGTGATATTGACGAGGCTTAGTCATGGTCGTTTCAAAAATAATGGGCTAGGCAAATTAGCAGCTTTTTATTCTACCAATTTAGGTTTCGCTTGTGGGAGATGGGGATGTGAATCCGCCAAAACCTCGATGTGAGCTGTGAAAACTCTGGATCACGCTATCCCAGGGGGAGTCTTGCCTATATACTATGTCTAATATTTTTGATGTGTATTTTTGATTACAGCAAAGCTAACCTCTGATTTTTTGTGGTCGAAAACCGAAAAAGAAAGGGTGCTTTGTAGCTATTGGTGAACTCGCTAAAATTTGAATGAACACGGAATCTTATTTTAATCACCCGACATTTGGGATGCTCTTCCGAATCTGTGAACTGGAAGACAAGCAGGAGTTATTTACGACGCTCTATGCCCAGCGGTTATTTTTTATTGTGCACCAAGATACCAATGGCATGAGTTTTGAGTCGGTCACCCGGATGGATGCCCGGTTAAAGATGGAAAATCGCCTGCGTCAGGTGCGTCGATCTGGTGCCATGGCTGAGTTTCAGGTATTACAGGCGCTCTATAAACGGACATTCCAATAAGCGAGTTAGTTGAGTCTAATTAATTTACGGGTCATTTTTTTAGTAATGTCAGATGCGATCGCCGAAAATATTGCCCGACTACGGGAAGAAATCCCTCCGGAGGTGCGCCTGATCGCCGTTAGCAAAACCCACTCTGCGGCAAAAATTCGTCTGGCCTATGCGGCGGGAATTCGAGATTTTGGCGAAAATCGGTTCCAGGAAGCCCAGCAAAAACAAGCGGAATTAGAGGACTTACCAGATATTCGTTGGCATTTTATTGGCCATCTGCAAAAAAATAAGGCGAAAAAGGCGATCACCCATTTCGATTGGATTCATACTGTAGATAGCCTGGCTCTCGCCCAAAAACTTGATCAATATGCCGCCGACTTAGAAAATCCAGCCCGCTGCTGTTTACAAATTAAACCCCTGCCTGACCCTAATAAATTTGGCTGGGAAATTCCCCAACTCCTGAGCGAGCTACCGCAACTCGCCACCTGTCAACACCTCAAGCTTCAGGGTTTAATGACAATTCTTCCCCTGGGGCTTTCCCGCACTGAGACCCGGACGGCGTTTAAACAGATATTTTCTCTCAAGGAACAACTGAATCAGATGGCAAGCTTACCGGAGCAATTAACAGAATTATCCATGGGAATGTCCGGTGATTATCCCCTGGCGATCGAGGCTGGAGCAACAATGATTCGCGTTGGCCAGGGGATCTTCGGGGCACGGGAATAAGCCAATCTAACCGCTGAAAAATTTGTTGATCACCCCAGTGAATGGCCGCAGTTCCATAAAGAATTTTGAAATTGATCCTCTTGCAACAATTCTATTGATGAAAAATATCTAGAATTTGCAATGTTCGATTCACAAAATCTTATCAATGTCGATTCTCCAAAACTTCACTTTTAGGGCAAAATAAGCCATATGTCCCAAGGCGATCGCTAAGCTTAAGAATTTTAAATTGGCGAAACCCTAGATAATTCATCCCTTAGAATATGCTCAAAATTACCTAAGTCTTGGTCAAGTCTCTTCACCCTTCGAGCCTTATATCCTGGACAAACAATTTTTGGAGATGTTGCCCACCATCTACCAAGCCGACGAAGCATATCATCAATCAATATTGAAAACCCTATAACCAAGGATATTTAGCCCCATGTTCAACAGCATACGTAACTTCCTAGGCTTCAACGAACCAGAAGAATACGAAGAATACTATGAAGGGGAAATTGATAACAACGATTATCATGCCCTCTATCCTGCTGAAATGCCCACCCCTTTGCCCGAAGAGAGTGCGCCTGCCCCCCGTCGTCTACCTGAAAACCCTACCGTTGCTTCTAACTTTGCCATGAACTCTAACACCACCCCCACTCGTAACAATGTCATCGGCCTCCCTGGCGTCAGTAACTCCCCGGCTGAAGTGGTTGTTTGTGAGCCCCATTCCTTTGAGGAAATGCCTCAAATTATCCAAGCCCTTAGGGATCGACGTTCCATTGTCCTCAATCTCAACATGATGGATCCCGACGAAGCACAGCGGGCAGTAGATTTTGTTGCGGGTGGGACTTTTGCTATTGATGGCCACCAAGAACGGATTGGCGATAGCATTTTCCTCTTTACGCCGAACTGTGTACAAGTCACAAATAGCTTAAGCCGCGAAGAAACCCCTGCCACCCCGGCAGCCCCGGCTCGTCCTGCCGCCCCTGCTCCCGCTTGGAGTGATGAGATGACACCGATGGCCCAGGCTCAATAAGAATTGGCCCAACAAAAACGCTGTAAGGTCCAAGGCGATCGCCAAATTTTGGGGATAGATTTTCTGTCCCCTTTTTAGTGCGCTGCATTTGCCTTCTGGGAAAAAATCAGTCAAGATGAATGCGTCATTTCAGGGATGAATGTGAAGAATTAAGATGGCGGCAAAATTCGGCATGATTGGCGGCGGTGTCATGGGAGAGGCCCTCCTCGCACGGCTCCTCAAGGAACAAATTTACTTGCCAGCAGATGTGATTGTGAGTGAACCTGTGGCGGAACGGCGGGCTTATTTACAACAGGAATATCAAGTGGGTGTCACGGCCAGTAACCAGGAAGCGGCGATCGCCTCTGAAGTTTTAATGTTGGCAATCAAGCCACAAATTTTTAATCAAGTCAGCACCGAACTCCAAGGTCAACAGCTAGAAACGCCTCCCCTGGTGTTGTCAATCCTCGCTGGGGTTACCCTGGCTCAGTTACAAGGCGGTTTTAGGGACTATCCAGTGGTGCGGGCAATGCCAAATACACCGGCGATTATTGGCCAAGGGATGACGGCGATCACCCCTGGGGATCGCGTTTCAGAAGCCCAGGTCGCCCTCGCAAAACGAATTTTTGGGGCTGTGGGTGAAGTGGTGGCAGTACCAGAGTCTCTGATGGATGCGGTGACTGGACTTTCTGGCTCTGGCCCGGCTTTTGTGGCCTTGATGGTAGAAGCCCTGGCCGATGGCGGCGTTGCGGCAGGTTTGCCCCGGGCCACGGCCCAACAACTCGCCCTCCAAACGGTCAAGGGAACGGCGGAATTACTCCAAACCTCCGGCTTACATCCCGCTCAACTCAAAGACCGGGTGACCAGTCCAGGGGGCACTACCATTGCTGGTGTTGCGGCCCTTGAAGCCCATGGGTTTCGCTCAGGGGTCATTGCTGCTGTTACCGCGGCGAAGGCCCGTTCTGTCGAGTTGGGCCAAGGATGAAGTTACTGCAGGTACTAGATGCGGCGATCGCCGGTGTTGATCTCACGGTTGAGGCCGGAGTATTCCTCCTTTCCCAAACGGAGCCGGAGGCCATCGAAAGTATCCGCATGGCGGCTGATACCCTCAGACAATCGCTTTGTGGGGAAACCGTTACCTATGTGGTGAACCGCAATCTAAACTTCACCAATATTTGTGAGCAGCACTGTCACTTTTGTGCCTTTCGACGGGATGCGGGAGACCCAGATTCCTTTTGGCTCGATCAAGCACAACTCCAGGAAAAAGCGGCGGCGGCCTGGGCGGAGGGGGCAACGGAACTGTGCATCCAGGGGGGGTTAAATCCCCAGGCAAAACGTAATGGACGATCGCTCGACTACTACCTCGATCTGGTTGCTGCTTTGAAGGATGCTTTTCCCGGTTTGCATCTCCACGCCTTTTCTCCCCAGGAAATTGAATTTATTGCCCGCGAGGATCAGCTGTCCTTCCGAGATGTAATCATTGCCCTCAAGGACGCTGGTGTTGGTTCCCTACCGGGTACGGCGGCAGAAGTCCTCGACGATCAGATTCGTCGTCAAATTTGCCCCGAAAAGTTAAAGGCGGCAACGTGGCTAGAAATTGTCAGCACAGCCCATCACCTGGGACTACCGACCACCAGCACAATGCTCTGTGGCCACATCGAAACACCATTGCATCAGGTACAGCATTTAGACCAGATCCGGCAACTGCAACAACAGGCGATCGCCGAGGGGAAACCCGCTAAAATCACTGAATTTATTCTCTTACCCTTTGTCGGCCAACTAGCCCCCCAGGTACTCCGCAAAAAAGTGGGCCGGGATCAACCGGATCTACGAAAAACCCTGTTATTAACGGCAGTGGCGCGTCTCTTTCTTGGAAAATGGATCATCAATCACCAGCCGAGCTGGGTCAAACTGGGCTTAGGGGGGGCCACCACTGCCCTCCGTTGGGGTTGCAATGATTTGGGCGGCACCCTCATGGAAGAGCACATTACAACCATGGCTGGGGCCCAAGGGGGAACCTGTTTAACGGTCTCTCAATTACGAATGGCGATCGCCTCAGTGGATCGCCTTCCCGCAGAACGTACCACCCTCTATCAGGATCGACATAGCCGTCGGGGGAGCTCAGCCGATATGATCTAATGGGAAAATAAGTAACGATAAAAATTTTTTAATTACAGTCCGCTAAAAGTCCAAGCTTTTTTGATCGATATTTTTTTAGGAGAATCGCACAATGGATTTGGTCGCACTCCAAAGCCTTTTAGATAACACTTCTTTTCTGGTTCTTTTCTTGACGATGC
Organism: Picosynechococcus sp. PCC 7002; assembly: GCF_963860125.1. Classification (NCBI taxonomy): domain Bacteria; kingdom Bacillati; phylum Cyanobacteriota; class Cyanophyceae; order Chroococcales; family Geminocystaceae; genus Picosynechococcus; species Picosynechococcus sp. PCC 7002. Next base: position 2,004,345 of record NZ_CAWLFA010000001.1, read on the forward strand.
TCCTCTACTGGGGCGGGGCTGCGTTTCCGAACATTCCGGGCTTAACCGGTTTAGGCACCCTCGGCGTGGCGATCGCCAATCTCTGCATGGCCACCCTCCTGGGAGCCCGTTGGTTAGAAGCCGGCTATTTCCCCCTCAGCAATCTTTACGAATCGCTCTTTTTCCTCGCCTGGGGGGTAACCACCATGCACCTCGTCGCCGAATGGATGAGTCGCAGTCGTTGGGTCGGTGTGATTACTGCTCCGGTTGCCATGGGGATCACGGCCTTTGCTGCCCTATCGCTCCCGGCGGAAATGCAAAATTCTGCCCCTCTCGTCCCGGCTCTCAAATCTAACTGGCTGATGATGCACGTCAGTGTGATGATGATCAGCTATGCCGCACTCTTGGTGGGATCTCTATTGGCGATCGCCTTTTTAATTGTCACCAAAGGCCAGAAAATTGAATTGCGAGGCAGTTCTGTTGGTAATGGCAGCTATCGACTCCGCCAGCCCCAAAACACCACCGACGAAACCCCAGTGACCGTAGTCGCTTTTCAGAAAACCGAACCCCAAAGTAACGGTAATACCGCCGTCCTAGCATCCCCTGACCTCCAGCAGCTCACTACGACCCCAGCTCTCAGTCCCCAGATGTTGAGCCTTGCCGATACCCTCGATAACATCAGCTACCGCATCATTGGCCTAGGATTTCCGCTTTTGACCATTGGGATTATTGCCGGTGCCGTTTGGGCCAACGAAGCCTGGGGTTCCTATTGGAGTTGGGATCCCAAAGAAACCTGGGCCCTCATCACTTGGTTAGTTTTTGCCGCTTATTTACACGCCCGTATCACCCGGGGTTGGCAAGGTCGACAACCCGCCTTTCTCGCAGCGGCAGGTTTTTTCGTCGTTTGGGTATGTTATCTAGGGGTCAATATTCTTGGTAAAGGATTGCATTCCTACGGTTGGTTTTTCTAAAAATCCGTAAATTTTAAAGAGAAAAAGACATTTCCGTAGGAAAAGCCCGATTAAAATAAGACACAAAGGCGGGAATTGTGATCAATCCGCCCGAACCCTCTTTTAGCTTGATGACCTAACTATTTTGACACTGTGGGGAAATAACCGTGAGCAAAAACTTTCAACCACTGAGCAGCGGTGAAGTGCTGTCGATTAATAGCGAATCTCGTTTTGTAATCGGCCATAGCACTTTTCGCGTTGACGAGTTCGCCGCCGCCTTAAAGCAACTCTTGCTAGAACAAGGGTTGGGGGGACTCACCGAAGAAACCGTTGATTGGTTAACGGATAACGGCATTGAATGTGATGTGCTGCGGTTTGGTGCCTCTGGTTGGGTCAAAGGAAAAGTCAGGCTACACCTTGAATTTGCCGAAGAAGACGGTGGGGAGGCAAGCGCAGACCCAAAGCCTAAGGCAGCTGCTGATCTCCTTCCTTCGGTAGCTGCCAGTGATTTCCCTAGTGCGACTGCCTCTACGACTTCTGAATCAGAATCAGACTTTGATGATTTGGAACTAGAGTTTAACGAAGCAGAATTTGCTGACCTTGGTTTGGATTTTGATGATTCTGCATCTGATACCCCAGAGACAGATCTACCAGACCTTGACCTGCCGGACATGGAGGTAGAACCCCAAGATGTTAGTGCAGATTTAGAAGATTTAAATCTAGCGACTGCCGATGGTGCTGATTTCTCTGATCAGGATGACCTCGATGATTTTGAGGCTCTTTTTGAAGAATCTAGCGACACAGCCGAAGCAGACTTGGCAGAACCAATCGACGACCTTGATGATCTGTTCGGGGAAGAAGACTTTGATTTTGATGCTGCTGTTGCCGAAGTAGAACCTGAAATTCATGGGCCTGACACGGCATCAGAGGAAACTGCGGGAGTCACTGATACCTTCTCAGAAGACCTAGACTCAGAGGAGTTAGAAGAGGCGCCAGACTTTGCCGAGACAATGACTCCTGAAGCAGATTTTACCGGGATCGCCCCAGAAGCTGATCACGGTGAGGAGAATATCTCGACTAGCACCTCAGAACCCGTTGAAAAGTCCACCGTTAATGGTAAAGAAACCATTGTTTTTCAAGAGACTCTGGTGCAGCCGGATGAAGAGTTTTTAGAAAATATTTTTGATCAAGAAACTTCTGAATCCCCAGAGCAACAAGCTTCAGAGGCAGAAGCTGAGCTTCAAGAAACCGATGATTTAGAGGCATTATTTGCGGAAGACACACCAGCTAATGCGCTAAATGAAGCAATTTCTGACGAAGATCTCAATGATTTGTTTGGTGATACAGAAGAGGGAGATTTTGATCTTGATTTAGATTTAGATGAATTTGCCGACGACGATGAGCCAACTGCAATCACCGTCGATAGCATTGAAGAACAGGAAATGGCCCTTACAGACCTGTTTGATGAACCGGAGCAGATTCCAGAGGAAGACGATTTATTCCAATCCCTATTGGAAGAGAACCCAACCCCTGAGACTGGTGATTTAGAAACTTTAGATCTACCAGAAGATCTACCGGAGATGGAGACAGAAAGTACTCCTGAAGCCCTAGAAACAGATTCTCTTGAGGCCCCTAATCCCTTTGAAGGGGTGACAGAAGATCAAGCACCAACCCAGGCGGATGTTTCAGAGGCAGATGATCCGTTTACGGTGTTTACAGGTCAGAACGCCGAAAGTCTAGATGATCTGTCAGGGGATTTGGAGTTGTCTTTAGATGAGGCAGAAGAGCCATTATCCGAGGATAGTGATCTCGATTTAGACGATCTTTTTGATGACTCAGAAGTTTCAAGTCCCCAAAATACCCAAGCATCGGAGGATGATCTGGGCCAGTTTATCAATGTTGCGATGTTTCGTAAAAAGCCATAAGCCTGGATACGAAGATAATGATCCTATGGGCGTATTAGTAGATCGATGATTCCATGAACTGGAGTCCTTTACACGCGCGGCTACACCAACATTTGAAGGAGTCAAATTTATTGCCTGCAGGGGCCAAGCTCATCATGGCTGTCTCCGGCGGGCAGGATTCTGTGTGTTTAAGTCGGTTGATGCTGGACTTACAACGCCATTGGCAATGGTCCTTGGCGATCGCCCATTGTCACCATGGCTGGCCCGGTGATGAAGAGATTGCCGCCCACGTACAAACTCTGGGGGCACAATGGCAGTTACCTTTCTACCTCTGCCGCGCGGTGTCTTCTCTCCCAGAAACAGAAAATGCGGCACGCCGCTGGCGCTATGAAACCCTAACTCACTTAGCAGAACAACTCGATCAGGCCTATGTGGTGACGGGTCATACTCAAAGTGACCGTGCAGAAACCTTAATATATAACCTGGTGCGGGGGGCGGGGACGGCTGGTCTAGGCAGTCTCACCGAACGGCGATCGCTCTCCAACAAGGTCAAGTTGGTGCGTCCTTTGTTGACAATTACGCGACAGGAAACGGGGGAATTTTGCCGACAATTTAATCTGCTTGTGTGTTTTGATCCTTTCAATCAACAAATGCGCTTTAAACGCAACCAAATACGCCAGCAAATCTTGCCCCATTTACGGACATTAAACACCCAAGCCGATAAACACCTTGCCCAAACAGCGCTCATTTTGCAGGATGAAAATGACTACCTTGAGGCGATCGCCCAACAATATCTCCAGCAAGCCCTAACTCCCCAGCAACATCTCCATCGCCTTGTCCTACAGCCCTTACACATTGCCCTCCAACGCCGGATAATCCGGCAATATCTCCAGCAAGTTTTGCCCAAAATGCCCACCTTCGCCCAAATTAGCGCTACAGTCGAGTTGATCCATGGCTGCAATGGCGATCGCCTCAGCACTTTACCCGGTAAAATTCAACTGCAAGTCATGGGAGAATGGCTTGTGCCGGAAGCACTAAAATCAAATTTACCCAAATCAACTAATAATCAAGATCATTATCCGCCGCAGGCCAAAGACTATTAATTCCGTAGATTTGGGGAGTCTTTGGAAAGAATTTAAAAGGTCATCTTCCCTGGTTTTTCAGTAGTTTCACGGAGTTTTGTTGAAGATTCCGTAAAAAGTAGTGAATTTTGATAAAAATCAATACTATTTCGGATCTACCTATGCCAATATTATGATCACGAACAGTACAACTGATGGATGTTAGGGGTATCTAAATTTATCTTTCCCAAAATCCTCCCTTAGTCTCGCATTAATTTTGAAGTTTTTCATCAGAAAAATAGCGTATCTTTTTTAGTTTGCTCCAATCCATTTCTCAGTAATCGCTTGACCATTAATCTGGCCGAAAAATAATGGAACCTACGACGACAAAAGTTAGTGACAATATTAAGTCAAAAACCCTGGAACTGTTACAGGAATATCGGCAGTCCCAAGATGTCAAAATTCGTAATCAGATTGTAAGTTTAAATATTGGCTTGGTTCGCAAAGAAGCCCACCATTGGTCGAGACAATGTAGCGAAAATTTTGATGATCTCATGCAGGTGGGGAGCTTGGGTTTACTCCGGGCCATTGAGCGATTTACCCTAGAGCGGGGCAACGCTTTCAGTTCCTTTGCGAATCCCTATATCCGCGGTGAAATTCAACATTACCTGCGAGATAAAAGCTCTACTGTCCGTATTCCCCGCCGAATGTTGCAATTGCGGCAACAGTCTAATCGCTTTATCCACACTTTTCGCCAAGAACATAATCGACAACCCTCTGCCATCGAAATCGCTGAACACCTCAACATTTCTGTAACTGAATGGCAATCCATTAATCTGGCTTATCAAAACCGTGATCCTGTCAGTCTTGATGTTTCTGTAAAAGCTGACCAAGGGGAAAATACTTCTTTAGGAGATCTGGTTCCGGATCCGGGTTACAAAAGCTTTCAACTGGCCATTGAAGATCAAATTCGCATTCAACAGGGCCTTGCTCAACTCGAAGAACATACCCGCAAGGTATTGGAATTTGTTTTTCTCCATGACCTTACCCAAAAAGAGGCCGCTGACCTACTAGGAGTGAGTGTTATTACCGTGTCACGGCGGATTAAAAAAGGGATTAATTCCCTTAAGAAAATCCTCGGTGGTGATTAGTTAGAGGCTTACATTTTGGAGGCGATCGCGGGGTTTAAAAGAATTAAGCGCCCGGAGCTTCTCATAACACTCTTTTTCCGCTTCGGTGGGTGCAGCAGGGACAGCAATTTCTATTTTGACAAGCTGATCCGTGCGGTTTCCCTTTGGTTTGGGCCAGCCCTTGCCTCGGAGTCGCAGTGATTGTCCTGATTTAATCCCTGGGGGAATTTTCATCGTCACCATACCATCCGGCGTTGGGACTGCGACAGATGCCCCTAGCACAGCCTCATCGGGGGTAATGGGTAAAGTACAGATTAAGTTATCCCCTTCAAAGTGGAAAAAATGATGGGCCTGGAGCTGAACAATTAAATACAGATCACCCCTCTGGCCGCCCATGGCACTAGGAGAACCTTTGCCCTTGACACGGATTTTATTGCCGTTGGTTACTCCTGCTGGGATTTTGACTGTAATTGTCTCTGTGCCTAGGCTCAACCGTTTTTCAACACCGCGAAAGGCTTCGGACAATGTCAGTTGAATATTTGCTTCTCGATCGGCGCCTTGGGTTGTACCACTCGCTGCTGTATTGAAACCAAAATCACTGTAGGGATTCCCGGTACTTCTTGGCCCCGCACTCGCTGCGGCTCGTCCGAGTAAATCGTTAATAAATTCATCAAAGCTTCCAAAATTACCAAAGTCGAAGTTACTAAAGTTCTCAAAATCGACGTTTACGCCAGCGCCACCATAGGGACTACCGCCCCCGCGAGCAGCCTGTTGCCAGTATTGGCCAAACTGGTCATATTTTTGCCGTTTTTCTGGATCAGAAAGAACTTCGTATGCTTCACTAATTTCCTTAAACTTCGCTTCAGCGGCATCATTGCCTGGATTGCGATCAGGATGGTATTGGAGAGCGAGCTTGCGAAACTTTTTCTTAATTTCATCGGCAGAGGCACTTTTACTGACCCCAAGGATGGAATAGTAATCTTTAAAATCCGTTGCTGCCATCGAAATTAAGCCTCCTTGCGGGGGTCATGATTCACTACACCATAGAATAGCAAATTGCTCTGCCAAGAATGGTTTGGTTTTCCCGATGGTGCGTTGTTAGATTTCCGTATTGGAAGCGGTTTTAAAAGGCCTCACGCATATAAGCGCCCCACAGTTTAGCCGCGTATGAGCTCCCGCCCCGGGTTGGACTATTATCGTCGTTTCCCAACCAAATGGCCGTTACTAAATCTTGGGAGGGGACATAGCCAACAAACCACAGGTCAACATTACTGTTCGTTGTCCCTGTTTTGCCGGCTTCATCAAGGCCCAGACGGGCGGCGGTGCCTGTGCCCCCTTGAATCACTCCCTGAAGCATACTGGTCATGGTGCGGGCGGTATCGCGGGAAATGACCTGTTCTCGGTGGAGATCGGCGCGGTTACTGAAATCGTAGAGTAAATGACAGCTATCAATGGTTTCACCAGTACAGTCGCTGCTGTCAAAAATCCGACGGATGGCGTGGGGTTTATTCCAGGTACCGTCGTTGGCAAAGGTCGCATAGGCCCCTGCCATTTCTAAAACAGAGACTTCACTTTCTCCCAAAATCAAACCAGGGGAGGGTCTCAGTTGTGAGTCTACGCCTAATTGTTGGGCAAAGTTAATGACGCCATCTAACCCCACTGTCTGGGCAATGCGCAGGGCGATCGCATTTTCAGATTGGGCCATGCCGCGAAACATATCGGTACTGGCGGTGCTGGTGCGCTCACAACCACGGTATTGTTGTCCTTGCCAATTGAGAGGCGCACAGGAAAAGGCAGTGTAGGGGGAAATGCCTTGTTCAAGGGCGGCACCATAGCCAAACACTTTAAAGGTTGAACCCGGTTGTCGTTTCGCCTGGACGGCGCGATTAAATTGGCTTTCGGCATAATCTTTGCCGCCAACCATGGCGAGAATTTCACCCGTGTCGCTATCGAGGGTGGCGATCGCCCCTTGGGAAAATCCGACCTGGGTGCCATCCTGCTCAATGGAGGCCTTGAGAGCCGAGGCCGCTTTCTGTTGCATCGTGATGTCCAGCCCCGTTTCGATGTAGAGATTCCCCATTTTCAGGGCATCTTCCCCCAGTAATTCCGTCAACTCCTGCTGTACATAGCCATAGAAATAAGGAGCGGCATTGTTCGATAGCGAACGGCGGGCTTCTTCACTTAAACGCTCTTCGATGGGCGTCAACTTTGCCTGACGTTGTTCTTGATCGGTGATCATCCCTAACTTGTGCATCCGGTCAATCACAAGATTGCGCTGTTCGCGGGATTTATCCGGATCAACAATGGGATTAAAGGCATTTGGGGCAGGCAACATGGCGATCAAAGTCGCAGATTCCAGCAAATCGAGGTTTCGGGCCGACTTATCAAAATAAAACTGAGCCGCATCCTCAAAACCCGATTGGCCCACCCCCAGGTAAACCTTGTTTAAATACAGCAGCAAAATTTCATCTTTACTGAAGAAAGTTTCCATCTTCAAGGCGACAATTATTTCCCGTAACTTACGGCTGGCACTTTTTTCTCGCCCCACCTCTGGAAATAGACTCCGGGCCACCTGTTGCGTAATTGTACTTGCCCCTTGGGTCGCGCTTCCCCGTAAAAGGGCCACCCTGATCGCCCGCGCAATCCCAATGGGATCAATGCCTGGGTGCCAATAAAAACGGGCATCCTCAGAAGCCATTACCCCGTTTTTTAGGTAAGGTGAAAAATCCTTGAGCCGCTGCAGTTCTCGATGGCTATCGGTAGTAACAGGATTAATCGCGGTCTCTCCGTCCCGGGAAAAAATCACGACAGGGCCTGTAACGCCGGAGGGAAGAGGATTTAAAGGATATTTTGTCCATTGCCATAGCAAAAACAAGGTCAAGAAACCGACGAAACCACCACCGCTTAACAGACCATAACGAATAATTTTGACCCAGACCGGCATTTCATAACGGTAGGTCAAACAAGCGGCCTGGGCTAATTCGGGGGGCGCAAGATGAATCACGTCGCCATGGCGGAGGGGAAAATGTTTAACTTTACGCCGATTGACATAAATACCATTAGAAGAGCGTTCGTCATGGATGAGGTAATGGCGCGGATTTTCGGGATCTTTACTAAGTGAAAAATGTTGGGCACTCACCGTTTCGTTGCGGATGGTGATATCTTGGCTCGAACTCCGGCCCCCTGTGTGGCGATCGCCAATCAACGGAAAAGGTTGTGTCTGGCCTTCAATGTGTAGCTCAGGTACGCGAGCACCAGGCTTGAGGGTATGCTGCCCAAAGTGAACCATCGTGTTGAAGGCTTGGGTGACCATCTGTCCCAATTGTGTTTTTGGAGGTTGGGGATTTTGTTGGGTCATCGCGAGTACCACCACAAAGAGACACTGAAAATACAAGATCTAGGGTAGTCAATTTTGGCGTGAAATTTAGACTTCGTTACCCATTCGTGAACCAAATTTTTGCCAATGACCCCAGATTTTGCCAAAAAAATAAGAGGCCGTTAATCGACCTCCCCAAGTCAAACCCAAAAACAGATGGACACTTGACGATTTGTATTTAGGTCAAACCAGTATTGGTGCCGGGCTTACCAGTTGCCAGTTGCACCTTAACAATCTTGCCGCCCATCTTCATGATGCGTTGTTGCTCACGGAACCAATTGTCGTAGGGAACCAGCTTGGTGAAGTATGTATTTTGTAATTCACGCTGTGTCCGAATTCGGCTTTGGCTTGGTACACAGGCCGTAATTTTAAACATCCGCATAGCTTAATGATCTCCTTAAACGTTTTTGAGCCCAGTCGTTTATCTGAAAGAGTTTTATTATCAAGGCTGATATAGCAAAGTTCGGAAGTCGCAACCCAGATCCTAGATCCCCAAAACTTGTACCCAGATAAACCTAGTAAAAGCTTATAAAGAGCTAGACAGTGAGCGCATACCTCCGAACTCAATTGGGTTACTACACCATTTGCATCCGACAGATGCGAAGCATTAGCTTAAGCCAGAGCAGATGTAGTCGAAGTAAACACCCATTTCACGGCCAGCGTCAGCACCGACAAGACCAGCAGTGACTTCTTTCATTGCTTGGATTGCTTGAACAGTAGAACCAACGGGTACACCGAGGGAGTTGTAGGTTTCTTTCAAACCGTTGAGCACACGCTCATCGAGGATGGAAGGATCGCCAGCAAGCATTGCATAGGTTGCATAGCGGAGGTAGTAGTCGAGGTCACGAATACAAGCAGCGTAACGACGAGTGGTGTACATGTTGCCACCAGGACGAGTTACATCGGAGTAAAGGAGAGACTTAGCAACAGCTTCCTTTACAATTGCTGCAGCGTTAGCACTGATGGTGCTAGCAGCACGGACACGGAGAGCACCAGTTGTGAAATAAGCCTTGAGCTTATCCATTGCACTGCCATCAAGGTACTTACCTTGGACGTCAGCAGAGTTGATTACAGAAGTAATTGCGTCTTGCATTGTTATAATTCCTTATCTTAGTAGGTCTTAACGAAGTTCCAGAGGGTAAAAACCACTATGGAGAAAGTAATCAAATTTTATGATTACTCCATTGCTCCGATGACATAGTCAAAGTAAGCACCAGCTTCAGCTGCATCGTCGCCAGACATCATGCCAGTCGCAACAGCTTTCATTTCACGAACGGCCTGAGCAACCGCATCAACGGGAGTGCCCAAGGACTTGTACATTTCGCGAACGCCAACAAGACCGATTTCTTCGATGGGAGTTACATCACCAGCAACGACACCGTAGGTGATTAGACGGAGATAGTAGTCCATGTCACGGAGGCAAGTTGCAGTCATTTCTTCGCCGTAAGCGTTACCGCCGGGAGAAACAACGTCGGGGCGCTTCTGGAAGAGGGCATCACCAGCAGATTTGATGATGCGCTCACGGGAGCCAGTCAGGGTTTCAGCGATCCGAAGACGGCTTTCACCAGAAGTAACAAAAGCTTTGATGCGATCGAGTTCACCGGGGCTGAGGTAACGAGCTTCAGCGTCGGCATTCACGATGGATTTCGTGACAATACTCATCTATGGATTCCTCCTCTAGATATGAGACTAAATAAAGTAAATAATTACCAGATTTTAGGTTTAAACTGGTTTTTTATCAAATGAATGGTGGCTTTCTTTAATTTGCTTTATATTGCTCAAATTAAAACCAACATTGTGGGTGTGTGAAGCCCCTAAGCGTCCGGATTACTACCTAAATGTTTCATCAGAGAAATAAGCCGACATTGTCCTAGGTTTTCCTACAGCCATCCGCAAATATTTTGCGTTACTGTGTCACCTCTCCTTGTTGTTTCGTAACAGTTTTTAACATCTACAGGGGCTAAGGGGGATCTTGGGTTGAGTGCTGTCCTGAGGTACTAGAGCTGGTATTTTTCTCAGTTGCTGGCAGGTTTACTGAAAAATAGACCTCGAATTTTGTCATGGAATAGACTTTGACGAGCATGGAAATGCCAGGATTGGGGGTTAGATGCTGAAAGCTAATGGCTTTTAGAAAAGACTGAGTTGTTCTGGTTCGGGGGTGAGCTCCTGCCAGGGGAGGGGCGGCACTGGAATCTGGGCCTGTTGTAGTTGTTCTTGGAAATAGCGGGCATGACCGGGGGAGTGATCTTCGATGGGACAGTGCATGAAGAAATAGATGGAGTGGCCAGCGGCATACCATTGCTGAATCTGCTGACACCACTGATCAAAGTAGGGCTGATTTAAAGAACGTTTGGGATGGCTGATAAAACGGACAATGGCTTTCTGGTTCGTTACTGTTGGGATCAGCGGCACTTCTGGTTTGGGGCGTTGGGAATGGGCCTGGGGGTTATCGGGGCAATTGTAAATGGGGCGGGTATCTAATAGAACTTTACTCACACTGTGGTGAGCGAGCAGGATGTCAAGGCGATCGCGGTGGGGCGCTTGAAACCAGTCGAGGTGGCGTACCTCCACACCTAGGGTAATGGGGCAATCTGCTAAAGCGAGTAGAAATGCTTGTAGATCGTCGTAGTAATTCGGGGAATAGTAAGGGGGAAGCTGGGCAAAGATACTGCCTAGGCGATCGCCTAAAGGTGCAACCCGGTCGATAAACGCCTTTGCCTGGTCTAATTGAGCCATTAACGGGCCTTGGTGGGTCACGGTCTGGGGAAATTTCAAGCAAAAGCGGAATTCGGGGGACGTTTGTTCCCGCCAGCGTGTCACGGTTTCAGCGGATGGCACCGCATAAAACGTCGTATTTCCTTCTACGGCATAGAGGCGATCGCCATAGAGCCTCAAAAAATCCTTCGCAGCACTGCCCCTTGGGTAAAAATCCCCTAACCAACCCCGGTAGGCCCAGACTGCACACCCCAAACGAAATTCCTGTACCACGAAGACATTTCTCCCTACTGCTAGTTTGGCTGTCCCTGATTTTTACTGATTTTATCTAGAAATCCAGACAAACAAGTATTTTTACTCATTGCTTTGTTCACTTTGAGCAACTTCTTGGGGGAAGAATCGCTAAAAACGAATTGACGCAATCACACAGTTGTCAATAATTGTTTACAATATGTAATAGTTAGCCGGGCATTTCTGCATCAGTAGAAATTCAGCCCAGTATTAATTGTCAAAACTGTTCAGGAGATAACTATGTTTCCAACAAATAACGAACTTTCATTAGAACAACAATTCAGTCTCCGTTCCTTCGAAAACCAAGTGCAACAGATGAATCGTGAGCAAGCCCTAGAGCACCTCGTAAAACTTTATGAGCAAATGCTCTCACGGGAGAATATGTACAAAGAAGTGATCAAACACCAATGGGGACTCTAGGGAATAGTCCAAATGCTGGAAACAGCACTAATAGTCAAGTTTATTCCAATTAAGAGCATCCACTGGTGAACGTGAATATTTTTCACTGGCCTCCTTCTCAAGCCTGATCACAACAGCATCACGCTAGGGATGTGGGGGTAGAGAAAAAATTCCAAACGATTTATTGACTTACAGTTCAACTTCTTCGGGGAGAAGTGCTACCGTAAAGAAAATTTTGATTCTTAGCCCACAGTTTTTAGCGATATTGCCATGTTTCATAGCGCCTTAGTCTGTACAGATTTTTCCGATGGCTTAGATCGACTCACTGGCTGCATCGCAAATCTGGTACAGGGAGGACTATCCCGGATTGTTTTTTTCCACAGTGTGCCCCTCTGGACAGAAGGCAATATCCCCCGCATTGACAAAGAAAAAGTTGCCGCTGCCCAAGCCCATCTTTCCAAGGCCCTCACCCAGGTGCCGGCTGGTGCAGATGTCAAAGTAGAAATTGTTTCTGGGAATGCCCTCGATAATATTCCCCAAGTCCTTGAGCAATATCAATGTGATGTCATTTTGGTGGGCACCCCCATCAAAAATTTAATCCAAGAAAAAATGTTTGGTAGTACGAGCCTGGGTCTGATCAAGTCTCTTAAAAAGCCGATCATGATCCTCCGGCCCCAGATTGTCTCTACCTATACTTGTGAGGAGTTGGCGCTGCGTTGCCGCCATCTGTGGCGATATCTGCTGCTTCCCTACAATGGCAGTGATGAGGCGAAGTATTTAATTGAACAGGTGAAGACTTTTGCGAAAAATGCGCCCCAAGGGGCGATCGCCAATTGTTTTTTGTTGTCCGTCCTTGATAATTCTGGTATCCAGCGCATTCAGATTGAATATCTCCAAAAGGAAGCCGAGGAAAAACTCGCGAAGGTTAAAGGAGAGCTAGAAGCCTTGGGACTGACGGTCAAAACCGCCGTTAAAATTGGCAATCCCCTCAGTGAAACCCTCGACATTGCCGTCAAAGAAGATATTAGTGCGATCGCCATCGCCAGCAAACCCCGCAATCAACTCCTTGAACTTACAGTACACAGCTATGCCAGCGATTTGTTACACCGCAGTTGGTTCCCGACCCTATTTTTCCCGATGTAGGTGATTCAGAAGTATGTAAAGGCGATCGCCCTTGCCGTAATTTAGACCGTAGATTTTGTGGAAAATCAAGGGATTTCTGGAGAAAAACTCAAATGTAACGAATTGCAAAGTATAATGAACAACATCTAATTTTTAGTTGTCGTTCGTTAGAGTAGGAAGCCCTTCACCATGCGAGTTGCGATCGCCGGAGCCGGATTAGCAGGATTATCCTGTGCGAAATACCTTGTTGATGCAGGACATACTCCTATTGTCCTCGAAAGAAGAGACGTTCTCGGTGGCAAAGTCGCCGCATGGCAAGACGAAGATGGAGACTGGTACGAAACCGGTTTACACATCTTTTTTGGAGCCTATCCTAATATGCTCCAGCTCTTTAAGGAACTCGACATCGAGGATCGTCTGCAGTGGAAAGAGCATACGATGATCTTCAACCAGCCCGACGCTCCTGGTACCTATTCCCGGTTCGACTTCCCCGATCTGCCTGCCCCCATCAACGGTGTGTTTGCCATCCTCCGCAACAACGACATGCTCACCTGGGAAGAAAAAATCAAATTTGGCATCGGCTTAATTCCGGCGATGGTACAGGGCCAAAAATATGTCGAAGACATGGATCAATATTCCTGGTCCGAATGGATGAAGAAACAAGGAATTCCTGAGCGGGTCGAGAAAGAAGTTTTCATCGCCATGTCCAAGGCCTTGAACTTCATCAACCCCGATGAAATTTCTGCCACCATTCTGCTCACCGCCCTGAACCGCTTCCTCCAAGAAAAGAATGGCTCAAAAATGGCCTTCCTTGATGGCTCTCCCACCGAACGCCTCTGTCAACCCATCGTGGACTACATCACTGAACGGGGCGGCGAAGTCCATCTGAATCGTCCTCTCAAAGAAATTCAACTCAACGATGATGGCTCTGTAAAAGGCTTCCTCCTGCGCGGTTTAAATGGGGCCGAAGACGAATTTTTCACCGCCGATGCCTATGTGTCAGCGATGCCCGTCGATCCCCTCAAGGTAATGTTGCCCAAGCCTTGGAAAGAAATGTCTTTTTTCCAGAAGCTGGATGGCCTCGAAGGTGTCCCGGTCATCAATCTGCACATGTGGTTTGATCGCAAATTAACCGATGTGGATCATCTCCTCTTTTCGCGATCGCCTTTATTAAGCGTGTATGCGGACATGAGCAACACTTGCCGTGGCTACTACAGCGACAAATCCATGTTAGAGCTGGTCTTAGCCCCCGCAAAGGACTGGATTAGCAAGTCCGATGAGGAGATCATCGCCGCCAGCATGGAAGAATTGCAACAACTCTTCCCCGATGACTTTACGGGTGATAATCAAGCCAAACTTTTGAAGTACCATGTGGTGAAAACTCCCCGCTCCGTTTACAAGTCAACCCCCGGTCGCCAAGATCACCGTCCCTCCCAGGAAACACCCATCTCTAACTTCTTCCTCACTGGGGACTACACAATGCAGCGCTATCTCGCCAGTATGGAAGGGGCCGTCCTCTCCGGGAAACTCACCGCCCAAGCTGTTGCGAAAGCGGCTGAAACCACCCTTGCTGACCAGGCCACCACTGTTTCCGTTGCCGCATAAAATCAGTCTGTGGGAGACTTCTTGACAAAATTAAGATTAATTTCCCATTTGACTCGTACAATGCGACAATCATTATGGCTTTTTTTGCCCACGGGGAGGCCCGGAAACGACTCCCCAGACACTTCGCCCGCAACGCATGCTGCAATTGTCTAGACTTCAACCTTCCCCACCCACTGCCTCGTCCTTCATCTCCCGTGAAGAGGCCTACGAATATTGTCGTACTGTTACGGCGATGTATTCTAAGACGTTTTACCTAGGCACCCTCCTCATGCCCAAGGAAAAACGCGAGGCAATTTGGGCCATTTATGTCTGGTGTCGTCGCACCGATGAACTGGTTGATGGGCCAGAAGCGGTTAATACTACCCCAGAAACCCTCGATCAATGGGAGCGGGATCTCGAATCTGTATTTGCGGGGCAACCGGTTGCCGATCCAGATGTGGCCTTGGTGGATAGCTTGAATCGCTTTCCCCTTGATATCCAGCCCTTTCGTGACATGATTGCTGGGCAGCGCATGGATTTGTATCGCAGTCGCTATGAAACATTTGAAGATCTAGAGCTCTATTGCTACCGAGTTGCTGGGACTGTGGGCCTGATGTCCGGGGCGGTCATGGGTTTAGAAAATCGCACGAATACAGCCCCCTGGAATCGCCAAAGCCAGTCTCAGATGCCGACGGAAGAGGCGATCGCCCTGGGGATTGCGAATCAACTAACAAACATTCTCCGGGATGTGGGGGAAGACCGGGGCCGTGGTCGCATTTACCTGCCCCTAGAAGATTTAGCGTTATTTAACTATTCCGAAAAGGACTTGTTCGCGGGAGTTATCGATGAGCGGTGGCGATCGCTAATGAAATTTCAAATTAAGCGGGCCCGCCATTACTACCAAATTGCCGAGCGAGGAATTCGGTCGCTCCATCCCGATGCCCGCTGGCCGGTGTGGTCTGCCTTGATGTTGTACCAAGGGATCCTCGATATCATCGAGAAAAATGACTACGATGTTTTTAACCGCCGCGCCTATGTGCCGACGGCTAAGAAAATGGTTTATCTGCCCGTTGCCCTACTGCGATCGCAAGTGTTGTAAACCATTAACGTCAACGGATTTTCCCTGAAGCAAAAAAAGGCGATCGCCAAGTTTTATTTGTTACTCTCCGATTAGGCGATGAATCTGTTGCAGAAAATCATCATAATCAACCACTGGCTTAGAAATATACCCTTCAGCCCCGCTCTTACTCAGGAACGTTTCGCGATCGCCTTGCATCGCGTGGGCTGTCACTAAAATCACTGGAATTTCCTTCGTCTGGGGATCTGCTTTGAGCATTTGGGTAATCCGAATTCCATCCACTGACTCCCCTTCATAGAGACTGGCCGTTAGGGAAACATCCATCATCACCAGATCAACCTTTCCCGCTGACGTTAAGGCCATAATTTCCCCGACATTCTCAGAGCAGAGCACATCGAACTGGCCCCGTTTCTGCAAAATTGTGCTGAAAACACGCACATTAATCGGATCATCTTCAACTATCAATATCGTGGCCATAACTACTTTCTTGAGATTAGGGACAACTGCAAACAATCAATTCTGGGATTCACTATGGCGTAATCACTGGGGTCTTGCGGGCCATTGAGCAGAAGCACAATATATCATCTCTGTCACCTCGATTATTACCCCCTTGAATTAAAGACATCGCGTAACTTATTTCTACCCAAAGCAAAGCGAATCCATAACAATGTTTTTTGCGACAGAGAGCCCTATGCCTTTATGGTGAAAAAGATGCAAACGCTTGTAAAGATTTAAGAATCAACAGTATATTCCTTGAAAACAGCGTTCCCCATTATTGTCCAATCAGCATAAATTCATGGCACAACAACTCGATCTGCTCCAGTCCGGTCACATTATCCCGACAGCGCTCCATGTGGAAATGGAACAGTCCTATATGGAATATGCGATGAGTGTGATCGTCGGACGGGCATTGCCAGATGTGCGGGATGGTCTGAAACCAGTGCATCGGCGGATTTTGTATGCGATGTATGAGTTGGGCTTAAGTCCGGATCGCCCTTACCGCAAATGTGCGCGGGTGGTGGGGGATGTGTTGGGGAAGTATCACCCCCACGGCGATCAGTCCGTTTACGATGCGTTGGTGCGGTTGGTGCAGGATTTCTCAACGCGCTATCCGTTGTTGGCGGGACATGGGAATTTTGGTTCGATTGACAATGATCCGCCGGCGGCGATGCGGTATACGGAAACGCGGTTATCGCCCGTGAGTTTTGAGGCGATGTTGGCGCAGATTAGTGAGGATATTGTTGATTTTACGGATAATTTTGATGGGTCGCAGCAGGAGCCAGTGGTGCTGCCGGTACAGTTGCCGATCTTGCTGTTGAATGGTTCTTCGGGGATTGCGGTGGGGATGGCAACGAATATGCCGCCGCACAATTTGGGGGAAGTGGTGGATGGGTTGATCGCTTTGATTGATGATCCAGAAATTGAGGATGAGAAGTTATGGGCAGTTATTCCTGCGCCGGATTTTCCGACAGGGGGAGAAATCGTTGATCTCGCTGGGGTGCGCGACGCCTACCGGACGGGACGGGGCATTATTCCGATGCGGGGCATTGTCC
This sequence comes from Picosynechococcus sp. PCC 7002, assembly GCF_963860125.1. Classification (NCBI taxonomy): domain Bacteria; kingdom Bacillati; phylum Cyanobacteriota; class Cyanophyceae; order Chroococcales; family Geminocystaceae; genus Picosynechococcus; species Picosynechococcus sp. PCC 7002. The sequence goes on from NZ_CAWLFA010000001.1 coordinate 2,021,487, forward strand.
ATTTGGAAGTGCTGCAGGTGGGGCGGAAACGGAAGCGGGATGTGAATGCATTGGTGGTGACGGAACTGCCCTATCAGGTGAATAAGGCGGCGTGGATTGAAAAGATCGCGGATCTGGTGAATGATGGCAAGATTTCGGGAATTTCGGATATTCGGGATGAGAGCGATCGCCAAGGGATGCGGGTGGTGATTGAACTGAAGCGGGATGCGGAGCCGGAGAAGGTTTTAAAGTTGCTGTATAAGAAAACGGCGTTGCAGTCCAATTTTGGGGCAATTTTACTGTCGTTGGTGAATAATCAGCCGCGCCAGTTGTCATTAAAGGCGATTTTGCAGGAATTTCTTGAATTTCGGGAGGAAACGGTCACTCGGCAATATCGGTATGAGTTAGAGCAGAAGGAAACGCGGCAACATTCGGTGGAGGGGTTATTGCTTGCGCTGAATAATTTGGATGCGGTGATCGAGATTTTGCGGAATGCGGCGGATGGCACGACGGCAAAACAGCAGTTTCAGGCGGCATTGGGGTTTAGTGAGAGTCAGTCGGATGCGATCTTGGCGATGCCGATGCGACGGTTAACGGGCTTGGAACGGCAAAAACTGGAACAGGAGTCTACGGAACTGGCGACGGAGATCGCCAAGTTAAATAAATTATTGAGCGATCGCCACGAATTACTCAAGGCACTAAAGCGGGAATTGCGCAGTTTAAAACGGAAATTTGCCGACCCGCGTCGCACCCGTTTACCGGATGTGCCATCCCCTGAACCGGAACCTGTCACAGTCGAGGCGGAGCCAGACACCCCCGCAGCGACCCCGAAGAAAAAACGCCAATCCCGCAAAAAGGAGGAACCCGTGCTTGCCCTCCTGCCGCAATTGACGGAGACCTCCCATGTGGCGATCGCCGCGTCGGGGGGCGTGTACTGGGGTAATGATGATGCGGGGCTATTGGATGAGGAACCGACCATTTTTAAGGCGCAGATCGGCACGCAGAAAAAGTTAATCGTCTGCACCGATCAAGGAAAAGCCTTTCCGGTGGCGATCGCCGATTTACCCTACCAAGAACAGCGGGATAAACCCCAATTAATCGATTTATTACCAGATCATGCCCTACGGGATGACCATCAGCCGATCACTCAGTTTTTACTGCCCGATAATTTAGCAGAGTACGATTTACTTTTACTTACAGCCCAAGGACGAATTAAACGTCTCCCGGCGATCGAACTCGAAAGTTTCACCAGTCGCGGCTTGAGTTTGATCAAGCTCAAGGACAAGGACACCCTCAAATTCGCTTGTTTCGTGAAGGGGGGTGAGCAGGTGGCGATCGCCGTCAGCAGTGGGCGGGTCTTACATTTGCCCGTCAACGATCACGAAATCCCCGTGATGGGCAGAACTTCCCAAGGGAACCAAGCCCTGCGCCTCCGCTTTAACGAGCAAATTGTCGCCTGTGTTCCCTGCCAACGGCACAACGAACTTTACTTAATCTCCGAGGAAGGCTACGGCAAGAAATTAGCCGCCAGCAGCTTACGGCTCGGTAAACGGGGTGATATGGGCAACCATGTGATGCGCTTTGAATCAAAAACCGATCTGCTCCTCACACTTTTCGTTCCCGATCAACAGGAATCCCTGTTGGTAAAAGATTCCCAAGAAAACCTCGATCTGTTGCCCTTCAGTAAATTCAACCTCACCGAAAAGGATAGCCCCGGACAAAAATTGGTGAAACTAAGCGGTGGCGATCGCCTCGTTAATTGTTATCTGAGTGGGTCGTAGAAGCCATAAAAAAGAGGGGATTAATTTCCCCTCCGTGGTCATTGCCTTTGAGCTTGTTTTTGAGCATTTTATTGCGTTTTTTTAGTTGCCGTTGACGGGCCGCGCCGCCTTTGCCTTTGTCGTTACGACCCCGACGCCGGGGACTTTCCCAACTTTTGATGCGCATCGGATTAATAGTAATTTTCTGAACTTCTTTTTTCGACAATAACACAAATAGCCTAGATTTTTCTGCGCGGCCTAAAACTCAGCCATGGGTTAGACTTTCAGCCTATGATAAAAACGACTTTTTTCTGGGAGATTATGGTGCGATCGCCGTTTCGAAAAGCACAGGTTTTATTCACCACCTACTACGCCTACATGGTGGAATATCGGGCCGAGCTATTTTTTTGGGTGCTCAACTCGTCCCTACCGATTATCCTGCTGGGGGTCTGGACAGAAGCCTCGAACCAAGTGGAGTTGCCCCTGTCTGCGATTGAATTTGCCCGCTACTTTATCGCCGTCTTTTTTATTCGCCAACTGACCCTCGTCTGGGTGATCTGGGAATTTGAAAAGGAAGTCTTCCAGGGAAAACTGTCCTTTGCCCTACTCCAACCCATTGATCCCGTTTGGCGACATTTTGCGAGCCATGTGTCGGAACGATTTGCTCGCCTGCCCTTTAGCATTGCCCTGGTGCTCTTGTTTTTTGCTCTTTATCCCCAGGCGTTTTGGGTACCGAGCTTGACCCAGGTACTGCTCTGTATTCTTACGGCGGCGATCGCCTTTGGTCTGCGTTTCCTCCTGCAATACACCTTTGCGATGGCGGCCTTTTGGGTGGAACGGGCCAGCGCCATCGAACAAATTTGGTTTTTGTTTTATATTTTCCTCTCTGGCTATATCGCTCCCCTGGAAACCTTTCCGCCCCTCATGAAGGAAATTGCCCTGCTGACCCCTTTTCCCTATGTGGTGTATTTTCCCTCGGCGATCTTGATGGGGTTGCCGGTGCGTCTCACCGAAGGCTTCATTGTCATGGGCGTCTGGAGTTTGATTTTCTATGGCCTAAATCGTTACTTTTGGCGTAAAGGTTTGAAACATTATTCCGGCATGGGTGCGTAGGAAGCTTAACTTTTGTTGAGTTTTATTGATAGCTATAAAGTCCGGTTCCTATGATGATCGAACCCCCAGGGGGTTTAAAGATTGACAAATTTGAAGGAGCCACCATGCGCTACATGGAAGATGAAGACGGTAAGCTGAATAATTTTGCCCAAGAGCCCAAAATGTACCAAGCAGAGGCAAAAACAGCGAAAGAACAAAAAAATTTGCTGGTTATTGGTGTTCTAGGAGGCGTACTTGTGGCGACCCTCATCGGTGTCACGGTACTGATCTCCGGTTAGGGGTCTGGTCTGGTCGCGAAGGAAGTCAGGCTACACTAAAGATGTGATGGATCAATCACATTTAAGAGGCGATCGCCATGAATGAAGGACTTCTTGCTGTTGAGATTATTGGGATTTTTACGGTTGCGTTTATAATTTTGACCCCAATTCTTTATTGGGTTTTACCGCACCATTTTTCTCTTTCCTGAAAGCAGTTTTGGTCAAGTTTCCTCGGGCTGTACCTGGCCCACCACAAGGATATTGATGGAATTCAGTTCACCAAGGGCGGCTATGTCGCTCTTTTTTGTAGGCATTTAAAATTTCAAAAAAAGTAGCTTGTAATCCAAGATCCCATAAAACCCGTAAGCTAAGGAAAAGTACACCCAATCGATTGAATTTGAACGATGGCGCGTAAAAAAGTTGTCTATCAAGAATTTGGTAACACTGTCCCAGACGAGACCCCGGAAATCGTTGATCTGCCGCCCCAACAACAAAGTCCCCGCATCCAAACGAGCCGTTCTGGTCGTAAAGGCAAGACGGTAACTGTAATTACGGGACTACAACATTCCCCAGAGACGTTACAAAAACTCTTAAAGCAGCTAAAAAATAAATGTGGCTCCGGGGGCACCCTCAAGGACAATACCCTAGAAATCCAGGGAGATCAGCGCCAGCCAATTCTCGCATTCCTCCTTGACCAAGGTTACAAGGCGAAAATTAGCGGTGGCTAGGGAATGGTCGGCGCTTCCGTCCACCAGAAAAGATCGGCAACCTCTGGCGTCGGGGTGAGATCTGGACTTGGATTGAGCAATACGGTCTGCTGTTTTAGGTATTGTCCGAGGCGACGTTTTACCCGGTCGGGAATGCCGTAACCATAAATGACATGGCCTTGACCCGCGAGGGTAATAATTTGGGTATTGGGGTTGCGTTGAGCAAAATTGGCGATCGCCTCGGCCATGGTTTCATCCCACACCACCTGGGCGGCGAAAAAATTGTCAAAGTCAAAGTTGCCATGCTGACCATGGCCCGTAAAGGCCTCCTGGAGAAGCGCCTGATAACTTTCATTGCTCAAGTCTAAATCGCTGCGGGGAGGCAAATATTCAAAATCCGCCGCCTCTAAACTAGCCAAACCAACTGAGGATACCTGACGTACCACTTCATTGGGGGCATTGAGGGCGATCACTGGAATCTGTTTTTCCTGGGCAAAACGAAGAATAGGCGCATACAATTCCCAGTCAAAACCCCAACGGGTTTCATATTCCGTTTGGGCGACAAGGTCAGCTTCGCTAATTTCCCCGGCAATGTATTGATCTAAAACCCCTTGGAAAGGCCGTTGAAACATTTCCATGGCGATCGCCACCTGGGGATGATGGTCGTGGAGGGCTTTGATAATTTCTAACTGGGCGATGTGGTCAGCCTCGCTGGTGTGGTGTTCACCGAGGTAAATGACTTGTGCTGTTTTCAGGGTGGCGAGGGCAGCCCTCGCGTCGGTTGTGGGCGCGGTTTTGACAGTGATTGCGTCTAAGGTATTGCCGAAACTGTCATCGGCATAGGCGAAGGAGCCATAGAAAAAGATGCTTCCCCACAACAGCCAACCCCAAGCACTGCGCCATGCTCCCATAAACTTTTCCCCACAAATCTTTTTTTAGAAAACAAAGAGAACGCAAAAAACTATGGCTATGGTAACGCAGGGGATTTTTGGCGACAGATTTAGCCCTGGGGGAAAATTGATCTGTCCTCTACTGAAACCAGTCAGCCATGCACCACGCTTCAATTCGCACTGCCGATATCCACCGGGCGATCGCCTTTTACGGACAGCTCGGTTTTGCCATGGAAACCCAGTTCACCACAGGGTACACCCTTGCCTGTTGGCTTAAAGGCCCCCTTGGACGTTTGGAACTCATCCAAATCCCCCAACCGAAGCCCGCCCTCGATGCCTTTGGTGATGAACATTATGTCGGCTACTATCATTTATCCTTTGACCTGACGGAAATCACGCCAGATTTAGTCACTTGGCTCGCCGATTTGCAACAAAATGCCCCGGAACCGATCACGGTTCTTCTAAAACCCCAACAGCAGATGATTGGCGATCGCATTTATGAGGTGATGTTCCTTGCCGATGCCGATGGGCTACCCCTCGAATTTATCCGGTATCAGGGAGCACGGGCCTAGGATTTGCCTTTGCTACACTGGAGAGCCTGTGAATTTTTTCTCGCCCATGACCGACGAACAGCTCAAGCTTTTTTCTGTGGCCGATGCCCCCAATCCTTACCGCGTCGAACGCGCCCCCAGGCTTACCATGGGCCAAGAAAGCCTCCTGCAATGGAAGCAACGACTGCAAAACTTTCAGGACAAGGTTCGTCAAAATCCAGCCGCAAGCCAAACCAGTTTACTTTTTGAGACCCAGTCGAAGCCAGACCACTGGGACGCCGAAAAAATTGACCCCTTTACCCTGCCGCCGAAGCCCTGGGATTTCTATCGGGAGCGTTATGATCCCCTCCAGGAAGGTCAAGCGAATATTTACTTTGTCCTCGACCATGCGGTGCCGTTGCTGCTCTATGTGGGGGAAACAAAATTATCGATTAAGCAACGCTGGAAAGGGGTTCATGATTGCAAGGACTATATTGATGCTTACATCAGCTTGCACCGTCAGTATGGCTTGAATGTGGCTGTTAATTTAGCGTTTAATGTGTCAGTCCCCACAGACCGTTCCCAACGGCTCGCTCTAGAACGGGATTTAATCTTGAAGTGGCGATCGCCGTTTAATAAAGAATGTTGGCGCTACTGGGGACAGCCCTTCCAGCGGCGGGGCTAAGATGGGGCTATGCTCCCCGTAAATTTTTCTACCCATTGCCTATAATTGGCGATGTTTCGCTTCCTCTTTTTCCCTTGGCATGGCTATTTCTCCTAGAAAAGTGGCGCGACCGCGAGCGCCCCGACAGCAGCAAACAACGTTTTGCCGACGGCGCTGGTTTGTTTTGGGTCTAATTGGCCTAACCTGTGGGGCGATCGCCTACCAACGTATCCAAGGCGCTTTACGTCCAGCCAAAGCCATTTTTGTCCTTGGGGGCCACGAAGAACGGGAGCGGTTTGCGGCCCAATTTGCCCAGGAACATCCGGATCTCAAAGTTTGGGTTTCCTCCGGTAGTCCACCGGAATATGCCCGCCAGATTTTTGCGAACTATCAAATCGAAGGCGATCGCCTCCAGCTCGATTACCAGGCCGAAGACACCGTCACCAACTTCACCAGCCTCGTAGACGAATTTAAACAAGAAAATATCGATAGCGTCTACCTCATCACTTCCGAAAACCACATGAACCGCGCCAAGCTCGTGGCCAGCATTGTTTTCGGCACCCGTGACATTGCCATTAAACCAGTGCCTGTCCCATCGGATAATCCCCCGGAAACGACGATGAAATGTATCCGTGATGGGCTCCGCTCAATCCTCTGGGTGGTCACCGGCGAAACGGGCCGCGAGTGGCAAACCTTGACTCAGATCCCTACCCAGGCGATCGCCCCCAGCGCCAGACGACCAGAGGAGAATTTATAATAGCTGAGGTTTTGCTTGCGTACAGGAGTCATGATGGAGTCAACCGCCGAACCGATTTATTTCTACAAGGCCCATGACCCCTATGGCTGTTTCTCGAATTTTTCGCTGCACCCGATCCACTGCGAAGCCCTAGATTGGCCTACTGTTGAGCATTTTTACCAGGCCCATAAATTTCTCCCTACCCACCAACAAGATCTCATCGACAAAATTCGCGCTGCCTCGACCCCAGAAATTGCCGCCGCCCTAGGCCGCGATCCCCAGCACCCCAAACGCCCCGATTGGGAAGACATTAAACGAACCGTGATGTGGCAAGGGGTTTGGACAAAATTTAAAACCCACCCTGACATTGCCCAAATTTTGCTGGCAACGGGGGACGCAGCAATTATTGAAAATTCCCCGGTGGACTATTACTGGGGCTGTGGTGCCGATGGCAGTGGGCGTAATTATCTGGGCAAAGTGTTAATGCGAGTGCGCAGCCAACTGCGCCAGGGGTAGTCACGCCATAGCCTTCTCTCTCGCGAAAATGTTACCTTTTGTTTAGGACAAGCCACGTCCTACGGTCTTTAGTTTCTCGCGCTCAGTAATGGAAAAATCTCACCTTGGGTTTGATGTGATCATTGTCGGTGGCGGTATTGTCGGGGTCACCCTCGCGGCCTGCCTCAAACGGACAAATCTGCGGATTGCCATCGTGGAAGCACAACCCCTTGATGTGGTGACCCAACGGCAGCGGGCCTATGCGATGTCCCTGCTTTCCCAGCGGCTTTTTCAGGAGTTGGGGGTTTGGGAGGTGATCGCCGCCCGTAGTGGCAAATACCGCAATATTCAATTATCGGACGAAGATTTTTCTGGGGTCGTTAGATTCTCCCGCCAGGATCTCAAGACTGATTTTCTTGGGTTTTCGGGGCAGCACCAAGTTGTTCTTGAAACTCTCCAGGCTTCTCTGCGGGGCTATGGCAATATCCGCTGGTTCTGTCCAGCCCAAGTCACCGCCATTCACTACGAGTCTGAGCAGGCGATCGTGGAGTTATCTAGCGAAACCCAGGGGCAGATCAAAATTCAAGGGGCCTTGGTAGTTGGAGCCGACGGGCCACGCTCTCTTGTGCGCCAAGGAGCCAGCATTAAAACGAGGGGTTGGAAATATTGGCAATCCTGTGTCACCTGCGTTGTTGAACATGACGCCCCCCGCAATGATGTCGCCTTTGAACGGTTTTGGGGTACGGGGCCGATGGGAGTTTTGCCCCTAACCGAAAATCGCTGTCAAATCGTCTGGACAAATCCCCATGCCGAAGCCCAACGCCTGAAAGAATTACCTCCGGAAGTTTTCCTAGAATATTTAGAACAACACACCGGCCCCCAGCTCGGTCGCTTAAAATTGCTTGGCGATCGCCAGGTCTTTCCGGTGCAATTGATGCAAGGCGATCGTTATGTGGATCATCGTCTCGCGTTGGTGGGAGATGCGGCCCATTGTTGCCACCCGGTGGGGGGCCAGGGTCTCAATTTAGGCATCCGCGATGCGGCGGCCCTCGCCCAAACCTTGATCGAAGCCCAGCAACGGGGTCAGGATCTAGGAAGTTTGGCTGTGTTGAAACGCTATGAACGGTGGCGCAAGCGTGAAAATCTGGTAATTCTTGGCTTTACGGATTTCCTCAACCGCCTTTTTTCCAACCGCATTTGGCCTGTGGTCTGGGTGCGCCGTCTGGGGCTGATTGTGATGGCAAAATTTAATCCCCTGCGCCTGTTTGCGCTCAAACTCATGACCGGACAAAAGGGCCGTCAACCCCGCATTTTGGCGTAACTTTCTTGCTAGATTATTAATTTTTCGGGAGATTCTGGGAATTTGCGTTCAAAATTGAAACCAAGTGAGCGTAAATTTCCCAATCATCCCATGCGTTTTCAATTTATCTATCGGGCGATCGCCCCTGTGCTTCTGGCGAGTCTATTGTTCCTGACGGCCTGTGGTGGCAATGCCCCGGTTCCCCCCCCTGACCCAAACCCTGGGGCTAATACTGAAGTCACCACCCCGGCAACGGAGACGGCCCAAACACCTCAAAAGGGCAGTGCTTTTAATCAATTTTTCCCAGCGGACAAAACCGAGGGCTATGACCGGGTCTTTACCCAAGAAAAAGAAGGTTTCGCGGAAATTAAATTAACCCTCAACGGTACGGAAATGGCAAAAATTTCCATCTCAGATACCGCCACCAATCTCGCTGCCCGCAGTAAATTTGCTGAAGCCGAAGAAACGGTTGATGGGTTCCCCCTCGTGGCCCAGGGAGCAAATGCCCATGCGGTTTTAGTGGGCGATCGCTATCAAGTGAAAGTGATGTCCCGGGATCCTAGTTTTGGCCCCGATGAGCGCAAGGCTTGGCTCGCCAAGGTGAATCTACAGGGTTTAGCGAGTTTATAGGCCAATTTTTTGTAAACCACAGCCGTAATTTTCTATTGACTAAATTAGGAGGTTTTTCATGAGTGCTTCGATTGTGGAGTTGATGGATCAGTTACCCGAAAAAAATCTCACGACCATGCTGTTAAATGGTCTGGATTTTGTGGTGCCTGGGGAATGGACGAACATTGTTGGCTTCGACAATATGGTCAAAGCGGTGACACGGGAAACCGATCCGGCAATTATCCAAGCGGTGCGCGATCGCGCCATTGTCCTCTACAGCGACAAATCCCAGGGTTATCAGCGGGCGATGTGGATCTACCAAACCGTTGACCAGGCGGATAAAGCATTGGCGGCGGCGGCCCTGGCGAATAAAGTGGGCGACAAAATCCCTTTGGTAGGTGGCTTGATGCAGAAAGTGACCCCCAACGCGGATAAGGCCCAGGCGATTGATTTGTGTCTAAAGCTGGTCGCCGAAATTACCTGTTTTTGTCAGATTAACGGCATTCCGGGGGATAGTCTAGGGGATTTCATGAAGGCGATCGCCGACTACAGTGGCGAAGAATTGATGCGGATTGCGACCCTGATTTGTGTGGATGGTTTGATTCCCCTGGGGCCAGATTTCCTCCAAAAAATTGACCGCACCTTAAATAATCTTTCGGCGGGAGAACTCAGCAATAATCCGGCCTTTGGTCGCGTTGGAGAATTCTTGCCAGGGGGGAATCCTGCGGGGAAATTGGCCTTTATTAACCGCAGTTTTAGCTCCATGCAGGGCTGGATGAGCGGCTTTGTGAGCGCCCGTGGTTTGACCCCCGAAAAAATCATGGATCATATCCAAGGGTTTGTGGAAGTTTCCGATAACAAGCTCGATTATGTGGCGGCCTTCTTGGATCTCAGTACCAACTATTACGAACACACAGGCACCCAAACCGTTGCCCGGCGGCTCATTGACCGCGCCTACGGAGAAATCTAAAACCAGCCATTACCAGGCAAATTTTGATAATCTGCTAGTTTAAGGGAGGAAAATCACCTCTCTTTTTTGTTGTGTTGTGGGAAAGCCAAAAGCCATGATGAAGCCGAAAAATTCCTGGTGGCGATCGCCAAAAATTTTATGGATTAAACTTTGTCTGATTGGCAGCTTACTGATCGGTTGTGCCCCCGTTGTGCCCCCGGCAGAAAGCAATCCCCGCACCTTTGCCCCCCTGAGCGTAGAATTTCTAGACGAATATTGGTTACCCAAAACAGAGTTTCAAGGGACAACGGTCGGCGGCCTATCGGCTCTCTATTACGATGCCCAGACCGGTGATTATTATGCCCTGAGTGACGACCGTTCCCAGTTTGCCCCGGCCCGCTTTTATACCTTCGATCTGGACATCGACGAAACCGGAGCCATTCCCCAAATCCAGCAGCTCAACCTCAAGGGCATGACGCCTTTAACCACCCCTGACGGTGAAACCTTTGCCCCAGGAAGCCTTGACCCAGAAGGATTGGTGCTCTCGCCCCGCAATACGTTATTTATTTCCAGCGAGGGAGATACCGACGCCGCCATTGACCCGTTTGTAAAAGAATTTGATCACGAAGGTCGTGAATTAACGTCCCTCAGAATTCCCCAACGTTTTCTAACAGGCGATCGCCAGCGGGGTGTGCGCAATAATTTAGGATTTGAATCCTTGGCCATTTCTGCCCCTTCCCAAGCCGCCGTTGACCCCTTTCGGATCTTTGTCGCTCCAGAATCATCTCTTCATCAAGACACGCGTTCTGATAATGTGGGTGCGCCCATCCGTCTACTGCATTACGTCATCAATCCCATCGGCGAGCCTGTGTTAATCGCCGAGCATCTCTATCCTTTAGAACCTGCACCCCAAGGAACCTTTTCCAATGGCCTCGTGGAAATGATTGCCCTCCCCCAGGAAGGTTATTTTCTCAGCCTGGAGCGCAGCTATGGCCTTGGGGGGGTTGGTGCGAAACTGTTCCAGGTGACCATTGGTAATGCCACCGACACTGCCCGCATCGAATCCCTCGCCGGAAATCCAGAGACCGTTGTCCCCATGCAGAAAACCCTATTGCTGGATCTGCGACAGTTGGGGATTGGCCTCGATAACCTAGAAGGTATGACCCTAGGGCCACGGCTTGCCGATGGCAGCCAAAGTTTACTGTTGATCAGCGATGATAATTTCAGTACCGATCAGGTAAATCAACTTTTGCTTTTTCGCTTGAGTAATTCGGCGGCTAAAGTCACATCAAAATAAGGCCAAGTCCCCACCTCTCCGGCTAGCACCGTAAAGGGTTGATCGGGTTCCCCCAGGTCACTGAGTACCAGGTCGGCCCCCGTAAAATCTTGGTTAGCGGTGTAGTTATTCACTGTGACGACGGTGGTGAGGCCGGCATCCCGAGACGAAAGCCAGCCATTACCGGAATCCTCAAAGGCAACGCATTGATCAGCCCGGAGATTCATTTTTTCGAGGGCATAGAAAAAGATATCGGGGGCCGGTTTTTTCTGGGGAACCATGTCGCCAGCGGCAATAACCTCAAACCAATCCATCGCATCGGGGGCGAGGGAATGGGTCAATAGGGCGGTGACATTGGCTGGGGTAGTGGTGGTGGCGATCGCCAAACGAATGCCTTGATCCCGTGCTTCTTGGATCAGTCGTCTAACGCCAGGGCGCAGTGGTAAAACTTCATTGGCCAGTAAATCGCAGTAATGCTGGGTTTTGCGGGCATGGAGATCCTTGATAAAAGCAGTCAGATCACCGACCGATGGCATTTGTGGCTGCCAAGATTCAATGTAAAAGCGAATTCTTTCTTTACCCCCCGTCACCTTCAGGAGCTGACCGTAAAGATCCACCGACCAATCCCAGGGCAAACCGACATCCGCAAAGGCGCGGTTAAAAGCAACGCGGTGGGCATCCTTTTCTGTATTGGCTAGGGTGCCATCCACATCAAAAATCAGGGCTTCTAGTTGTCCCATGTAAAACCTCAACTATTTTTATCGTCCCCACTGTACTGGGAAATTGTCTGCAATACCGAAAAGTTGCTTAATGCAAAAACAGCATTCTAAATCTCAAAAATCAAATAATCAAATCAATTGCCTTGGGGAAGCTCAGCAGAGGTAACTTGATGAGGATTTGACGCGACTTTAAGCCACAACATAAAAGTGCTACCGGGGAGAGCTTCGGTATGGGGTAAGCCAATGGTTGGGCTATATACTTCAATGTCTCCGGCCATTTTTCCCACAAGATCAGCGGCGATCGCCAACCCCAGCCCAGTACCTTCAATGGCACTTTCCGCCTGCACTCCCCGGTAATGTCGTTCAAAGACATGGGGCAAATCCGCCGGGGGGATACCGTAGCCCGTATCATGGACGGCAATGGTGAGTTCATGGGCCTGGGCTTCTACCTGCAAGAACACTTGTCCCCCGGACGGTGTATATTTCAGCGCATTTTCTAAAAGATTATTCAAAACTTCCATCAGGGCTGTGTGATTCCCCAAGACCCAAGGAGACGGTTCTGGCAACCTATAATTTAAGGTGATCCCCCGCTCGGTGGCGATCGCCCCTAGGGAAGCGACGAGGGGAAGTACCACTTCTGCTACGGGTAACGGCTCTACGGAGAGGGAACGGTCTGGGGCAAAACTCAGTTCACCATTGGGCGGTAAAGCTAAACTTGGCCCTCCCTCCAACTGGGGAATTTGAGCCGTTAAGAGATCCACCTCTTCACTAAATTGGGTGAGCAATCCTTTCAGGCGATCGCTTTCCCGGACAATGCCTTCGGCGACCGGATAATTTTTCTCCGTCGGCAGTAACCGCTTCAACAACAACTTACCGAAGGTACTGATCGCCATTGTTGGATTACGGAGCTGGTGTAGCAGATCATGGAAATGCTCTTGTTCTAGGGCCTGGAGATGTTGCTGCTGGGTGAGCCGCTCAGTGGCCCAACTCTTTTGCTGATCCAACACACAGGCCAGCACTAAACCTTCGGCGATCAATTCAATCTGGGTCACCTCTGGCGATCGCCAACCCCGATCCCGGCGTCCCGTCGCTAAAATCCCCAAAATTAAATCACCATGCCACAGGGGAAATGCCCGAGCTGGTTCCCCCAACAAACCCACAAGGTCATCCGGCAAAGCAGCCGTTTCCTCGCCCATCGGGACATCAAGCCATTCCTCTTGATCCGAAACCATCGTTGCCATCTCCGTTGATCCCTGCCTCCCCGCCGCCAGCAAACGATCGGGAAAGGCACTAATGGGTTGGAGCGTAATTTCTTGATTCTCTTGATCTGGCTGGGCCAAATAAACGATCCCCCACTCTGCCCCAACGCCTTGGGCTAACAATTGCAACTGCCCTTGGCACAGGGACAAATACTCTGGGCTAACTGGCAACAGTTGCGGTAATGTCGTCATGAATTTCATCCTCCCAAGCCGCAATCCCTAGGGGATATTTCCCAGGAAACCTTGATAAATCAGGGGTTTTGACAAAAAACTTAATTCTTTTTTTACTTTTGGATTGATCGCCTACCTTCATTGGATTGTAGTAGATTTCTTAATACAAAAAATCCAACCCATCGCGAAAACCAGTCAATTTTCACTTGATTTTTTTCAATGGAGCCGATATACTTTGCTCGACATTCTGTAACTCCTGTTACAGCTGTTCTAAAAAAGTAAAGAAGAGGAGGTACTGGGTTGGCAAGAAAGCGTAAACGCAAGAGTCGGCGTCGGCAAGAAGGAAGAAAAATTTTAGAGATTGTCCCACAATATAATATCGAAAGCGGTGATGACAAACCCGTGACTGCAGCCCGCAAGCATATCGCTGCGAATGGGATTATGCCCCCAGCAGTCGTTGTAGTTAAGCGTAATGAGCATACCACTGATCGGTACTTTTGGGCAGAAAAAGGATTATTTGGTGCCCAATATGTAGAGGAGAATCACTTTTTATTCCCCAGTCTACGGGTGCTTTGTAGCAACGCCGATGAAGAAGTATCTGAAAAAGCGACTGTTTCTAGCAAAGCTTAAAGTTCCTTCAAAAATATATCACTTAACCTAACGTTTAGGTGATCTCTAATCCCCTTCTATCAATTTCAATACTCCCTAGTCCCACCCATTTTCGGGTCGGGGCTATTTTTGTCGCGTTTTTGCCATGGTGTTAATGGATAGCTCAATTAGTTTTGTTGGGGACATTTCCTAAGCTTCATGGAGCTGGTAAGGCATCACCTGACGCAGTTGGATCAACTCATCCCGGTGGGCGGTCACCGTAATTAATCGGGTGGGAGTCTCGGTAATCGGTGTTTGTGTGGTGATCTGTAAAATAACTTTTTCTACCTTCCCTGCCTTACGCCAGTAAAAGAGACCTGCCAAGGGAGCCAGGAGACAAATACCAAGGAAAGCAAAGCCAATATTGGGATAGAGCAGTGCTAAGACCAGGGCAATACAAACTAAACCGAGGGCTGCTAATAGGCTCAAAAAAACAGCAATAAAACCACTGGGAGGAACAAAACCTTCATAGGTGACAATATTATTGACACCATCAACGGTGGTAATCCGATAGGCTCGCTGTTCGAAGTAGGTTTGGAGACGCTCAAAGATGGATTCTTCAGGCTCTTTTGCCAATAGCTCTACTTGTTCGGTGCGATCTTTGATGGAAGCGCGAATGAAGAAAAACAGACCGACCATCAAGAGCAATGTAAGGAGGAGGGTCGAGGTGATTACGGATTGTTCTAACACGGTTTTTACAAGGAGGGCTTGAAGATTCACTGCATATAAATGTATATCGATCATGCTATATTTTGGAAAGTCTCCGGGAAAACCATGAAAAAAATTCGGGTTGTTCTAATTGAAGATCATGATTTAACGCGCATCGGGCTAAGAACTTCTCTACAACAATGTGCGGACATTGAACTTTTAGCAGAGGCGGCCAATGGAGCGGATGGATTGCGTTTGTTAGAAGAGATTCATCCTGATTTAGCGATTGTGGATATTGGTTTGCCTGAGCTTGACGGGATTGAGTTGACCCGAATTTTGAAACAGGAAAAGCTCAAGGATCAGTCCCACGAGGCGCAAACAAAGGTTTTGATTTTGACGTTGCAGGATGATGATGCCGCTGTTTTAGCAGCCTTTGCGGCAGGAGCTGATTCCTATTGTATGAAGGATATTACGTTTGATCACTTGGTAGAGGCGGTCAAAACGACAGACTCAGGCAACAGTTGGATTGATCCGGCGATCGCCCGCATTGTCCTCAATCAAGTGCAAGGGGGAGAACCCCTTTCTGGCTCTACAGTTACGATTCAAGCGACTTCCCCAGAAGATCAACAACTCCTAGAAAGCTGTCCCCTAACGGATCGAGAATTGGAAGTACTCCAATTGATTGTTGATGGTTGCAGCAACTCCGAAATTGCCGAGCATTTATTTATCACCGTGGGTACCGTTAAAACCCATGTCCGCAATATTCTCAATAAGCTTTGTGCCGATGACCGTACCCAGGCTGCTGTGCGTGCCCTTCGTTCTGGTCTGGTCGGTTAAAAAGCGCCTTGGCGGAGATTCATCAAATTATTCAAAATGTCGCAGTTGCAAACAGATAGGACTATCCGAGTCAAAAATTATGCTCTAAGTTTAGGATTTCATTTGGTGGGCATTGCCGATGCTACCGTGGACAATGCTCACAATCAACAGCAGTTACAAGCTTGGTTGGCGGCCGGGTATCAGGCGGAAATGGCCTGGATGGCTAACCCGAAACGCCAGGATATCCAAGCCTGTTTACCAGGGGTGCAGTCGGTCATTTGTGTGGCCCTCAACTATTACACACCCCATGCCCATTCTGAGGCACCAGGCGTAGGTAAGATTTCCCGGTACGGCTGGGGCCGAGATTACCATCGTGTCTTAGGCAAACGTCTAAAAGCTTTCTGCCAGTGGCTCACCAAAGAATTTCCGGAGGAACACCACCGTTTCTATGTGGATACCGGGCCTGTCCAGGATAAGGTTTGGGCAGAACGAGCTGGCCTCGGTTGGATTGCCAAAAATAGCAATGTCATTACCAGAGAGTACGGTAGTTGGGTCTTTTTGGGGGAAGTCCTCACCACTTTAGCTTTGACGCCGGATCAGCCCCATACAAAGCATTGTGGTACCTGTACCCGTTGTATCGAGGCTTGTCCAACAGAGGCGATCGCCGCTCCCTTTACCGTTGATGCGAACCGTTGCATCGCCTATCACACCATCGAAAATCGAGCCGAACAACTGCCCCCTCACATTGCCCCACACCTACAAAATTGGGTGGCAGGTTGTGATATCTGTCAGGATGTCTGCCCCTGGAACCAGCGCTTTGCCCAACCCACCAATATTGAAGATTTTCAGCCTTACCCCAAACACCTTGCACCAAAGTTAGCCGAACTTGCCACCTTATCCGAAACAGAATGGGATCAAAGACTCACAGGATCGGCGCTGCGGCGTATTAAACCAGCCATGTGGCGACGTAATGCCCAGGCAAACCTTGACCATCAACCATAGAAAAAACCTCCCCCATAACATGGAGAAGGCGGGACAATATTTAAGCACACACAATCAAATCAGAAATGAGAGTTCCTATTGACCCATTTGCGCAGCGACTTCTGCGGCGAAGTCTTCTTCTTTTTTCTCAATGCCTTCGCCCAGGACGAACCGTTGGAAACGACGAATTTGGATATTTTCACCAATGGTGGCGATCGACTGCTTCACAAGCTCTTCAACCGTCATATTCTGATCACGGATGTAGGGCTGATCCATCAAAGAAAGCTCTTTGAGGCGCTTAGCAATGCGGCCTTCAACAATCTTTTCTTTGATATTATCGGGTTTACCGGCCAGGTCATCGCGACCCATTTCAATTTCGCGCTCTTTGTCGGCAATTTCAGTCGGAATGTCATCGACTTTCACATACTGAACATTAGGACAAGCAGCGATTTGCATCGCAATCCCTTTGGCCAGATCTTTGAAGATATCACCACGGGCAACGAAATCCGTTTCGCAGTTCACTTCTACGAGAACACCAATGCCACCACCGGTGTGAATATAGCTTTCGATCAGTCCTTCGGCTGCTACCCGACCTGCTTTTTTCTCAGCAGAGGTAATCCCTTTCTGACGGAGCCACTCAATCGCTTTAGTGATGTCCCCATTGGTTTCACCAAGCGCTTTTTTGCAATCCATCATCCCTGCGCCAGTTTTATCGCGCAGTTCCTTGACAAGCTTTGCAGAAATTTGTGCCATGTTGCTGTTCACCAAAAAATTATCAGGTCAATTCAAGAAGATATTACGCTTATTCAGACTCAGATGCATCGGTCTCATCGGCGTACTCATCGATTGCTTCATCGAAGTCTCCGTAGTCACCGTTATCATCAACGGGCTGACCGTGGCGACCGGCATAAATTGCATCGGCCAATTTACCCACAATCAATTTAATGGAACGAATTGCATCGTCGTTGGCCGGAATTGGCAAATCAACGGTTTGGGGATCGCAGTTGGTATCTAGGAGAGAAACGATGGGAATCCCTAATTTTTGGCATTCTTGGATGGCATTGTGCTCCCGACGTTGGTCAATGATCACCACAATGTCAGGGATTTTGCGCATATTCTTAATGCCGCCGAGGTATTTTTGCAGCTTGTCCAGTTCGCGACGAAGCATGGAGGCTTCTTTTTTCGGACGGCGAGCAAGGTTACCGCTTTCTTCGAGGGCTTCTAATTCTTTGAGGCGCTCAACACGGGTTTTAATAGTTTCCCAGTTGGTGAGCATTCCCCCCAGCCAACGCTGGTTGATGTAGAAAGCGCCACAGCGTTTTGCTTCTTGGGCAATGATGCCAGCGGCCTGACGTTTGGTGCCGACGAAAAGGACGTGCTTACCGTTTTCGGAAGCTTCCTTCATGTAGGTGTAGGCTTGTTCAACGAGTTGCGCAGTTTGAACCAGGTCAATGATGTGGACACCGTTACGGGATGTGTAGATGTAAGGTGCCATTCTGGGGTTCCAGCGGCGGGTTTGGTGCCCAAAGTGGACACCAGATTCTAGTAGCTCAGCGAGAGATACAACGGGCATATTCTGTTTACTCCTTTTCGGGTTAAACCTTCATCTGGGGACATTTCATCTGTGCGAAACACCCGAAAGAATCCCAGATGTGCGAGTTTTAAACAACCTTATCAGGGTAGCATAGCTCCGCATTTGAGGGGAGAGGTCTACGGAGAACAGGTTTGGGATGCGTGACAAAAACGACTTAAGGCGATCGCCAACAACCATTATTTCATTTAGCCTTGGTTTTTATATTGGGTTTTGTGGAAAACGAAGGGGCACCCTTGGAATCATGGCCGTCGTTCCTGGGGGCGATCGCCAGAGAACTTCCCATAATGAAAGGTAACGTTACATTGCTTTTTGTTACAAAAAACCGTTTGAGTTTTCAGTTTTTCGGCGGAATTCAATTGATTTCAGCCATTGTGCCGTAATGATTTCAGGGAGTTTTAAATATTGTTAATGTCCCCCAACATCCTTGGAAAGTAGGCCCTATCATTTACATCAATGCTTTTTGCCCAATGGGTTTTAGAGCAGTCCTAAATCACTGGAAACCTTGCAAGCTGGTGATTCGCTCACAGCTTATCTATTTGAATACATCTATTTAGATAGAACCTTTATTACGTCGATTGTCTAGAGAGGAGAATCCTCATGGCAGTAAAGGTTGATAAGGATCCGGTACCAACTTCCTTTGAGAAGTGGGGCAAACCGGGTCACTTTGACCGAACTCTGGCACGGGGTCCAAAAACCACCACCTGGATTTGGAACCTCCATGCTGATGCACATGATTTCGATAGCCAAACAAGTGATCTCGAAGATATTTCGCGCAAAATCTTTAGCGCCCACTTCGGTCACCTTGCTGTAGTCTTTGTTTGGCTCAGCGGCATGTACTTCCATGGCGCAAAATTTTCTAACTATGAAGCTTGGTTAAATAACCCCACTGTTATTAAGCCAAGTGCACAAGTGGTTTGGCCCGTTGTGGGTCAAGGCATTCTGAACGGAGACGTCGGTGGCGGCTTCAGCGGTATTCAAATTACCTCTGGTCTGTTTTACCTCTGGCGTGCTGCTGGTTTTACCAACTCTTATCAGCTCTATGTGACTGCCATTGGCGGTCTTGTTATGGCAGCCCTAATGGTGTTTGCCGGTTGGTTCCACTACCATAAAGCAGCTCCGAAACTGGAATGGTTCCAGAATGCTGAAGCCATGATGAATCACCACCTATCCGTATTGTTAGGTTGTGGTTCTTTGGGCTGGACTGGCCACTTGATCCACGTTTCCCTACCGGTAAACAAGCTCCTAGATTCTGGTGTGGCTGCAAAGGATATTCCTTTACCCCACGAGTTCTTTGATGCTTCGGTAATGGCGGAACTGTATCCCAGCTTTGCCCAGGGTCTGAAGCCTTTCTTTACTTTAGATTGGGCTGCATACTCTGATTTCTTAACCTTTAAGGGTGGCTTGAATCCCACTACTGGTAGCCTCTGGCTTTCTGATGTGGCTCACCACCATTTGGCGATCGCTGTTCTCTTCATCATCGCAGGTCACATGTACCGGACTGGTTTCGGTATTGGCCACAGCATGAAAGAGATCCTCGAAGCCCACAAAGGCCCTTTCACTGGCGAAGGTCACAAAGGTCTTTACGAAATTCTAACCACCTCTTGGCACGCTCAATTGGCGGTTAACCTCGCGCTGCTTGGTTCTTTAACCATCGTCATCGCGCACCACATGTACTCCATGCCTCCCTATCCTTACATGGCAACAGATTACGGCACCCAGCTGTCTCTGTTCACTCACCACACTTGGATTGGCGGCTTCCTCATTGTTGGTGCTGGTGCCCACGGCGCAATTTTCATGGTTCGCGATTACGATCCCGCTAAGAACGTTAACAACCTCTTAGACCGCGTAATTCGTCACCGTGACGCGATTATTTCTCACCTCAACTGGGTTTGTATTTTCCTTGGCTTCCACAGCTTTGGCCTCTACATTCACAATGACACCATGCGTGCGTTGGGTCGTCCCCAAGATATGTTCTCTGATTCTGCGATTCAGTTGCAGCCTATCTTCGCGCAGTGGATTCAAAACATCCATACCCTTGCTCCCGGTGGCACCGCTCCCAATGCGATCGCCTCTGCGAGTCAAGTTTTCGGTGGTGACGTAGTGGCAATCGGCAACAAAGTTGCCCTAATGCCCATCACCCTCGGTACTGCTGACTTCATGGTTCACCATATCCATGCGTTTACCATCCACGTCACTGTACTTATTCTGCTGAAGGGTCTTCTCTATTCCCGCAGCTCCCGTCTCGTACCCGATAAGGGTCAACTGGGCTTCCGCTTCCCCTGTGACGGTCCTGGTCGTGGTGGTACTTGCCAAGTTTCTGGTTGGGACCATGTCTTCCTTGGCTTGTTCTGGATGTACAACTCCCTCTCCATCGTGATTTTCCACTTTAGCTGGAAGATGCAATCCGATGTTTGGGGCACAATCCTCCCAGACGGTAGCGTATCCCACGTCACTGGTGGTAACTTTGCCACAAGCGCAATTACCATTAACGGCTGGCTCCGTGACTTCCTCTGGGCACAGTCTTCTCAGGTGATCAACTCCTACGGTTCTGCACTGTCGGCTTACGGCATCATGTTCCTGGCGGGTCACTTTGTGTTTGCCTTCAGTCTCATGTTCCTCTTCAGTGGACGTGGCTATTGGCAAGAACTCATCGAGTCCATCGTTTGGGCACACAATAAGCTCAAGTTGGCTCCTGCAATTCAACCCCGTGCTTTGAGCATCGTTCAAGGTCGTGCGGTTGGTGTTGCTCACTATCTCCTCGGTGGGATCGTGACAACCTGGGCCTTCTTCCTAGCGAGAAGCTTGTCCATCGGTTAACTCTGAAATGGTTTACCGATCGCCAATTTCAGGGGGAGTTGTAAGAGTTGTATTTCACTCGATTCACCTTCCCTCCCAATTGGCTCCTAGTATCTTTCCCTGCGGGAAAATACAGAGGTTACATTTGAAGACCTCACCCTCATTTGTTTAACGAGGAGAACCTCAAGCATAGTTATGGCAACTAAATTTCCAAAATTTAGCCAAGACCTTGCTCAAGATCCCACTACGCGTCGGATTTGGTACGGAATCGCTACAGCACATGATTTCGAGACCCACGACGGGATGACTGAGGAGAATCTTTACCAAAAGATCTTTGCTTCCCACTTCGGTCACCTCGCAATCATCTTCCTGTGGACTTCCGGCACCCTCTTCCACGTTGCTTGGCAAGGCAATTTCGAGCAGTGGATCAAAGATCCCCTGAACGTCCGTCCCATCGCCCATGCGATCTGGGATCCCCACTTTGGTCAAGGCGCAATTGATGCCTTTACCCAAGCGGGCGCTTCTAACCCTGTAAACATTGCATATTCTGGGGTTTACCATTGGTTCTACACCATTGGGATGACCACCAATGCTGACCTCTACCAAGGCGCAGTATTCCTTCTGATCCTCTCTTCTCTGTTTTTGTTCGCAGGCTGGCTGCACTTGCAACCCAAGTTCCGTCCTAGTCTTGCGTGGTTCAAGGATGCTGAATCTCGCCTCAACCACCACTTAGCTGGTTTGTTTGGTGTCAGTTCTTTGGCTTGGACAGGTCACCTGGTACACGTTGCAATTCCTGAGTCTCGCGGTGTTCATGTTGGCTGGGATAACTTCCTTTCTGTGAAGCCTCACCCCGCTGGTTTGATGCCCTTCTTCACTGGGAACTGGGGTGTGTATGCGCAAAACCCTGATACTGCGGGTCATGTGTTTGGCACATCCCAAGGTGCAGGTACTGCGATTCTGACCTTCCTTGGTGGTTTCCACCCCCAAACGGAGTCTCTCTGGTTGACTGATATTGCCCACCACCACTTGGCGATCGCCGTGCTGTTTATCATCGCGGGTCACATGTATCGCACCAAGTTCGGGATTGGTCACAGCATCAAAGAGATCCTCAATGCCCACCAGCCCCCCTCGGGTAAGCTTGGTGCCGGCCACAAAGGTCTTTACGATACCGTTAACAACTCCCTCCACTTCCAGTTGGGTCTGGCGCTTGCATCCTTGGGTGTAATCACCTCCTTGGTTGCACAGCACATGTACTCTCTGCCTTCCTATGCGTTCATCGCCAAGGATTACACTACCCAGGCAGCACTGTACACCCACCACCAGTACATCGCTGGTTTCTTGATGGTCGGTGCGTTTGCCCACGGTGCGATTTTCTTCGTCCGTGACTACGATCCCGAAGCGAACAAAGACAATGTTCTTTATCGCATGTTGGAGCACAAGGAAGCCCTGATCTCTCACCTCAGCTGGGTATCTCTCTTCCTCGGTTTCCACACCCTCGGACTCTATGTCCACAACGATGTAGTAGTTGCCTTCGGTACCCCTGAAAAGCAAATCCTCATCGAACCTGTCTTTGCTCAGTTTGTCCAAGCGGCTTCTGGTAAAGCACTCTACGGCTTTGATGTACTTCTTTCCAACGCTGATAGCATCGCTTCCAATGCAAGTGCGGCTTATCTTCCCGGCTGGTTAGATGCCATCAACAGCGGTTCTAACTCTCTCTTCCTCAACATTGGTCCTGGTGACTTCCTCGTTCACCACGCGATCGCCCTCGGTCTTCACACCACCACTCTCATTCTTGTGAAAGGTGCGTTGGATGCCCGTGGTTCTAAGCTAATGCCCGATAAGAAAGACTTCGGCTACAGCTTCCCCTGTGATGGCCCCGGTCGTGGCGGTACTTGTGATATCTCCGCTTGGGATGCCTTCTACCTCGCAATGTTCTGGATGCTGAACACCCTGGGCTGGTTGACCTTCTACTGGCACTGGAAGCACCTCGGCATTTGGCAAGGTAACGTTGCTCAGTTCAACGAAAACTCCACCTACCTGATGGGCTGGTTCCGTGACTACCTCTGGGCGAACTCCGCACAGTTGATCAACGGCTACAACCCCTACGGTGTAAACAATCTCTCCGTCTGGGCTTGGATGTTCCTCTTCGGACACCTTGTTTGGGCAACTGGTTTCATGTTCCTCATCTCTTGGCGTGGTTACTGGCAAGAGCTGATCGAAACTATCGTTTGGGCCCACGAGCGCACTCCCCTGGCGAACATTGTTCGTTGGAAGGACAAGCCCGTTGCGCTATCCATCGTTCAGGCTCGTTTGGTTGGTCTCGCTCACTTCACGGTGGGTTACGTCCTCACCTACGCGGCCTTCCTGATTGCCTCGACGTCAGGTAAGTTTGGTTGATTAAGTTCTTCTGAAAATTAACCTGCTAAAATCTCACCCCTTGTCTTTTCGGCAGGGGGTTTTTGCTTTGCGATGAAAAAAACCCTAGAACAATGGGCCAAATATCCTAGAAAAGGCGGAAATAGTTTGTTTCTGCACAAAGGAAGGAAAAAATAACGCTATGCTGGACACAAACTTGGCAAGCTTAGAATTTTTATGGCGAGTGAGAAAAAATCTGGGTTAGGAATGTTTGGGGGGGTCTACACCCCTTCTATTTTGACCATCCTTGGGGTGATCATGTATCTCCGGTTTGGTTGGGTTGTGGGTAATGCAGGATTGTTAGGCTCCCTCGCCATTGTTACCCTCGCCAATGCCATTACCTTTTTAACGGCCCTTTCGATCTGTGCGATCGCCACGGATAAGGTGGTTCGTGTGGGGGGCGCTTACTACATGATTAGTCGCTCTTTGGGACTCGAAACCGGCGGGGCGGTGGGAATCCCGTTGTATTTCGCCCAGGCCTTTTCGGTGGCCCTATACACCATTGGTTTTGCGGAGAGTGTTGTCCAGGTTTTTGGTGGCTTAAATCAGCTTTATGTGGCTTTGATTGTGACAATTTTAGTGGGAATTTTAGCCCTCACTTCCGCCAGCATTGCCATTAAAGCCCAGTACTTCATCATGGCGGCGATCGCCCTTTCTCTTTTTTCCCTGGTGCTGGGTCGCCCCTTGCCCGAAGCTGGAGATATTCTCCTATGGGGTTCTAGCGCTGAGGTGACAGTCCCCTTTTGGACAGTTTTCGCAGTATTTTTTCCGGCAGTTACGGGGATTATGTCTGGCGTAAATATGTCCGGTGATCTCAAGGATCCGATTAAAGCAATTCCCATTGGTACTCTGGCTGCCGTGGGTACTGGCTATGTGATCTATATGCTCATTCCGTTGCTGTTGGCCCAACGGGGAGATACAGCCAGTCTCATTGAGGATCCCCTGGTGATGCAACGCTTGTCTGTTTGGGGGCCAGCGATTTTATTGGGGGTCTGGGGAGCAACGCTCAGTAGCGCAATTGGGAGTATCCTCGGTGCCCCTAGGGTTTTACAAGCCCTCGCCCGGGATGGCGTGTTGCCGCCATGGTTAGGTTTTCTGGGATCTGGTAGTGGGTCGGAGGATGAGCCGCGTATTGGCACCATTGTCACTTTGGGGGTGGCGATCGCCGCTGTTTGTATTGGTGATCTCAACATCATTGCGCCGGTGTTGACGATGTTTTTCTTGACCACTTATCTTGTCCTCAATATTTCTGCCGGTATTGAAACTCTCCTCCAAAGTCCTTCCTTCCGACCGACCTTCCGGGTGCACTGGGCGCTTTCTCTGTTGGGGGCTGTGGGCTGCCTTGGGGTGATGTTTTTAATCAATGCGATCGCCACGGTCGTTGCCGCTTTGATCGTGACGATCATTTACTTTTGGCTACAGCGGCGGGAACTCCAAGTCACCTGGGGAGATGTTCGGCGTGGCCTGTGGATGGCCCTGATTAGTAAAGCGATTTATCAAGTGGCGGGAGCCGAAGATAGCAAAAACTGGCGGCCTCACCTCCTGGTGCTTTCTGGGGCACCCCGAAAACGTTGGTCTTTAATCGAACTAGCAGATGGTTTTAGTCACAATCGGGCCTTGATGACGGTGGCCACAGTGCTCCCCGAAGGCTCCCGCGACCCTGGTCAACAGGTGAAAATGGAAACCACAATCCGCGATTACTTGGCAAAACGGGGTGTAAAAGCCTTGGTACGTCTCAGTACCGCCGATGATCCCTTTGTTGGCGCCTTAAATTTAATTGAAACCTATGGCCTAGGCGATTTAACCCCCAACACGGTTTTGCTGGGCAGTACAGAATCACCCGAACGATTTGCTGCCTACTGTCATCTTTTGCAGCAGGTTCACATTGCCCAACGCAATATTATTATCTTCCATGAAAATCCAGAGCGGGTTTTTGGTCGTAAAAAACGAATTGACATCTGGTGGGGCGGGGTTCAGAGCAATGGCGGCTTAATGTTGATGCTGGCTTATTTGCTCCGTACCGATATCCGGTGGCGCAGTGCCCAGATTTACCTCAAGCTGGTGGTACAGGATGCCACAGCCGCCCAGGCCGCCCGTTTAAACCTGGAGTCCCTGATTAGTAGTGCCCGCATCAAAGCAGAACCAATGGTTATTATCGCTGGCGATCGCTCCTTTGAAGATATCCTGTACCAATCCTCTGCGAGTGCAGATCTTGTTTTCCTTGGCATGGCCCGCCCCCACGAGCCCGCCAATTTCCAGGATTATTACAAAAGCCTTTCCCAGCGGGCCCAGAACCTACCAAGCACCGTGTTTGTTCTCGCCGCCCCCGATTTTGCCTTTGCAGAAGTGGTGGGTGCGCCCCGAAAAGTGAGCACTTAAATCTCTCAAAAACCAGTCGTCTCTCGTCTAGTCGCGTATTAACGACATATTCTCGAAAGAAAAATAGCTTTTGTGTGACATTCAAGCAACTTTGCCCTGACAATGGGAACAATTCTGACCAATAGCAAAATTCAGTATGTCTGAGCGGAAAATTACAATATCTTTTTCAACGCTGCTGTTGATTGTCGGGGCAGTGCTATTGCTATTTTTACTCTGGCAATTACGTAGTTTACTGGTTGTGCTCATGATTGCCGTCGTCATTGCAGCGACCCTTGCACCAGTGATTACCATCGCTGAATCTTTCCGGGTGCCCCGTTGGCTGGCAGTGATCGGTGTGTACCTCGGCTTAATCTCAATTCTCACGGGGGTAGTTTTACTCATTGGCCCCACGGTAGTTGATCAAATTCAAAAGTTGATCCGGAAGCTACCCCTATATTTAGAAATTGTTGGGGTTTTGGTTCAATCCTGGGCCGTGCGCTTGGGCATGACAGAGCCACAAGTTTTAGAACAATTGAACCGTCTTTTTGATTTGCAAGCGTTGACAGCCTGGGCTTTTCGTTCTTCCCAAGAGCTGTTGATTCGTTCCTACGGCATTACGCGAGGGGTCATTGGGGGCATTTTAAGCTTGATTCTGGCGTTTATGCTCTCTGGTTATATGCTGTCTGGTTCTGACAAATTAATTAAAGGCTTTGTCAGTCTTTTTCCGGCTCCCTGGGATGAACAACTTCTGGAACAGGTACAGCCCATGAGCGAGCGGATGGGAAGTTATATTCAGGGTCGGATTGTGGTTTCGGGGATTCTCGGCATTGTCATTACCATTGGCCTAAGGCTGCTGGGGATTTCAGAATTAGCCCTCGGTTTGGGGGTGATCGCGGCGGTGACAAATTTAATTCCGTTTTTTGGGCCTGTGCTAGGTGCTGTGCCGGCTTTGATTGTGGCGATCGCCCAGGGAGGATGGACATTTTTATCCGTCCTACTGCTTTTTACCTTGATCCAAAACCTCGAAACCTATGTATTAGATCCGTTATTAGTCGGTTCTTCGGTCAAAGTGAACCCGCTTTATCAGTTGCTGGCGGTTTTGGGAGGGGCCCAGGTGCTGGGAATTTTAGGCGCGGTGATTGTGCCACCCTGGGTTGCGGGAGCCGCTGTACTGCTCGATAATCTTTACCTCAAAACAAAACCATTACCCGTGTCCCTCACTTTAACGGCGACTCCATCCCTGGCCGACAGCCATAAATCTGAGAAAAATCAAGTCTAGGTAGCAATTATTTTGGCGTTCTCTGACAAATTTGCTCTCCCTTGTTCTGTTTTTAAAGTTTTGAAACGGAAAAATTGTTGAAATCTATGTAAATTAATGCTTTCAGCGATCCATATTGAGCAAAGAACGCTTAGAATAATGCAGGAAAACCTTGCAACAAGATAAGTTTGACCCGCAACAGTGCAAAATATCTCTTCTGGGATTCTTGTTTTGCCTGGTTTTTTTACCTATACTTCTCACAATATCTAAAATTCAGGAGATTTTTAATGAATAAAGGCGAATTAGTCGATTTAGTCGCTGAGAAAGCTGGTATCAGCAAAAAGCAGGCAGATTCTGTGATTAGTGCCACCGTAGAGGCAATCATGGAAACCGTTGCCAATGGTGACAAAGTAACCCTCGTCGGTTTTGGCTCCTTTGAACCCCGCCACCGCAAAGCGAGAGAAGGTCGCAACCCTAAGACCAACGAAAAAATGCAAATTCCAGCAACCACAGTGCCCGCATTTTCTGCTGGTAAACAGTTTAAGGAAATGGTTGCCCCTAAATAGAAGTTGGCTTTGGTCGGACAAACTAAAAATGTGTACGGAGGCTTAGATGGTCACAACGTTGACTCTCTGGGCTTTTTTATTTTTTGACTGTTCAGTATTATCGCGTTGTTAAGCCGCCAATAAACGCTTGAGGGTTGTGGCCACTTGTTCTTGTTCTGGGATGCTGAGGTCGGGGAACATAGGCAAAGACAGCACCTGGTGAGAACATTGCTCAGCAATGGGAAATGCTCCGGATTGGTAGCCAAAGGTTGCAAACACGGGCTGGAGATGTAGGGGTTTGGGATAGTACACCATCGCAATGATGCCCTCGGCTTGTAGCTGGCTACGGAGGGTATCGCGATCGCCGGCTTGAACGAGGATCGTGTATTGGTTCCAGACATGGGTACCGCCAGGGGTTGCTTGGGGGAGTTGAATGCCTTCGATCCCAGCCAGCAATTCATGGTAACGGTGGGCGATCGCCTGACGTTGTTGATTCCAAAGGTCGAGGTGACGCAATTTAACGGCGAGAATTGTGGCTTGCACTGCATCTAACCGACTATTTACCCCCAGCACTTCATGTTGATAGCGAACTTTAGAACCATGCTCCCGGAGCATTTTGATCTGTTCGTGGAGGGTGGGATTGTTGGTCGTCACAGCACCACCATCGCCACAACCGCCTAAATTTTTCGTCGGAAAAAAGCTAAAACAGCCAGCATCTCCCCAGGCTCCCACTTGGCGATCGCCCCATTTTGCTCCCGTGGCCTGGGCACAATCTTCAACGATAAACAGGTCATGTTTTTGGGCAATTTCCCCAAGACGGGTCATATCCACAGGCTGTCCAAAGAGATGGACGGGAATCACGGCCTTGGTACGGGGAGTAATGGCCGCTTCTAGTTGATCGAGGTCGAGGTTGAAGGTTGCAGCGGTAATATCAACAAAGACAGGGGTTGCGCCACACATGGCAATGGCTTCAGCGGTGGCGATAAAAGTAAAAGTAGAGGTGATCACTTCATCGCCAACGCCAATCCCAAGGGCTTTTAGGGCCAGATAAAGGGCATCGGTGCCGGAGTTGCAGCCGATGGCAGAGTCAACCTGGTGATAAGCGGCAAAATGTTTTTCGAATTCGCTTACTGCTGTCCCCCCGATATAGCGACCGGAACTGAGCACTTCCAAGACGGCGGCATTGGTTTCATCGGCAATGGTTGCATACTGGCGCCCTAGATCAACAGGAGGAATTTGGCTCATGGGTGACGGTGATTTTTTGGGTAGGAATTCGCATAAAAGCGTAAATATAAATGTTATAGGTTATGGGAGTGAAAAAAAAAAGCGCATGGGTGAATTTATTGCCTTAGATCCGGGAGATTTGGGCTGGGCGTTGGGACTAATTGCCTTGGCGATCGCCCTGGCCCGGTGGCAAAAGTTGGGGCTAGAGGGGCAGCTTTTACTCGCAACGGGACGGACAATTTTGCAATTGTTGGTGGTGGGCTATGCCCTGGAAATGGTCTTTGCCTTGGCGCACCCATTGGCGGTGTTAGGGATTGTTTTGGTGATGTTAACCATTGCGGCGATCGCCGCGAAAAATCGGATTAACGATCGGGTTGAATTGCCATTGATCTGGGGATCAATTTTTATCAGTTTCAGTGTGCCGTTGGCGTATACCCTATTGGTAATTGTGCAGCCGGAGACTTGGTATGACCCCCAATATTTGATTCCGTTGGCAGGGATGGTCTTGGGGAACGCGATGAATAGTGCTTCCTTGGCGGGAGAACGGCTCAGCAGTCGGATTAAAACCAGTCGTTTGGAAATCGAAACCCAGCTTTGTCTCGGCGCAACCCCCAAACAGGCGATCGCCAGCTACCGTACCGAAGCGATCCGCGCCAGCCTAATCCCGACGATCAATTCTATGATGGTAGTAGGTTTAGTGAGTTTGCCGGGGATGTTTACGGGGCAAGTCTTATCGGGCATTGATCCGCTTAATGCTGCCTCCTATCAAATTTTGATTCTCTTTTTGATTGTGACCATTAACCTCATCTGTACTTCCCTGGTGACTGAGGGCCTTTATCGACAATTTTTTAACCCCACTGCCCAGCTCACCCTCTAAGTTTTGCTCCTCGCCAATCCTTGCTAGACTGAGTTTCCACATTTGTTGCGATCTATCTCTCACGGAAAAACGACCATGTTTGCTGCTGCCGCTGCCCGTCCGACAACGCCTGCCATTCCCCAAGACCTCTTTGGGGCGATCGCCGATCTCAAACAAGACCTCAACGCCATCATTCTCGCCCACTACTACCAAGAAAACGATATCCAAGACATTGCCGACTACATTGGTGATTCCCTGGGATTAGCCCGCCAAGCCGCCCAAACCGATGCCGAAGTGATTGTCTTCGCTGGGGTACATTTCATGGCAGAAACCGCAAAAATCCTTAACCCCAATAAACTTGTGCTCCTGCCCGATCTCGATGCCGGTTGTTCCCTCGCCGACAGTTGTCCCCCCGCCGAATTTGCCCAATTTAAAGCCAAGCACCCAGACCACATCGTCATCTCCTATATCAACTGCACCGCCGAGATCAAAGCGATGAGCGACATCATCTGCACCAGCTCCAATGCCGTCAAAATCGTCAACCAAATTCCCGCCGACCAACCGATCATTTTTGCCCCCGATAAAAACCTCGGTCGTTACGTGAGTGAACAAACCGGACGGGATCTCCTCCTCTGGCAGGGTAGTTGCATCGTCCACGAGACTTTTTCTGAAAAACGTATCATCGAACTCAAACTTGAACATCCCGATGCGGAGGTGCTCGCTCACCCTGAATGCGAAACCCCTGTGTTAAACCATGCTGACTTTATCGGCTCCACGACCGCCCTACTAAAGCGCTCCCAAGAGAGTGCCAGCCAGACTTTCATTGTCGCCACCGAACCGGGCATCATCCATCAAATGGAAAAAGCCAGCCCCGGTAAAACTTTTATTCCGGCTCCTTCCACCAGTAACTGTGCCTGCAATGAATGCCCCCATATGCGCCTCAACACCCTAGAAAAACTCTATTTGGCCATGAAACATAAAGCGCCGGAAATCACTCTTAGCCCCGACATTGCGACGGCTGCCTTGAAACCGATTCAGAAAATGCTAGAGATGAGTGTCTAGAACAAAGGCGTTAGTCGCGGCAAAATAGACGGTAGCAAATTGACAAAAATCCTTTAGAGTAAATTACATTCCCTATCTGGGAAGTAAAACATTTGTAAATCTGTGTAAGTCAAGCAAAAAGATTGCCCATTCCCTTGCTATAAATTGGAATGATAGTAATGGGATGTACTTTCTTAGAGAATCGTGGTTTTTCCCCGATTTTTACGCAAAGATAGTGAAGTGATTGGCCCCCTTGTCCCGGAATTTTCCAAGAAACCTATGAGTATTGATCAAATTGTTGAACAAGCCCTAAAAGACGGCTATCTCACCCCGAGCATGGAAGCGGAAGTTGGACGCATTTGCGATATGTCCTCTGAGCTTTCCATTGAGGAATATATGGCGCTAGATCGCCTCATGGGGGCTTTGCTCACGGGGGAAGTGATTGCTGTCCCCCGGAAACAATTCATCAATGTCATGGAGGAGCTAGTCATTAGCCGCTCCATTGCCCGGGTCGCTGAGATCGAGGCGAGTAGCACCCAAAGTTTGGATGTGGGGGATATTGCGGCCTATGCCCTAAACCGTTTGCCGCCGCTCTACGCAACGACGGAAGAGAGAGCGAATTATCAGCGTCAAAAGGCCCGTGAGGAATTGCAGGGTTTAATTAATGAACAGGTGGATGCAGCCCTGTCTCGCTATCTAGACCGACCGGACTTTTTCCCTGAGCGCCAGGCGATCACCTCTCCGAACCAAGACAAGAGCATGTTAGCCCAGGTCAGTAAGCTCCTGGAAGGCTATGCACCGGGCTTTGAACAGGAAGAGAATGTGTTTTCCTAGGACTAGGGGCTGACACTTAGAGCTAGGGGCTGGAACTTTTTTCTGGGCCGTAGGGTCTTTACAAGAAGAAGTCCCGTTATGAGTTCTTTGTGAAGAGAGCATGAACCGATCCCTTTCTATCCCCATTCCTTCCCAGCAGGGAGTCGTTCCCAAAAGTGGTGTGTCTCCGGAAAAACTCTCTAACTATGATCTAATTCTCCGTTGCCAGGCGGGTAGTAAGCCTGAGCGGGCTGCTTTCGTGGAATTATTAAAACGTTACCAGTCCCATGTGGATCGACTCCTCTACCACCTCGCTCCGGATTGGCAGGATCGGTCCGATTTATCCCAGGAAGTTTGGATTCGGGTTTATCGCAATCTTCAGCGTTTGAATGATCCCCAAAAATTTAAGGGTTGGCTGAGTCGAATTATTACAAACCTCTTCTATGATGAGCTACGCAAACGTAAACGGGTTCGTCGTCCCCTCTCGTTGGACAATCCGTTTCAGACCCAGGATGGAGAAGTGGCTTGGGACGTAGCCTCTGATGATCCCAGCCCCGATGATGATCTGGCAACCCAGGAATTTTACGAACATTTACGGGAGGCGATCGCTGAACTACCAGAAGTCTTTCGCACAACAATCGTGCTGCGGGAAATTGAAGGGCTCGCCTACGAAGAAATTGCGGAAATCACCGGGGTTTCTCTCGGCACCGTCAAGTCAAGGATCGCCCGGGCCCGGGCCAAGTTACAGGAAATGCTCCAGCCCTATTTGGCGGACTAGATAATGAATGAAAGCTTTTCTCAGCGGCAAACCGATGGCGATCGCCGAAGAGGGGGTGACCTAGAAATGAAAAAAAACCACACTTCTCACCAACACCACACCGATTCTGAAACTCCTATGGGCCACAATTTTGAGCAGTTCCAGCGCCTGAGCGCCTATTTTGATGGGGAGGCCACCCCAGCAGAACGCAAGGAAATTCAGCACCTCCTGGATACTGACCCCCAGGTCAAACAGCAATATCAACAGCTACGGCAACTCAAACAAGCGCTACAGTTGCTGCCCATTCCCACCAGCATTTCGGCCCAATATCTCGGTCAACGGGTATTGGCGCGGTTGCGTCGTTCCCAGTTACGCACCCTTTCCCTCTGGGGCAGTGGGGCGATCGCCGCTCTCTTTGTGGCTGGGGTTATGGGTCAGATGCCGCGCCTTAACTTTGATCGCTTTGCTAAAAATGACCCCGATCAGCAACCCACCGCTGCCCTAGTCGAAACCTCTCCCCAGGGAGAAGAAGCCCTTGTGGTCGCTCTAAATCGCCCGGTTTTACAAATTCCCAAACTGGCCACCACAGAGTCGCCCTAATGTTTCGGCTGATGTTAAGTTTTGCCCACATCGTCCATGGTGAGCTGTCTCGCCGTGGATTTTTGTTTGGGGGGAATTTCGATGTAAAAAAAGCATTATTTTTTTTCTTTTTTCCATCACAAAACCAGGATTCTGTCTTCTGATAGACAGACAACACAAAAAATAAACATGACCATAAGAAGTTTTTACTTTAACCCCTTGGCAGGTTGTAACAAAAATTCATATAATCGGAGGCGAACGCAATAATAAGTATTTTTTCCTAGTCCTATGGATAGCTTGCAAATCCCGTGGCTCACTACGGCGATCGCCTTTCCGCTTTTGGCCGCCCTTGTCATTCCCCTCATCCCCGACAAAGAAGGTAAAACCATCCGCTGGTATACCCTAGGCGTTGCCCTCACCGATTTTGCCCTTTTAGTCACTGCTTTTTGGCAAAACTACGATCTCGGTCGCACAGAATTTCAACTCACTGAAAATTTTGCATGGATTCCCCAATTGGGGTTGAACTGGTCCCTAGGCGTTGACGGTTTGTCAATGCCTTTAATTATTTTGGCGACCCTGATCACTACCTTAGCGACCCTCGCGGCCTGGAACGTCACCAAGAAGCCGAAACTCTTTGCTGGCCTCATCCTCGTGATGCTGAGTGCGCAAATCGGTGTTTTTGCCGTCCAGGATTTGCTGCTGTTCTTCATTATGTGGGAATTAGAGCTAGTTCCTGTGTATCTGCTCATTTCCATTTGGGGCGGAAAAAAACGCCTCTATGCGGCCACTAAATTTATTCTCTACACGGCCCTAGGTTCTGTTTTCATCCTCGCGTCTACCTTAGCCCTTGCTTTCTATGGCGGTGACGTGACCTTTGATATGCAAGCCCTGGGATTAAAGGATTATCCGCTGGCGTTAGAATTACTGGCCTATGCTGGATTTCTCATTGGCTTTGGCGTTAAATTGCCTATTTTCCCGCTCCACACTTGGCTACCGGATGCCCATAGTGAAGCGTCTGCGCCGGTCTCCATGATCCTTGCTGGTGTGCTCTTAAAAATGGGTGGCTATGGTTTGATTCGGTTAAACATGGAAATGTTGCCGGATGCCCATATTCGTTTTGCTCCCCTGCTGATTGTTCTAGGGATTGTCAACATTGTCTATGGGGCGCTGACCGCCTTTGGACAGACCAACTTAAAGCGACGTTTGGCTTCGTCTTCTATCTCCCACATGGGTTTTGTCCTCGTTGGGATTGCTTCATTCACCGATTTGGGAATGAATGGTGCCGTGTTACAGATGTTGTCCCATGGTTTCATTGCGGCGGCCCTGTTCTTCCTGTCTGGGGTCACCTATGAACGCACCCATACTTTAATGATGGATGAAATGAGCGGTATTGCGCGGTTGATGCCCAAAACCTTTGCGATGTTTACGGCGGCGGCGATGGCGTCTTTGGCACTGCCAGGGATGAGTGGTTTCGTCAGTGAACTGACTGTCTTCCTCGGTTTAAGCAATAGTGATGCCTATAGCTATGGCTTTAAGGCGATCGCCATTTTCTTAACGGCGGTTGGGGTGATTTTAACGCCCATTTACCTGCTTTCAATGCTGCGGGAAGTATTCTACGGCAAAGGCTCCCAGGCTCCACTCAGCCTTGCGGCGGGGGAAGATGCCAAACCGAGAGAAATCTTTGTGGCAGTTTGTTTGCTGGCCCCGATTATTGCCATCGGCCTTTATCCAAAACTGGCAACGACTACCTATGATCTCAAAACCGTTGAGGTCGCCTCGAAGGTACGGGCCGCTTTACCGTTGTATGCAGAGCAACTCCCCCAAAATGGCGATCGCCAAGCGCAAATGGGTTTAAGCTCGCAAATGCCGGCCCTGATTGCTCCTCGTTTTTAGCAATTATTGGATGCTTTCCATTGATAAGCTCCTTGGGTTAGCACCATAAATTTAGGAAAATAATCTGAAACGGATGGGCTCTAAGTAGCCCATTTTTTGTCCGAATAAATGCTGCTCAGACTACATATTCTCTAGAGCCATTTAATCTGCCAAAATTTCTGGTCTGCCGTGCGCTGTTCCTTTTCTGTGAGCCAAGCGGGCATCGGACGATAGGTGCCAAAAAGCCGATCCCACCAATCAACACCGATCCCAAAATTATGGTGCCACTGATTGTATTTATGGTGAACGTAATGGACGGGCATCGGTAGCCAAAAACATTTAATCGGGTTGTCATGTTGCAATTGGTGGGCGAAGGCAGCAAAGGCCGCGTAGATAAAACAGCCCAGAAACCAACTGATTCCCAGGGTCAGAGAATGGAGAAAAAAAGGCAACATCACAACATTAATCCCGAAAACATAGTTGCGAAACTCCCAAAGAAAACCCTGGCCAGTACCGCCAACATGATGTTGGGCATGGCCTTGGCCCAGTTTAGGAAAAATTCGCTTCAGGGGATGCTTGGGGGAAACATGGAAAATTCGGTGAATCCAATATTCCAGAAAACTACCGAAGATAAAGGCCAGGCTGAAGATGAGTAAAGGCAACAAAATTTCCATAGGTCACACTTGCAGTTCACGCAAAACTTCAATAGAGTAAACAGGCTATGTTGGCTACAACCCTTGCGGTTCGCCATGATTGGGCCAGGAAACATTTGTGAACTTTTGTATTATAGTTGTCCCGGCAAACCTTTGGGTCTCAACAGTGAAGGCCGTAATTTTTTTTCCGTCACGAATCAATGGCTAAATTTTTTTGGGCAGACCGCATTCTCCGCAAAATTTTAAAAAATTTCAGTTGGTTGCTCTGTGGTCAAATCCTGACGGCGATCATCAACTTCTGTTATCTCAGTCTCACGGCCCATGCCCTTGGGGTTGAGACTTTTGGGAGGTTAATTTTACTCCGGGCCTACATTGAGCTTTTGATTGGCTTGACGACTTTTCAGTCATGGCAAGCGTTAATTCGTTATGGCGCTGATTATGTAAAGAACAAGGATTCTAAGGGTTTATGCGAGTTATTTAAATTAACCACTGGCCTGGATCTTCTGGGTTCTTTGGGGGGGTATCTAGTTGCTGTTGCGGCGGCGCCGTGGGTCGGGCCAATCGTGGGATGGGAGCCGCAGACGATCCATGCTGTGCAGCAGGCCAGTATTTTAATGCTTTGTACCCTTGGCTCAACCCCTATTGGTTTACTGCGACTCGATGATCGCTTTGATCTACTCGCGGCCCAACAATTGGTGCCACCGCTTACGCGTCTTGTGGGCACTCTCATTGCCCTCTGGCTCGATGCTCCTTTGATGGGCTATCTTCTGGCTTGGTTGTGTGGGGAGGCACTTAATGGTCTTTCGCTGTTGGCTTTGGGTTTGTGGCAAGCCCATAAAAAGCAAATTTTGCGTCGTTTGGATTGGTCTTTGCCGGATTTTTTGTTTGGCGATCGCCGTGTTCTAAAATTTTGCTTTGTTTCTAATCTGAATTCTTCTTTACCGCTGGCGATCACCCTGAGTCCGTTGATTGTCGGCGCGGTGGCGACCCCCAGTGCTGTGGCGTTATTTCGGGCTGGCTATGAATTTTCGACCCCGTTTCGAGAACTCGCTTTAATTTTTACCCAGTCGGTTTATCCTGAATTGGCCCATTTGAGTGCCCAAGGACGCTGGCGCAAATTTCAAAAGCTGCTGTGGAAACTAGGACGGGTGCTCCAGGGGATTGGTTTTATTTTGCTGATTGCCATTTTGTTGGGGGGCAAAGGGTTACTCTACTACGCGATGGGAGAAGAGTTTACGGCGGCCTATGGCACCTTAGTTTTGTTGATTATCGGCGGTATTTTGATGATGGGGAACTATCTGCTTGAACCAGCCCTGTTTGCGATGGAAATGCCCCATATCTCACTGCGAAATAATGCCACCGCCATTCTTCTTTTCTATCTGCCGTTACTGGTGGTTTTGGCTTACTATTACGGAGCTTTGGGGGCGGGCATGGCGACTCTCATTGCCAATGGTGTTGGGTTTTCACTGAATTTATTCTGTACGTGGCGGGAAGTGCAACGACGTTCGACACCAACGCCGGAATATTTAACCCGTTGATCGGATTTGGGTTTCTAAATAACGAACCCATTGTTCACTGGGATCAAGTTGCACCTCTCGATTTTGGTTTTGCTTTTGGATATTGTTTTGCAGCCGTTGGCGATCGCCTTTAGAGTCGATCAACTGAGCTAGCTGCTGGATAAAATCTTTTCCGTCTTCAGGTTGAAACAAACAACCATTGACCCCAGGCTCAATCAGATTCCGCGCCCAGTCACAGTCCGGGGCTAAAACGGGCGTCCCCACATAGAGGGATTCTTGCACTGTGCGGCCAAAGGTTTCTTTAAGGGAAGCAGTCACATGAAGATCCACATTCGCTAAGAGGGCTGGCACCTGCTCGTGGGGCACCTCGCCCAGAATCACTGTCGGTAAGGTTTGGGCAAATTTACTTTCGGCGATCGCCTCTGCCAATTCTCCCCGGCCTGCTACTAGCAGCGTAAAGTTTTCAGTAATGTTTGCTCGACCAAGTTCTGGTAAATGCTTCAGAATAAAAGCCCAATTTTTATCGGGAGACAGTCGCCCCAAAAAAAGAATTTTGACCTGCTGATCTAGGTCTGGTAAGCCATAATGCTGCTGAAAAAAATTAGTCTGTTTTAGGGCTTGGGGATTCGCAATTTTCGGCGGGCCAATCACGGGCATATAAACCACATTTTCTAGTTGCCATTGCTTTAGGCGCTGTTCAATAAAATGACTGCCCACCAGGGTGACAGAACATTTGCCATAGAGCCGACGGGTTAGGGCTAAAGCGGCCCATTTCGCTGGCCCAATTAACCAAGCCGGGGCATAGTCCTGGAGATAATCGACAAAATTCGTCCGGTAACAGCCGATATAGGGAATATTTCGCGCTTGGGCATAATCCAACCCCGGTAAGGCGAAAAGCGTCGTCCAAAGCCGTTCTGGTTCTTCGACTTGAATCAAATCTGGCTGGAATTGTGCTAATTCTGTTTCGATGCGCCTTAAACTACTCCGCTTGGGATTGCGTTCCTGGGGAATCCCCAACCAGGCCACACTGGGCAATGGCACAATTGCGATATTTGCAAACAAATCGCCCACATAATCAGCCCAACGGGGATAAATAGCGGCGACTTCCTGGTAACTGGAAACAAAACAGAGCACCTGATGTCCCTGGGCAGATAGGAATTTTAAACGTTCAAATAGCGTGATGCTCACCCCATCGTGGGAAGGCAAAAAGGTACTCGAAATAATCGCAATTTTCATCGCCACCCTTTAGAGGCTATTGGCCAGGGCCGTGACATCACTATCGGCGATCGCCAACTGCCATTCCCCCAAACCGTTGAGGGTACCCGCCAGATATTGCTGACGACAGGCTTGCCGTTGAATCTTACCGCTGGAGGTCTTGGGGATATTGCCCGTTCGCAAGAGGACAATACCGTAAACTTCCACCGTATGTTCCTCGTACACAGCCTGGCGAACTGCCCCAACAATTTCCTCTAGATCAAATTTACGGACATAGCTCCGTTCCAATTCTTGAACCACCACCAGTCGTTCTTCATCGGCGGCCTCAACGGAAAAAGCCGCACCCGCACAGGGACGCAGAGCCGGGTGACATTGCTCCACAGTCAGTTCAATGTCCTGGGGATAACGGTAGCGGCCCCAAAGAATCATTACGTCCTTCGTACGTCCGGTAATAAAGAGTTCACCATCTTTTAAAAAGCCGAGATCCCCTGTGCGGAGATAGGGGCCTTGGTTATCCACATAGGCTTGGAAGGTTTCTTTTGTGATTTCTGGCTGCTCCCAGTAGCCTTTACCAATGCCTTTGCCTGCGGCCCAAATTTCGCCCACTTGGCCTTCGGGAAGCTTGGTTTTGGTTTCCGGGTCAACGATAATTACTTCATCGTCAAGCCATGTCCAGCCACAACTAACAATACCCCGACTGCCATCGGTACTGATGATCGCTTGATTTTGTTCGAGGGCTTCGGGGGCCATATATTGCACCACTGGCGCTTTTTCCTTGGAGCCACCACTGATGAACAGAGTCGCTTCGGCCATGCCATAGCAAGGATAAAAGGCTTCGCGACGAAACCCACAGGGGGCGAAGGTCTGGGTGAATTTTTCTAGGGTACTAGCCCGGACAGTTTCAGCGCCACTATAGGCCACATCCCAAGAGTTGAGATCGAGGGTTTTGAGTTGTTCTGGGGTGACTTGGCGAGCAACCAGATCATAGGCAAAGTTCGGGCCACCACTGGTGGTGATGCGGTGCTGGGAGATGATCTCTAGCCACCGGACGGGCTTTTGTACTAGCTCGATGGGAGACATCAGAAAGGCCTCAAAGTTGCCATAAAAAGGCTGGAGGACGCCGCCAATCAAGCCCATATCGTGAAACATGGGGAGCCAACTGGCCATCCGGGTTTCGGGACTGTGGCTAAAGGATTTGTAAATCACGGCGGAGTTATGGAGCACATTACCATGGGTGACCATCACGCCTTTGGGTTTCCCTGTGGAGCCGGAGGTGTATTGCAAAAAGGCGAGGGTGTCGTCGGTAATCTTGGGGGCTTGCCAGTCTGCTGCGAGATCTGCGGGAATTTCATCCATCGCAATTACTTTGACTTGGCTAAATTTGCGCACAAGACCAGCGGCCTGGCGGGGGGCTTTAGTGAGTTTCTTTTGGAAATAGTCAATGAGGGCGCGGGTTGTGAGGATTCCCTTGGCCTGACAATCTTCTACCCTTTCCATAAGCTTTTCGAGGGCGTCATCACTGCGACTGGGGTTAATGGTGACGGCGATCGCCCCGGCGTAGAGACAAGCGTAAAAACTAGCGACGAATTCGAGGCCCGCCGAGTAGGGGAACACTAACAAAATGCGATCGCCTGGTTCGATAAAGGTTTGCAAATGGGCGGCGATCGCCTTTACCTGGTGCTCTAGTTGGGCATAGGTCAGGGTTGTGAGGTTATCTTCGCCTGAAATAAAGTGATAGGCGGTGCGGTCGGGGGTGCTGTCAGCGCGGTGACGAAGCAGATCA
Organism: Picosynechococcus sp. PCC 7002; assembly: GCF_963860125.1. Lineage (NCBI taxonomy): Bacteria > Bacillati > Cyanobacteriota > Cyanophyceae > Chroococcales > Geminocystaceae > Picosynechococcus > Picosynechococcus sp. PCC 7002. The sequence continues at coordinate 2,061,270 of NZ_CAWLFA010000001.1, forward strand.
ACAATGGTTTTCGCAGAATGGGTCATGGTGGGCGATCCCATGGGGTCAGGGTAAAGGAAAAGGATAAAGATTTAGTGTTGGCGGGCGCGGGCCACCAGTCGATCAAAATACCATTGCAGGACGGGGGCCAGCAGGCTATGGAGGCGATAGAGCAGTTGCATTTCCAAGCCAGGGGTAATAACGAATTGTTGTCGCTGAATACCCCGGAGAATGGTGGCGGCAACCCGTTCTGCTGTCCACATTTGGGCGGTCTCTGTAATTAACTTGGTTTCCGGCGGTTTTGTCAAATTTTCGGCGGCCAGTTGGGGGGTATCGGTATCGGGCGGATAGGTGATCGCCACCTGAATCCCCTGGGACTTTAATTCTCCCCGGAGGGATTCCGCCAGACCCCGCAGGGCAAATTTACTCGGACTGTAGGGAGTATAGCCAAACAAACCCACTAGACCCGCTCCAGAGGAAATCATCACAATTTGGCCCTGGTTTTGGGTCTGCATTGCTGGGAGAGCGGCACGAATTGCATACAGCGTGCCGAAATAATTTACCGCCATGGTTTGTTCAAAAATTTCGAGGGGCAGTTCCTGAAAATAACCAGGGTGGGCTATTCCCGCTGAGGTGATTAATAAATCCGGCGCTCCAAATTTTTCTATGGCTGTGGCGATCGCCTGTTCAATTTCCAACCGTTGGGCCACATCCGCCGTGAGGGTTAAACATTGCTGCTGGGCATCGGCAAAAGCTTCTTGAATCTGAGTTTGCGCTACCTGGAGCTTAGTGGGACTGCGGGCAATGATTGAAAGATTGACATTCCCCTGTTGAGCTAATTGACAGGCGATCGCCAAACCAATCCCACTCGATCCCCCCGTAATAATTGCGTGTCGCATCTATTCAGCCCCAGCCAGAAATTGCTGACCGACTTCCGCAAAAATTGCGAGGGCTTTGTCTAAATGTTCCTGGGTGTGGGTCGCCATCACACTGGTCCGGAGGGCGGCTTTATTACGAGGCACCGCCGGATACACCGCTGCATTCACATAAACTCCTGCCTCTAGTAGGGCCTTACAGAACTGCATACATTTAAAATCATCGCCAATGTGTACCGTAATAATCGGCGTTTGGGCGGTACCGACCGTAAAGCCAAGGGACTGTAACCCCCGTTGCCAATATTGGGCATTTTCGTGGAGCTTTTGTACCCGCCAGGGCTCGGCGATCAAAATATCCAAGGCCGTGGCAGCCGCAGCCAGGGAAGTAGGCGGAATAGAAGCAGAAAATAACATAGACCGCCCGTTAAAACGAATCCAATCAATCACCTTTGCTTCGGCGGCGACCCAACCGCCAATGGAAGCCAAACTCTTGGAAAAAGTGCCACAAAGAATATCACTGCTGTCGATCATCCCGAAATGCTCCTCCGTCCCCCGGCCCGTTTTTCCCAAAACACCCAGAGCATGGGCATCATCTACTGCGAGGGTAGCCCCATGGCGATCGCATAATTGCCGAATTTCTGGTAGGGGCGCAATATCCCCCGTCATTGAATACAGACCATCAATCGTGACCATTGTTGCGGACTCTGGCGTCACCTGGATCAATTTTTGTTCTAAATCTTGCAGGTCATTGTGCTGGTATTGAACTACCCGGCAGCGACTCATAAACGCCCCATCGTAAATGCAAGCATGGGCCTCACTGTCGAGGATCATCGTTGTATTTTCGTTCATTAAGGCGGAAATAAAGCCTAAATTCGCTTGATATCCCGTGGTAAAGACTAGAGCATCCTCATGACCGACGAAGGCGGCAAGTTTTCGCTCAAATTCTCGGTGTTGGCGGGTCGAACCATTGAGCAATCGTGATCCCGTTAAACTCGGCCCTTCTTCTAGAGCGGCCTTGGCAGTGGCTTCTCGTACTCGGACATCGGCAGTCAGCCCCAGATAATTATTGGAGCCCAACATAATTAGTTGTCGCCCTTCAAAAATACAGGTGGCCCCTTCATTGCGTTCAAGGGCACGGAAATAGGGCAGTAGATCATTAGCTCGCAATTGATCCGGCAGGTTAAACTCCCTGGCTTTATCGAGGACATTGCGGCTTGGTTTATAAGCGAGGCGCAACCGTTGGTCGAGATCGATGCCCTCTGCTTCTAGCTGAGTCGCTTGGGGGAGATGTCCGTTTTGGTGATGTTGGGATTCTTGGGGGAGATTAGCTAGAGTCAGGATATCTTGGGCGAGTTGGGCAACGGTAAGATCCTCAAAAAATTTTTCAAGGGGCACTATTAAGTCGAATTTTTGCTCGATGTAATGCTTGATTTCAACAACTTGCACGGAATCTAGGCCCAAAGCGGCGATGGGCTGATCGTCTTGGATGGTATCAAGGGGCAACGAGAGGGCTTGGGCCAATTGTTCGCGGAGGGGTTTAATTAAGTCAGTGGTCGGCTGGGAGGGTTGTTGTTTCTGGGGAGGATTAAAACTTTGGGCGGAAGCATGATCTACTTCACCCAGGACGCTGCGGCCCACAACCATCAACTCATCGGCCAGAAACGCCTGACGGCAACGGTGTCGTTGGATTTTACCGCTGGACGTTTTCGGGATACTACCGGTTTTAATCAGGATGATGCCATAGGTTTGTAGTTCATGGTTTGCCGCGATCGTTTGACGGATTTTTTGGGCGATCGCCTCGACATCCAGATTTCGGAGAAAGGTTCGTTTTACCTCTTGCACCAGCATTAGGCGTTCTGTACCGTCAATTTCTACCGTGAAGGCCGCCCCGCAATTTTCCCGGAGAGCTGGGTGAGACTGTTGAGCCGTAAGCTCGATGTCGTGGGGATAGTGATTTTTTCCTCGGACGATAATTAAATCCTTAAGGCGACCGGTAATGAACAGTTCTCCTGCGGCGATAAAACCAAGATCACCAGTGCGCAGGAAAGATTTTTGATGGTGATTGAGAGTTGCCGTAAAGGTTTCCTGGGTGGCAATGGGGGCATTCCAATAACCCCGGGCGACACTGTCCCCCCGCACCCACACTTCCCCAGTCGTCCCTTCAGGACAAGGGGCAAAAGACTCCGGATCGACGATCGCCACCTGGGTGTCATGGTAGGGTTGGCCACAACTAACAAATAAATTGTCTGACTCTTCGGACGAACTGGTGGTGATCGGGGCTTGTTGCTTATCACCCCCCGTAATGAATAGGGTCGCCTCCGCCATGCCATAGCAGGGATAAAAGGCCTCTGGCCGGAAACCACAGGGGGCAAATTTTTGATTGAATTTTTCGAGGGTCGCCGCCCGCACTGGTTCCGCACCACTGTAGGCAAGATTCCAACTGCTTAAATCTAGATCGGCTAGATCACTGTCCGTCAGGCGATCAACACACAGATCATAGGCAAAATTTGGCCCACCGCTGGTCGTAGCCCGATATTTGGCGATCGCCTGGAGCCAGCGGCGGGGATTTGTCAAAAACGCCACCGGAGGCATCAAAATACTGGGAAAGCCCACGTAAAGCGGCTGGAGTACATGGCCAATGAGACCCATATCATGGAAAAGGGGCAGCCAACCGACCCCGATACTCTTTTCACTATGGCCAAAGGCGGTTTGAATCAGTCGCTGGTTGTGGAGGATATTCCGGTGGGAAACCATCACGCCCTTGGGTGTCCCCGTAGAGCCAGAAGTGTATTGCAGAAATGCTAGATCATCCCCCTGAATTGTCTGGGGCTTGAAGCCTTGGGGAGCTTGTTTTAAAGTATCCGTCGCCAAAAAGGTTAAATCCTGAAACTGCTCTGCTTGGGCAAATCTTTGTTGAATATCTCCTAACAAAGCCTCGGTGGTTAGGGCAAGTTCGGCCTGGGCATTATCGGCGATCGCCAACAGGCGCGATAACTTTTGGTTGCGCTTCGGCGGATAGACAGGCACCGCAATCACCCCGGCATAAAGACACCCCAAAAATGCTGTGATAAACGCCAATCCAGACGGATACAGTAACAATGCCCGTTCCCCACGCCAGGGGGTCAGATGGGAGGCGATCGCCTTCGCCTGGGTCGCTAATTCTTGGTAAGTGAGGTGACCAGATTCAGTTTCTCCATTTTCTAAAAAAACATAGGCTTGGGCATTGGGTTGGCTGCGTGCCCGCTCATTGAGGATATCGAGCAACGATGCTTGTGCCTGGATAGAATGCTGGAGAAACGTCATAAAGCAGTAAATCAAAAGCTAAGGGGACGCAACAGTTGTGGAGCCTGACCTTAAGGAATAATAAAGGAGTTTTCTAATTTTGTTATGCAGAAATATAGCCTAATGTTGTCAATCCCGGTATTTTTGCCCCAGTATTTAGAGCATTGAGAATGAGAATTACCAGTCCCATTTTCACAACCTCAAGTCAATGGGCATAGTAGATCCCCCGGTTGAATTCAGTATCGGCCAGACAGCGGCTCAATCACTGGAAAAGACCATAGGCGATCGGCGATCGCCCCCTAGGTGCCGTAAAATCATAGCGCTAATGGGCTAGAAAAACGAGACAGGGCATTTTCCGACTCGAATTCACCATCATCCAGCCGGGAAACGGCTAGGGGTTATTTCTTGGGTATGGACGTAACTGGATTCGAACCAGTGACCCCATCGATGTCAACGATGTACTCTAACCAACTGAGCTATACGTCCGGGTTGCAAACAGTATATAAATGTAGCATTAGCATTTAAGAATATGCAAGCATCTCGGCAAAGAAAAACAGAAGGATTGCTTTATCAGGGATGTTTGATTAAAATAGCATCGATTATTCAGGCTATCGAGTCCCCTTACGATCTTTGAGTCAATCTTTAGATATTCCGACCCTTGACACCCTGGCACAGGAGCTAGCTGCCATTCAACAAACTGGCTCTAAGCGCATTGCTCTTCTCGGTTCTCGGCATGTCCCGATTACCCACCAGCACCTGATCGAAATGATGAGCTATGCCCTAGCCCTAGGGGGAAATCGAATTATCACCTCCGGCGCAACGGGGACAAATTCAGCGGCGATTAAGGGTGTAATGCGGGCTGATTCGAGCCTTTTAACTGTAATTCTGCCCCAGAGCCTCGAAAAACAACCCCGTGAATCCCGTGTGGAACTCGAAAAGGTCGTGCATCTGGTAGAGCATCCTGAGAATGATGAACTTTCTCTGGGAGAAGCCAGCAGCCTGTGTAATAGTGAAATTATCTCCCGCTGCCAACAGCTCATTTGTTTTGCGTTCCATGACAGTGACACCCTCCTGCAAACCTGCCAAGAAGCAGAAGAACAGCGAAAACTTGTCACCCTCTTCTATTTCGATTAATTTTTTTGTGCTACCCATTTGCCCAGTTGTTTAGGATTAATCCATGAATCTGTCTGTTTCTGCTGTCCTTATCTATTCGTTGATCGGCGCGGTATTTCTGGTTTATCTACCCTATGGGGTGGTGGGCTATGCACGGGTTAAACTGGCTGGTCAAATGAGCGATCGCCTGGAGATGTTTCGGCGGCCTAGGGCAACGGTAGATCTATTGCCAGATTATGCGCAGCGGGCCAATTGGGCGCACCAGAATGCTTTTGAAGCGTTGGCGGTTTATGGCGTTGCTTGTTTGTCTGCGTTGGTAACGGGGGTGGATTCTCCCTGGGCAAAGATTGCGGCGATCGCCTTTTTGGTGGCGAGAACCCTCTACCCGTTGTTTTATATCCTCAACATTCCGGTGTTGCGTTCGATGATGTTTGCCGTGGGGAATATCGCCAACATTACGCTTTTTGCCTTGAGTGCGATCGCCGTCCAGAGCCTCTAGGAAAATCCCCAGGGCCTCGCACAACGTTTACAGGCCAATGTGAACCTTGAAATTTTTATCTGTTGAATTCAGCTAAGTATCTTTATGGCTTCTACAAATTCCTTTGATGTGGTGAGTGATTTTGATCGTCAGGAAGTGGTCAATACCATTGATCAAGCTCTCCGGGACATCAACACGCGCTATGACCTCAAGGATACCAAGACTACCATTGAGCTGGGAGAAAACACCATCACAATTAATACTGCCAGCGATTTTACCCTCGATGCAGTGCAAACTATCCTGGTCACTAAGGCCGTTAAACGGAACCTGTCACCGAAACTTTTTGATTATGGCGAGGCAGAATCCGCCAGTGGTGGCCGCGTGCGCCAAGTGATCACCCTGCGCCAGGGCATTTCTAAGGATGATGCGAAGAAAATAACCAAGATGGTCAAAACAGATTTTAAAAAGGTGCAGGCTTCGATCCAAGGGGATGCTGTCCGCATTTCGAGCAAGTCAAAAGATGACCTCCAGGCAGTAATGCAGGCGGTGCGAGATTTGGATTTCCCGATGCCGATTCAGTTTACGAACTATCGCTAATAACCCAAGCCCGTAACACTGAGAAATTCTAGGTTGTAATAGGACAAAACATAGGCGATCGCCAACAATAGACCGCTGGCAAAGTGAAACTTGACCGCAAAAAATTTGCAGTTACTCACCTTGTCAGGTTGGTCATGGTTCAGGCGGACATGGTTGATCAGACTCAGGGCAAAGGGGGCACTGGCAAACGTGAGGAGCATCCAGGGTGACCAGGTGCCGACAGCCACTAATAGGCAGGTCAAAACTAAAACGGCTCCCAGGCTGTAGGTCAATACCTGCGCCCCTTGGTAGGTGCCGAGGCGGACAATGGGTGATTTTTTCCCGGCGGCTAGGTCATCTTCGGCCTGGTGAAAATGGGAGCAAAACAAAATAATACTGGTGGTCAAAGCAACCCAAGCTGAGGCCCAGACCGCATTGAGCGTGAGGGTTTGGGCTTGGCTATAAAAGACTCCCTGACCCGTAATCCAATAGGCGAGAAAACAGACGAACTCGCCAATACCGAGATAACCCAAGCGAAACGGTGGCCCCTGGTAGGTGTAGGCGATCGCCGTTGCCAGGAGCAACAAATTAAACACCATCCAATCCTGCTGGAGGTAGCTGATTAAGGCAATTCCGGTGATTCCCAGACCCAAAAAACCGAGGGCAATGCCAAAAACCAATGGGCGATCGCCCGTGAGATTGACCACCGAAGTCGCTTTATTGACATCAATGCCCGTGTCCGCGTCGAACACATCATTACTGAGATTCATCCAAGCAATTAAGCAAATTGCCGCCCCTAGGAAAAGCCCAAACCGCACCGGGTTAAACACCCCAAATTCCCCATAGGCCGCTGCCGTTGTCACGATCACAGGGGTCACTGCCACCGTATAAATGGGGGGTTTAATCGCCGCAAGCCAAAGACGACGGGTAGCTTTCGGACTAGAGGTGGGTGGGTTTTCCGTGAGCATTATTGATTAAATGAGCCAATTCTTCAGAAAAGTGTACCTTAACCTTTCCGCAAGGGGGGAGGAGCGAAGCAATGCCCCAATACACTTTAGCTGTGAAAATCTGCTTGCAAATGTTGGGAATAAAAATTTTAGAAAGAGCCTAAAGAACCCCTTTAGAACTAGGGATCGTTGCCGCCCGACGGGGGTCAATTTCTAGGGCCATGCGCATCGCCCGGGCAAAGGCTTTAAAGGTCGCTTCAATGATGTGGTGGGAATTAATACCGTCTAATTGGCGCACGTGGATCGTCATTTGGACATGGTTGACGATCGCCACAAAAAATTCCCGCACCAGTTGGGTATCGTAGGTGCCGACCCGTTCCGTGGGGATTTCTAAACCATAGCTGAGGTGGGGCCGACCAGAAAAATCTAAGGCGACCTGTACTAAGGCCTCGTCGAGGGGCGCGACAAAATGACCAAACCGCTGAATCCCTTTGCGCTCACCAATGGCTTTGGCGATCGCCATCCCCAGGGTAATGCCCACATCCTCGTTGGTGTGGTGGTCGTCAATCTCATAGTCCCCTTGGGCCTGGATGTGCAGATCCAATAGACCATGGGAACAAAGCTGATGCAGCATGTGATCGAGGAATGGCACCCCAGTATTCACCTCACACTTGCCAGTTCCATCCAGATTGACCGTTACTTTCACATTCGTTTCACCCGTCACCCGGGCAACGGTCGCAATCCGGGGGGACTCAGAAGAAGCAGGCATCATTAGAATATAGCTAGGTTCAAATTCGCTAAGCTATTCTAGCTTAAGGTTGAAACCATTTAGGGAAACCCATACTGAAGACGAGACAGACTACACCATGGACAACAACAACTTCCTGCAACAAATGCTGATGATTGGGATTGGGACCACCTCGATCGTCGCCGAAAAAGTCAAAGAAGCCAGTGACCAGTGGGTAAAAGAAGGGACGATCAACCCAGAGCAGGCCAAAACAATGCTCGATGACATGATGAACCAACTCAAACTCGAACAGGGCAATGCAGAGGCTTATTTCGAGCGGCAGGTGCGGAATATTTTGCGGGATCTTGGGGTGCCTCGTCAGTCAGAAATGGATGAACTGCGCGGTCGCATTGATCGTTTAGAGCGGCAGGTGCGCGAACTGGAAAATAAGCAGTGGCGATAGGCCCGGTAAGATAGGAAAGCAATGCACACTGTTTGTAAATCTGGGAGTGAATGAACATCCATGCGAGAAATTTGGCTTAGTTTTGGGGTCATCGTGATCTGTGGGGTTATGTTAATCTTGTCTGCGGTCTTTAATGGGGCCAGCCAAACGGCGATCGCCGCTGAACTCAACTCAACCAGTCCAGTGGTACAAATTGCCGCCAATCCCACCGAGGAACTCAAAAATATGGATATTGATTTATCGAAAGCAACAACGACCGAATCTGGTCTTCAGTACATCGACGAAGTTGTTGGCGAAGGAGCGTCCCCCATGGAAGGGGAAATGGTGACGGTACATTACACCGGCAAACTCACCAATGGCAAAGTATTCGATAGCTCCGTCAAGCGCAATGAACCCTTTTCTTTTGTGATCGGTGTTGGGCAAGTGATTAAAGGTTGGGACGAAGGTGTCATTACCATGAAGCCTGGTGGTAAGCGCACGCTGATTATTCCCGCGGAACTGGGCTATGGTTCCCGTGGTGCTGGTGGTGTGATCCCCCCCAATGCCACTTTGATCTTTGATGTGGAATTGCTTGGGATTCGCTAGGCTAACCACGATTGATATTGCTACAAAAATCCCCCATGCCAAACGGAAAATGGGGGGTTATTTTTTTGAATTGGCGGTAATGATCAAACGCAAATTTATTCTGTGACGACGGCTGGCGGCAAAATGACTTTCGTGGCGAGACCAAGCCGTTGTAGGAGCCAGATGGCCCACCAGGTAACATCGATTTCCCACCAGCGCCAACCGGCTTTCGCCACACTGGGATAGGCATGGTGGTTGTTATGCCAGCCTTCGCCATAGGTGAGAATTGCCGCCCACCAGAGATTACGGGAATTATCGTCGCTTGCGTGACTGCGGTAGCCCCACACATGGGTGACAGAGTTGATAAACCAGGTGCTATGCCATAGCAACACCGCCCGCACCAGCATCCCATACACGACCCAAGACCAACCGCCGAGGAGATAAAGGGCGATCGCCAAAGGAATTTGTAGCAACAGAAAATTGCGGTTTAGCCAACGGTAAAAGGGCTGTTTCGCGAGATCCTGGGCATAGCGGCTGTATTGGTCAGCATCAAAAAATTGTTGATCGGGGTAGAAAATCCAGAGCATATGGCTCCACCAAAAACCCCGTTTGGCGGAATAGGGGTCTTTAACTTCATCTTCCGTGTGGGCATGGTGCAGCCGGTGGCCCGCCACCCAAAAAATAGGGCCACCCTGGAGGGCAAGGGCACCAATAAACGCCAGGGTATATTCCAGCCATTGCGGGACTTTGAGGCTGCGGTGGCTCAACAGGCGATGGTAGCCCAAACAAATGCCAATACTGCCAAAGAGCCAGTGGAGAAACAGACAAACGGCGATCGCCGACCAAGAGAAAAAGAAGGGGGCCAAACCAAGGGCCAGGAGATGAACCGCGCCAAAAAAGAACACGGCAACCCAGTCTAGGGTCGGTTTTTGGGTGGGGTGTTGCACAGATTGGGTCATGAATTCTCAAACAATAGAACAAGACAAAGGGGAATATCGGTGGGTTGATCCTCCCCCAGGGAACTGGTGGCGATCGCTAAATCGCCTTGGAGAAGGTTTTCTCCGTTTTGTGTTGCAGGTAGGTATCAAACACCGCCGCAATATTGCGGATCAGCAGCCGACCACTGGGCGTCACCTGGAAACCATCTCCAGAACGATGAATTAGACCATCGGCTTCCAAATCGTTTAGGGCACTCAATTCGGCTTGGAAATAATCGTTAAAGTCTAAATCAAAGCCCAGGTGATATTTGTTTTCGAGGTTGGGGGCCGACAGTTGGAACTGACACATCAATTCCATGATCACAGTGCGACGAATCAGGTCATCTTGGCTGAGTTGAACGCCCTTTTCGATGGGAAGAACTTGTTGATCAATGGCAGCATAAAAATCTTTGAGCTTTTTATGGTTCTGGGCGTAAACGTTCTGGAGCATACTGATCGATGTCATGCCAAATCCCAAAAGATCCGATTCCGGCTTCGTGGTGTAGCCCTGGAAATTCCGGTGCAGTTCCCCCGCCTGTTGGGCGATCGCCAATTCATCGTTGGGCTTGGCAAAATGATCCATCCCGATGAACACATAACCGTGGTAGGTCAGATTAGCGATGGTCATCTTGAGGATTTCGAGCTTTTCGGCGGTGGGGGGCATCGCCGCTTCGGGCATCCGTTTTTGCAGAGGTTTCAGCCAGGGCACATAGGCAAAGCTAAAGACAGCGATCCGGTCGGGGTTGAGTTGGATTGTTTTTTCCACCGTTTCCGTGAACGTCGCCAGGGTTTGGTAGGGCAGGCCGTAAATTAAATCTACGTTGACGCTCTCAAAACCTGCCTCGCGGATCCAGGCCATCACCTCAAAGAGTTTTTCTTCCGGCTGGATGCGATTGACCGCCGCTTGTACCTGGGGATTAAAATCCTGAATGCCAAAGCTGATCCGCTTAAAACCCAGTTGATGCAAGACAAAAATATACTCGCGACTCACCTCGCAGGGGTTGATCTCGATGGAAATCTCCGCATCGGGCGCAAATTGAAAATTGTCCTGGAGGGTTTGCCACAAACGCGTCACTTGCTCCAAGTTTAAATAATTGGGTGTGCCGCCACCCCAGTGGAGTTGTTGCACCAGGCGATCGCCTTGGACGAGGGGGGCAACCTGTTGAATGTGACGAATCAGGTAGTCCAGATAGGTAGCGGCGGCGGGTTTGTACTGGGTAATGATCGTATTGCAGCCACAGAAATAGCAGGGCTTTTCACAAAAAGGAATGTGGCAGTAGAGGGAAAGGGGCGTTTTTTTATAATTCCCCATGGCGATCGCCTGGCGGAAAAGATCCCCATCAAAATCGGGGGTTAATTCCGTTGCGGGGGGGTAACTGGTATAGCGGGGAACCGCTTGATTATATTTTTGGAGGAGCTGTCCATCAAAGCGGACATTTTGACAGGCTAAATTCATGGGAAAAAGAGATTAATGAAAGCAGTTGATTTTTCAAAAAAATCCCCCGGCACCTCCACTTCAGGGCGACGTTAAGCTTTCAAACCACATCACAAAAGTGCTCAGGGGAACTTGTAGGAATAGAGGATTAAAACAGGTTCTAAGAAGACGCCACGATCGCCTGGTCTTCGGGATAGCGGCGCTGATTTTCGGTACTGCCCGGGCGGTCTTGGCGAGTTAACAAATCAAAGGTATGTTCACCGATGGCCGCCTTTACGTCCGGCTCCAACTCGTGCATCACATCCCGGTTGAGGGCAAAGGCATAATTCGCTTCGTTGATCATCTTCTGGATCGTTTCTTCGTCTAGATTCAAGCGATCCAGCGCATCCCGATATTGCAGCTTAAAATTGCGGCGATCGCCTGGGGTCGGCCAGGAGTCAAATTCATAAAATCTGGTGCCCTGGCCATCGGGTAACGCTAAGGCTGAGCGGATAATATTTTTTAAACTCTGACCGCCGGATAGATCTCCCATATAGCGCACATAGGCATGGGCAATCAGGAGCAGTGGATCAGTGGCGGCCAGTTCTTGTAAGCGCGCTTGGTAGACTTTACCCGCCGGGAGTAGTTCCAGTTGCCTGTGCCAATGCTCACCGTAGTAAAAGGCAAGATCCTCTTCCAAATGGGGCACTCGGTTCAACTCCGGGAAATAGATTTCCCCTAGAATTTCGTGGTCTTTGTACTGTTCAAAAGCCGTCTCCAGGGTGTAATAGACCGCATACAAATTGGCCATCAATTTCCGGAGGGGTTGCCGCTCCACAATGCCCTTCAAAAAGCACTTCATAAAAGCTGTATTTTCTGAGAGGGTATGGGAGGTTTGGGTACCAAAGCGGAGGCGTTGGGATAGGGTCGTCATGGCTACTCCATGGGGTAAATAAGCGGAAAAATACTGAGGGGAATTTTTAGTGAACCTCGGCCCGTAGGGCTTCGGCATCCACAGGCTTGGTGAAGAAAATCAAAGCCATATGCCAAACAATGTTGATAATCCAGGGGATTTTTTGGAAAAACTGAATCACTTTGGGGTTGCCGTTGGTGGCGATCGCCTTTAGGTGTTCATTGGCGGCGGCGCAGGCTTCTAGGCGGGTGAAAAACTGCGGATGGTTTGTGTCGAGCACTTCCGGGAAAGCCCGTAGAGACGTTTCGTTGGTGTTGCGAATCACGTCCCGATTGTATTGGTGGGCATCAAGGCCAATCATCTCGTAAAAGTCAGACCGTTCCAGGGTTGTCAGGGAATGGGTGACAAATACCGTTAACAAGAAAAAGCGCGACCACAAGCGAGATTGCCAAGTTTTCCACAGGGATTTTTGCGATCGCAATAGGGCTTTAAAAAAGTCTCCGTGGCGGTTTTCGTCCTGGCACCAGCTTTCAAAATACTTAAACAGCGGATAAATATTGTGTTCTGGGTGTTTCTCCAGGTGGCGATACACGAGGATATAACGCCAATAGCCAATCTTTTCTGACAGGTAAACGGTATAAATTACCCACTCCGGCGGAAAGAAAGTATAGGTTCGTTTTTGGGTGAGATATTTCAGGTCTAAACAGAGACCAAAATCCACCATTGATTTGTTGATAAATCCCGCATGGCGTGCCTCGTCCCGGGCCAGCAGGTGAAAAGCTTCGGCCAAAATCGGGCTGCGATCGCGGAGGCGGCGGGAAAGCTCTTTAAATAAAAGAAAGCCAGAAAACTCAGAAGTACAAGAACGTTCTAAAAAGTCAATGAAAATACTGCGAGTTTTTTCATCAAAATGATCCCAAGATTGCTCAAAACTTTCGTCACGGATGAAATGGTTGCGGTTATAATCGGCCCGCAATTCTTCGAGGGCAGCCAAAATTTCTTCCTCATGGGAAGAGAGCACCATGTTGGCAATTTTATCGAAATCTGTGGTGTAAAAGCGGGGTGTTAGGAGGGTTTCTTGAACTGGTTTTTTAACCCCTGGTCTGAGAAGTTCTGGACTCGGCTGGTCAGTGAGCGTAACCATAGGCTGATTAAAAGGTGTTTTTTAAATCTTTCTGGGACTCATCTTTTCGGAATTATCCTGAAGTTTCAAGAGGGTTTCTCCGGCTAGCCTATAGTTACCTGGGGTAAAAAAATGTTGCCTTTGTTAGGATTCCAGGGACATTGAAGAAATGTTAAAGTTTTAGCAATGAAGTATGTTTGGCCAATGACTGACCCCAACCCTTGTAATGATGTTAATTTCCAATGTCCGATCCAATTTGTGGTGGATTTGTTGGGAAATAAATGGTCAATTTTAGTGTTGCGGGAGCTGTTTACAGGCGATCGCCGCACCAATGAACTGCTCAAGGCTTTACCGGGGATCAGTACCAAAACGTTAATGGTGCGCCTGCGAGAACTAGAAGCCCATGGCCTGGTGGAACGGCGCATTTACGCAGAGATCCCCCCCCGGGTGGAATATTCGTTAACAGCAAAGGGACGGGAAATTCAGCCGGTGATGACCGCCCTCCATCAAGTCGGCTCCCAATGGTTGGAACAGGAGACTTGCGTTTGTCCTTTGCAGGGGGAAATAGATTCGGTGCAATCGGCTTAATTTTTTAGGACAATTCAAAGAGTTCAGCCACGGTCACAAAGCGATAGCCGGCTTCGGTCAACTGACTCAAAATCAAATCTGTCGCTTCTACGGTGCGTTGGCGATCGCCGCCGCCATCGTGCATCAAAACAATCGATCCGGGTTGTACAGCCCCAATGACCCGTGCCGCAATGTCCACAGGACTAGCCTCAATTTCCCAATCAAAAGAATCCACATCCCAAATCACGAGGCGTTTCTGTTGCTGATGGAGATAAAGGGGAAGCAGGAGAAAACGACGACCCCAGGGCGGCCGAAAATCGATCTGGCCCGTGACCCCCAAATTTCGCAGCAGTTGATCCGTTTTGTCCACTTCGTTGGTGATGTAGTCCCAGGAACGGAAGGCCATGTATTTGTGCTCGTAGGAATGGTTGCTCAGTTCATGGCCAGCGGCGATGGTTTGGCGGACGGTGTCTGGATAGAGTTCGATATTTTGCCCCACCACATAAAAGGTGGCCTTCGCTTGGTAGTCGTCGAGAATCTCTAAAATGGCTTCGGTATAGGGCGGTGCCGGGCCGTCATCATAGGTCAAAGCAACAACTTTCTCTGGGGTGGCGACTTGGTACAGGCCAAAAAAGCTAATCTGTCTGATCAAAGGCAACGCATTTCGCACTAAGATCAAGGCGATCGCCGTGGCGAAAAATAAACGAATGACCTTCTGCCAAGCCTTGGGGCGCAGGGGAACAAAACGAACAGCTTTCACAATGGGTACCGCAGGGAAGAAGTGAGCACCTACCTAGCCAAGATAGGCTGCTTTAACCCGTTCATCGGTGAGTAGATCCCGGGCGTTGCCGCTAATTTTAAGGTAACCCGCTTCTAAAACATAGGCGCGATCGCTACATTCGAGGGCCAAACTCGCATTTTGTTCGACTAAAAGAATCGTGGTGCCATCGGCGTGGAGTTGTTGAATTACCTGAAAAATTTCCTTCACAATTTGGGGCGCTAAACCAAGACTCGGTTCATCAAGGAGTAAAAGTTTTGGCCGACCCATCACCGCCCTGGCGATCGCCAACATTTGTTGTTCCCCACCGCTGAGGGTGCCCGCAATTTGATTTTTCCGTTCTGCGAGGCGCGGGAAAATGGCAAATTGTTTTTCGAGATCTGCTTTAATCCCTAACCGATCCTGGCGCGTGTAGGCCCCCAATTCCAAATTCGTTAAAACTGTTTGCCGCGCTAAAATTCGTCTTCCCTCTGGACTATGGGCAATGCCAGCCCTGACAACGGCATGGGGGGCACTTTTGGTGATCTCGGTGCCGTGATACAAAATTCGACCTTGGCGGAGATTGACCAGCCGCGAAATGGCCTTGAGAGTGGTGGTTTTTCCGGCCCCATTCGCGCCGATCAGGGTGACAATTTCCCCGGCATTGACCGTTAAGTGGATATTTTTCAGGGCTTCGATACCACCGTAATTGACTGAGACATCAATGAGTTCCAACATTTACTCATCCCCCAAATACGCTTCAATCACCGCTGGATCTGCCTTTACATCCTCTGGTAAACCGAGGGCAATCAGTTCGCCAAAGTCCAACACCGCCAGGCGATCGCACAGTCCCATCACCAGGGGAATATGATGCTCAATCAACAGAATCGTCAGGTCAAATTGCGCCCGAATTTGTCGAATCAAATCACTCAAAGCGCCTTTTTCGTTGGGGTTCATCCCGGCAGCGGGTTCATCGAGGAGTAAAAGCTGGGGTTCTAGGGCCAAGGCGCGGGCAATTTCTAAACGCCGCTGATCACCATAGGAAAAATTTTTTGCCTGTTGACGGTATTTTCCGGTTAAGCCCACCAAATCTAGCAATTCCTTCGCCCGGTCGTAGGTTTCTTGCTCAGCTTTTTTCGCTTTGGGTAAACCTAAAATTCCTTCAAAAATATTGTTTTTTTGGTGCAGATGGCGGGCGATCGCCACATTTTCGAGGGCCGACAAATTTCCAAACAAGCGCAGATTTTGAAACGTCCGCGCAATACCAGAGGCGGCAATTTGGTGGGGAGCCAGACCGTGAATCTTGCGGCCTTGGTACAGAATGTTTCCTTGGGAAGGGGGAATCATCCCAGTCAACAGATTAAAAAAAGTTGTTTTGCCCGCCCCATTTGGCCCAATCAAGCCGAAAATTTCCCTTGGGGCCACCTGAAAAGACACATCATGTACCGCCACCAAGCCCCCGAAGCGCCGGGTCAAATGTTGAACGTTGAGGATGGGGATGGCTAAATCCGGCATAGGCTTGACCGATTAAATCAAGCTTATTTTAGCGGCATCTAGGGGGGAAATTAACGGGATTATTGAGTCGGCGATCGCCAAAAATCTCCCCAGGTGATTGGTCTACCTTATGAAAAATATGTGCCATCCTCATTTATCTAAATGGATTATTTTGGTTTACTATGATTCCTCAGTAGTCACCTCGTTTTGACATCGGACGATCGAACAGTGAAAAAACTTATTCGCGGCCTGGACAAATTTAAGCAAAGCTATGTTGCGAGCCACCAGGATCTTTTTGAACAACTTTCCCACGGCCAAAAGCCCCGCGTTCTGTTCATTTGTTGCTCCGACTCCCGTGTTGACCCGGCGCTGATTACCCAAACGGATATTGGTGAAATCTTCGTCATCCGCAATGCCGGAAATATTATTCCTCCCTATGGTGCGGCCAATGGCGGCGAAGGGGGCACCCTAGAATATGCTCTCCAAGGCCTCGATATTCGGCAAATTATTGTCTGTGGCCATTCCCACTGTGGCGCGATGAAAGGGCTGCTTAAATTAAATAAACTCCAAGCGGATATGCCTTTGGTTTACGATTGGCTCAAGCACGCCGAAGCCACCCGTCGCCTCGTCCGGGATACTTACCCCCACTGCGAAGGGGAAGAACTGGTCGAAACCCTCGTTGCGGAAAATGTCCTTGTTCAGATTGATAATCTCAAAACCTATCCCGTGGTGCGATCGCGGCTCCACCAGGGCAAGCTGAAAATCTATGGCTGGATCTACAACATCGAAAATGGCGAAGTGTTAGCCTACGACGAAACAAAACACGCCTATGTGAAGCCAGACTATAGCCTCATCGACGAAACCCCCTTAACGGAGCGTGAAGCCCTAGAAGGTTGCCCACTTCCCTACACCGTCGCTTCTGGCCAGAGTTTAGCGGGTTGGTACGGCGAAACTGATACCTTCTCTGTGAGTGGTTAGGCTGCCATACAAATTTTTTTTGATCCCTGGGGCGATCGCCAATGTTAAGCGAGTTCGATGGGAATGTAGGCCTGAAAATTTTTAAAATCTTGGTCTTCTGTCAAAATTTTGTAGCGTCGGCGATGAGCAACAGCACAAATCAAAAAATCTGTATTTGATCCTTGTACGCCATTGCGTCGACATTGATTAAAAAACTCAGCAGCGGTTTTATAGTCAGCGGTATCTAGCTCTAAATCCAAAAATCCTTGAAGATAGCTTTTGAGACGGGCAAATTGATCAAGATTGCGGATCCCAGATAAGATTTCTTGACGAATCAACCCAAGCATAACAACTTCATCCGCGATAATCAGTCGTTGTAGTTCTAAAACTTGAGGCAACAGCTCAGGCGGTGCTTTTCGACGTAAAGCCAGGGACCAAACTGAAGTATCAACGATCGTTTGCATCTCTATCGTCGTTGTGTTTTGTAGTTATAGTTGGGATCGTATTCAATCGTTCCAAAAAGCTCAATTAATTTGAGGCGTTTACGCCGCTGAATGTATTCTTTGAGGGCAATTTCAACAAGGGCATCGGGCGGTGTTTGATTGCCGAGGGCGAGAGCTTCTTCCAAAAGAGCATCATCAATATTCAAAGCTACAGTCATTTCAGTTGCCTTCAGTTAAATTAAATTCACTCTGTTAATTTTTTTGCCAATCGTCTCTCGAGAAGTGCCTGGCTTCTTGTCATGTTTGTGAAATCCTTGATGATTTCTAGTGTATCAAGTCCTTTGATAAAGGCGATCGCCGAACTCCAGCTAATAAAAAAGACGGTGCCCATTAACACACCGCCTTGCAAAAATTATGGACTCAAGTTTGAACGATTAGCGAATCTCTGGGGCACGCAGAACCGCAACATCTAAACTAGGTGCCTGTGCCGTTTGCTGGAGACTCGGCACCGATTGACGCAGGATCGCCGTTAGATTTTCTGTAGTCGAAGCATAGATCTGGGTCACAGCCTTCGGATACAGACCAATCCCAATAATCGGAATCAACAAGCACGCAATCACAAAGACTTCGCGGGGTTCAGCGTCGATCAGTTTTTCATGCGCCACAAGCTCTTTGTTTTCAGGGCCGTAGAGGATTTCCCGCAACATTGAAAGCAGGTAGATCGGCGTTAAAATGACGCCCACCGCTGCGAGGAAAACGATAATCACCCGGAAGGTGGGGCTATAGGCGTCACTGGTGGCAAAACCAACAAACACCATTAATTCAGCAACAAAACCACTCATCCCCGGCAACGCCAAAGATGCCATCGAGCAGGTCGTCCACATCGCAAAGATTTTCTTCATCTTTTTGCCGACTCCACCCATTTCATCGAGCATGAGGGTATGGGTACGGTCATAGGTGGCACCAACCATAAAGAAGAGGCTTGCGCCAATTAGCCCGTGGGAAATCATCTGCAACATTGCGCCGCTGGTGCCCAAATCGGTAAACGAAGCCATCCCAATCAGCACAAAGCCCATGTGGGAAATGGAGGAATAGGCGATTTTTCGTTTGAGATTGCGTTGAGCAAAGGAAGTTAGAGCCGCATAAACGATATTGACGACCCCCAAGATGACGAGCACCGGGCCAAACAGGGCATGGGCATCGGGGAGCATCCCGGCATTCATTCGCAGCAGGGCATAGCCTCCCATTTTTAAGAGAATGCCTGCCAGGAGCATGTGGGCCGGGGCCGTGGCTTCACCGTGGGCATCGGGGAGCCAGGTATGCAGAGGAAAAATCGGTAACTTCACCCCATAGGCGATGAGGAGGCCGCCATAGAGCAGCAGTTGGAGATTAATGCCAAAGTCTTTTTGGGCGATCGCCGTCATATCAAAGGTGACCGTATCTCCATAGAAAGCCATGGTTAGGGCGGCAATCAGAATAAATAACGAACCGCCGGCGGTGTAGAGAATGAATTTCGTTGCGGCATAGAGCCGTTTTTTGCCGCCCCAAATGGAAAGAATCAGGTAAACCGGAACCAGTTCGAGTTCCCAGGTAAAGAAAAATAGCAACATATCCTGCACGGCAAAGACAGCGATTTGACCGCCATACATCAGCAGCATCAGGAAATAAAATAGCTTCGGCTTAAAGCTTACGGGCCAGGCTGCCAAGATCGCCAAAGTTGTGATAAAACCCGTGAGAAGAATCAAGGGCATGGAAAGGCCATCGGCCCCCACTGACCAGCGCAGATCGATTGCTTCGACCCAGGTATAGCTCTCTACCAGTTGCAGATTCGGGTTGCCAAAATCGTAGCCCGTGTAAAAGGCTGTCACGATGATCACAAAGTCAATTAAGCCAATGGTCAAGGCATACCAGCGCACTGTTTTCCCATCTTTGTCGGGGATGAGGGGCAAAAATAATGCCGCAATAATGGGAAATAAAATAATCGTGGATAACCACGGAAAATTTGCAAAGTTCATACAAACTCAAAAAAATTAATGGCTGTTTCTTAAAAAATGCAATATTTATAAATCGTTAACGCAGAATAAAGGCGATCGCCAAGCAGAATGCTTTACCCTGTACCATCTTCAAAAAGTGGGACAGAAGATCTAACGCCTCTAACGTTACTTGTACCATTCCCAAATTTTCTTGACCGACTCTCCGGGGGAACTGCAATACTCCTTAACTTTGAACCCCCCTAAGGTGAAGATCCCCTAGCAATTCAGCCTTGGCATTCCCAAACGCAGCCAGAAAATGCTAGAAATGCTCACCTCTTAATTTTTTATCAGTAGCTTGACCATGACCGACCCTAGTTCTAACCCACAACTCCAGGCCATCAGTCCCACGGTGTTTGCCCAGCGCGTCGCCACGACCGAATCTTTGCAACTCATTGATGTGCGTGAGCCCGATGAGCTAGAGATTGTCGCTCTCCCAGGCTTTACCAATTTACCCCTGAGTCAATTTGAACAATGGGCTGCCCGCATTGCTGTGGACTTTGACCCCCAGGCAGAAACCTATGTGCTTTGTCACCATGGTGTGCGTTCGGCACAAATGTGTTACTGGCTGCAACAACAAGGTTTTACCCAAGTGATTAATATTGAAGGTGGGATTCACCTTTACACCCTCTCTGTGGATCAAAGCCTACCGCGCTACTAGGGAAGAATGAGCTATACTAACCCAAACTTAGACCTTAAATCTTTCTTAAGTTAAGCGAAGTTTTTTTACTATTTTTTTATATTTCTTAGTTATTGAAAGCACTACTGTCGGCGTATGGTTGCTCAGAAAATTCTTAATCCCCGTCACCAAAATATTTTTCGAGCAACGGTCAACCATTACATTTCCACAGCGGAACCCGTAGGCTCCAAAACCCTTGTGGAGGAATATGACTTCCAGGTCAGTTCTGCCACCATTCGTAATGTGATGGGCAAGTTGGAAAAGGCAGGTTTCTTGTATCAACCCCACATCTCGGCGGGACGGGTCCCCTCTGATTCCGGCTATCGTCTCTATGTGGACGAACTCGTCACCCCCAATTCCCAGACCCGTAAACGAGCGAGCCAAACGTTACAGGAACAGACTGTTGCAGAGTATTGGGGACTAGAAGCGACCCTCCAGCGGGCAACGCAAATTTTGGCGACGTTAAGTGGTTATATTGCTCTAATCACGGTGCCCCATCAAAACCATGCTCGCCTACGCTATCTACAGTTACTCCCCCTAGGGGATCAGAAGGTGATGATGATTGTGGTGACGGATAGTTATCAACCCCAATCGTTGTCCTTGACCCTGGACTGTGACCCCGATGAGCTAGAGATTCTATCGAATTTTTTAAATCACCATCTCCAAGGGCGATCGCTCCAAGAAATTGCCAGCCTTGATCCCCAGACTTTAGATGAAGACTTTCACCATTGTCAGCTGTTATTGGAGACGATTTTGGGTAAGATTGCTCAGATTGTGCCTCATACGATTGCGACACCAATTCTGGTACGGGGCATTTCGGAAGTGCTGCGTCAACCTGAGTTTTCCCAAATTGAGCAGTTACAAACCCTATTGCACTTGCTAGAGGCGAAACAAGAACAGCTACTCCCGGTGGTTTTTAGCGGTTTACCAGGCGATCGCCCGACGCTCATTCACATCGGCACCGAAAATCCCCTAGAACCCATGAAAACCTGCGCCCTTATTTCCACATATTATTACCAAGAAAAAACGCCCGTTGGCAGTGTTGCGGTGCTTGGCCCGACGCGGATGTTCTATGAAAATGCGATCGCCTTAGTTGAAGCCACAGCAGATTATCTGTCTGAGAATTTAAAAGCCGCTTTTTAAGGTTTAAGAATCGTAGAAAATAAGGATCAAATAATTCAATTTTTTGTTTTTTTGTTGATGGCGATCGCCACAATCTTTTTAGGGGAGTACCCATAGGGGATTTCATGGACTTTGACTTAGATATTCTTCTCTTCGCCCTAGTGCTGAGTATTGACTGTTTTTCTGTCGCCCTTGCACTAGGAGCACGCCATTTTTCCCGCAAGCGGGCCTTATTTTTTGCGCTCAGTTCAGGTTTCTCCGGTGGCGGCGCTATTTCCCTCGGTTTTCTCCTGGGTAATTTCGCCCAATACATCACCTTCTATGATCAAGGAATTGCTTTTATTCTCTTGATTCTCATCGGTGTTCACATGTGCTACAGCGCCTACCGAGAAATGCAAAAACTCCCAGGCGATGATGATGAATCCAGAAAAATTCATGGCCTTTGGAAAATCCTTTTGGTCTCCAGCATTTCCAGTGTTGATTCTTTGGGGGTTGGTATTTCCCTTGGTTTAATGGGCAAACCCTTAATTCCCTATTCCCTGGGGATCGGAATTTCCGCCTTTTTTGCTACTTATGTGGGCTTATTTTGCGCACAATTAATTTCTAGTCAATTGAAGGAAAAGGTAGAGTTTTTTGGCGGTGGTGTTTTGATTGCCATGGGCCTTAAAATGCTCTCAATATAATGATTATTTAGACCCGATTTTTATAAATCTAAAGTCGTCATTTTCCAAGTAAAAAGCAGATTATTATTTCGCTCAGTTTCACGAGAATTAGGATTTGTTTGTAGATAATTACTTTTTGGGAAGATTTTTTTAAATGATTTTGTGGAACTTGGGAACAATGAAAAAACTATGATAAATCGGCCCACGATTTTTCGTTTATAGTAATAAATGCATTCTTTTCGGGTTGGCGATCGCCACGGCATTTATGGGTTTTGAATTAGACATTATTATTTTCGCCCTTGTCCTCAGTATTGACTCTTTTTCCGCCGCCTTAGCCCTTGGTATTCGCCACTTTTCTGGAAAACGGGCTTTATTTTTTGCGCTCAGTTCGGGGCTTTCTGAAGGGGTGGCGATCGCCCTCGGCTTCATTTTGGGACGTTTTGCCCAGACTATAATTATGGCCTACGATCATTGGGTGGCCTTTGCCCTATTGGTTTTGGTGGGTGGACATATGTGCTACAACGCTTACCAAGAGATGCGAGCCAAGCCAGGCGATGACGATGGTGAATCCGTCAAAATCCATAGCCTGTGGAAAATTTTGTTTATTTCTAGTATCACCAGCATCGATTCTTTGGGGGTGGGCGTTTCCCTCGGCCTCATTGGTAAACCGCTTGTGCCCTACTCCCTCAGCATTGGCTTGGCTGCTTTTTGTGCCACCTATGGGGGCTTATTTTGTGCCAAACTCATTTCCGGGCACTTAGGTGAAAAGGTAGAATTTTTTGGCGGCGGAGTTTTGATCGCCTTGGGCATTAAGATGCTGTCAATCTAATCTATTCCGAATACACTACAAAAGCCCTTCTAATTGACGTCGAATGCGGTCTAATTCTGTATCCGACAAATCATTTTCTGACGCTGTGGTTTGCTCTGCTGGCTGTTGCTTTCCCTCTGGATCCCAAGCTAAATCTGTCACATTCGCTTCGGGGGGCGTGGCTAATTCACCGGCGGCAACGTGTTGCCAATCATAATCTGCATCCCGACAAAACTCGATAATGTCTTCTTCATCCATGGCTTCGATGGAGACGGGCGGGAAATCCTGGGCTTCCAACATTAGCCCAAACCGGGTGGCGTCATCTTCATCTTCAAACATTAAAATCTTGTTGCGATCGCCAGTTTGGAGTGTGTGAATCCCTTCATTTTCTGTCCGGGCATTAAACAGCAAGACATACACGCGACTCATGGACTTTCTCCTTAGATGCTTACTAATCGGCTCCTTTTGGGGGAGGGTGATCAAATTGTTTATGATAAGGTGACGGGAAATTTCGCTCAAACCCTTTAAAATGGTACCGCTCGATTGGCAAATTGCGAATCTTCCCATGCTCAACCATGGTTTATTTTTGCTTGGTATCGATCTTAAAGGTGGCGATCGCCATCGCTGTTTCAGGGCCTTTTTGCTTAACAAGCCTTCACAAAACAGCAGTAGTGGAACTTTCCTGGAATCTTTTCTTTCATAGAGCCTAGACGCTCACTTTATCGAGGGAGCCTCTGACGGTATAACCCAACTGGGGAGGGGGACAGCCATGACAAAATTTTATGCACCGACCATTATTGGGGCAACAACGCTCCTGACCATTGCTGCTGGTCTTGGTGGTATTCAAGGGGCGATCGCCGGCCCGGAAACCTTTACGATCGCCGCTAACGGAGCCATTACCTCCAATGAAGTCTTTAACGGGACAATCACCGGCCAGGCTGGGGGGCCAACCAATAGTAACTTTTGTGGCTGGATTGCCAATCGCCCCAACCACACCTTTCGCATTAATGGCAATGGCCTGATGTCTCTCAATCTCAGCGTTGTCGATCCTAACGGTGGCGTTTCCAGACCCTTTACGCTTCTGATCAAAAATGCCGATGATCCCAGTGCAGATCCCTTCTGTGCGATCGCCGATCCTTTTAGCGGGATTCCTGCCGAAATTGGTGGTGTTTGGAATCCAGGCCGCTACCAAGTCTTTATCGGCAACTTTGAACAGGCTGGTAATGCAGGTCGCGCTCCCTACGTTTTACAAATTTCCCAGTAGCATCAACAACCGTCGGTTCCCCAAAATAATTCTCTGGAAAATCAATTAAAAAATTGCCCTCCTCTCTTAATTTTGAAAGGGGGGCAGTTTTTATGGTCTTAACCGAATTTTCGTGTTTTAGCGTTTTACCGCAGGCTCAAAGCTCGGTACCACAAGATCACGATTTTGCTTCGTGAGTTGGTTGTAGAGTCGTTCCGTATTTGGGAAGTTTGCCGCCGGTAAAGTCGGGAAGCGACGGAAGGGTACCGTATCCTCACCGAAGTTATCGAGGTACTCCATGCTGTTAACCATCGCGCCGATAAAGGCTTTCAGACCTTGGGAAGCAAGGATTTGGTTATACTTACGGATTTCCTGCTGATCTAAGGGAGCCCGACCAAGGAAGTGCTTCGTTCCCATTTCAATCACCTTCGTGTTGGGGTAGGGAGTATAGAATTCCTTCTGGTACAGCTCAGAACAACCCAGACCTTCGATGAATTCCTTCATGTTGATCTCACGGTTACCCAGCTTGCTTTCAAGGGCGGTGAATTGGGCATCGACGATATAGGGTTCAATGTCCCGCTCAAAGATCTGACGGTAGGCTGCGGCGATCGCCGTTTTCAGTTCGACCTTGTTGAAGGTATCCGTGAGTTTAAAGGCCTTCGTTTGCTGACGCTGGATGTTAACCCCTTGCTTGAGGCGAGCATCCACATCCGTCACCGGTAGATTCTTCGTGCTAGAAGTGCCCAACTCAATAAAGCGAGCTGTCTTCTCAACCTTAACCTTAACCCCCACATCTTCACGGAGCGCACCGGGGCGAGTCTGACGCAGCGAATAACCACCGGGAGTCAGATAGCGTTCGTAGGGAACTGTATCTTCACCGAAAGCTTCTTCGTATTCTTTACTGTCAATGATCGCATCTACCAACGCGTAGAAACCTTTTTTCGCACAGGTATCAAAGTAGCTGTTGATTTCTTGGCGACCATAGGTGGGACGACCCAACAGACGACGGTGGATGTACTCCACAGCCTTGGTTACGTATAGAGAAGACCAGTAAGTATTCCGGAAAACATCAGATTTTGCCAAAGCCCGGATGAATTCCCGCAGGGTGATTTCACCATTTTCGAGCTTGATCTCTGCTACTTTCTGGCGTTGGCCAGCATAGACCATCCGACCGAAGACCTGACGGTAAGCCGCTTCAATGACCTTTTGGGTTGCACTTTCCGAGAAACTAACGTTGGTAGTCTTCCCTGACGGTAATTCGTTATTGAGACGGAATACCTTGGCTCCAAGGCTGCCGGGTTGTGTAGCGCGGGCGCGGGGATTACCCAGTTGGTTGTTAATGCCAGGGCCACGGTGAATCAAGATCCGCCGAGTATCCTTATTAAAGGGAGCAGGGCTGGCGCTGGGACTCCGGGTTGCTTTCGGGAAGATTGCCCCGAACTGAATTTCTAAGGCATCGTTACCAGAGCCATATACGTGCTGATCCGGTAGGGGCTGATTGTAGCTGGCGAAGGTCGTGATAAATTGAGGGACTTTGCGGAAAGGTGCGCTGTATTTAAACAGATCCTGTTGCATGCCCCAGTTGCGACATTCCTGGGCTTCTTGGCCTAAACCACGGAGGTAAGGCACGGTTTCTTCCCCGAAATAATCGGCATATTCTTGGGAATCGACCAAAGCATCGACCAGGGCCGCTAAACCACCGCTAGAGACAATGGCAAAGTATTCTTGGACTTCTTCGCGGGAAGAGGGGCCACGACCGAGGATGTGACGGAAAGCAAGTTCTAAAGCTCGGCTGTTGATAAAAGGTTCAAAAAATTGCTTCCGGTAGAGGGGAGATTTCGCCAAGCGACGGACAAATTCCTTCATGGAAATGTCGCCACTTTTCACTTGGGATTCAAGGTAAGAAATGGATTGGCTGTAGGCCCGTGTAATGTCTCGTTCAAAGATTTGGCGATAGGCGGCTTTGACGACTGAGTTTTTCTCTAGGGCAGACAAGCCAGGCTTCATCACGAACTTCTGACGCTTTTCGGCGGCGTTGAAGTAGCTCTGGGGCAGTTGTAAACCCTGGGCATCGATGGAAGGCCGTTGGCGCAATTTATCGTTGGGCACTTGGGTCTGCATTTCGGTGATTAACACATCGAAATACTGAACCACGGTTTCTTGGGCTTCGCGATCGCCCCGGAACAGATCCAAAGAAGCCGCTTTCATTTCCTGGATCGCCACGATGGTCGCCGGAATGGAGCAAGCATTCTCGATGACTTCTTTTAGACCACGGGTGTTGACCACGAGGATGCTCGGATCACCGGCCACAATGGCATAGGTAGTGTAGCGGAGGAACCAAGCCATATCCCGCAGGGACTTGGTCATGTTGCGGGGGCCGTAACGGGAAACACTGATTGGCCGGAAACCAGCGGGAATCTTACCGCCACCAGAACCGAGAAACAAATTTTTGACACCACCAAAGATCCCTGTGGCACCACTGGCATCCCCGACAGCCATGGAAACGCCGAGATCGCTGTCATCGGTATCGGTTTCCGGTTGGTCGAGGTAAGCAAGGGGGGATCCACCGGCAAAAATCCGGTTCGCGGCACGGGAGACGATGAGCTGGGAACTCAGTTTAATCGCTTGGGCGATCGCCAAACGCTTGAGTCCAGAGTCATAAAACGTTTTCAGTGCCGTTAGTTCTCCAGATTCCAGGTAGCGATCCTGTTGCTCTGCCTGGGAAATGTTGGAGAGGGGAACGGTTTGATATAACTGGGGGCGAGCTAAAGAGCTTCCACCGCTGGCCTTAATCGTCATGGATTTTCAACTATCTCCAATCAAAAATGTTCAATTTATAGCGAAATTGGGGAGAAAGTCAGCAAGAGTTTTCGGGTTCCCTTTGGCGATCGCTTCTCCCAAATGCTTTATTAAATGAGATGTTTATCAGTTAGCTAGACTTTAGGGTAGAACGTTTCCGGCCCGGACACGAAATTTATTAAGAAGTATGTCAAAAATTCAGAAAAACTGGGGATCAAGGTTGCACAATGTGACCTGTACTGTTTTCAAGCCAGTTAATCTATTTGCGACCTTCCCCCTATGACTCACCCTAGCGATCGCCAACAAGCCGTCCGAAATCTCTACAATACCTATCCTTTTCCGCCGGAGCCGCTGTTGGATGAACCGCCCCCAGGGTATAACTGGCGTTGGCATTGGCAGGCCGCCTATAACTTTTGCACTGGACGTAAACCGAGCACAGA
This sequence comes from Picosynechococcus sp. PCC 7002, assembly GCF_963860125.1. NCBI lineage: Bacteria > Bacillati > Cyanobacteriota > Cyanophyceae > Chroococcales > Geminocystaceae > Picosynechococcus > Picosynechococcus sp. PCC 7002. Next base: position 2,088,702 of record NZ_CAWLFA010000001.1, read on the forward strand.
TAACATTCGCATCCTCGATGCTGGTTGTGGCACGGGAGTCGGTACGGAATATTTAATTCATTTAAACCCAGCCGCTGAAATTGTCGGCATTGACCTCAGTGAAGGGGCCTTAGAAGTCGCCGAAAAACGCTGTCAACAGTCTGGGGTACGCGATCGCCATACCGCACCAGTCACCTTTAAGCGTTTACCTATTGAACAGGCAACGGAACTAGAAGGGGAATTTGATCTAATCAATTGCGTCGGCGTCTTGCACCATATGCCCGACCCAATTCAGGGAATTCAAGCCCTCGCGCAAAAACTAGCCCCCGGCGGCATTTTTCATATTTTTGTCTATGCGGAGTTGGGCCGTTGGGAAATTCAACTGATGCAAGAGGCGATCGCCATTTTGCAGGCCGATAAGCGCGGCGACTATATTGACGGAGTTAAAGTAGGCCGCCAAATTTTCGCAAACCTACCAGAAAATAGTCGCCTTGTTCAGTACGACAAAGAACGCTGGTCTTTAGAAAATCACCGGGATGCATCCTTTGCAGATATGTATGTTCATCCCCAGGAAGTAGACTACAACATCAAGACTTTATTTGAACTCATTGATGCGTCAGAACTAGAATTTGTTGGCTTTTCTAATCCCCAGTTCTGGGAGCTAGAGCGACTTGTGGGCAAGGAACCAGAGTTAATCGAGCGGGCAAAAAACTTAGATGAACGTTCCCGTTATCGTTTAATCGAATTGTTGGATACCACCATTAGCCACTACGAATTTTTCCTCTGCAAACCGCCCCTGGCAAAAATGGATTGGTCTGACGATCAAACTCTTGCCCAAGCAATAGCAGAGGTTCATCCTTGTTTGAATGGCTGGCCTAGCCAGTCTCTCTTTGACTACGACTACCAACTCGTTAGCCTCAACGACACTGAGTTTCAGTTTATGCAGGCTTGCGACGGCACAAAAACGATTGGTGAAATTTCCCAAGCTCTGGGAGTCGGGTTAGATCTAGGGCGATCGCTCCAGGCCAGACAATTGATTATGCTGACACCTAAAATATAAGCAGTGAAGGATGCCTAAAAAGATTCGTGAGTTAAAAAAACTCTTGCGTCGGGCTGGATTTACGATGCGACCTGGTAAAGGAAGTCATACCAACTGGACACATCCAAAATATGCAGGCAGGATCACCTTAGCCGGAAAAGATGGAAGAGACGCAAAGCCCTATCAGGAACAAACTATTCTAGATGCCATTCAACAGGTTAACGAGGCAAAAGACAATGGATAAACTCAAATATCAAATGGTAATTCAGTGGAGCGACCTTGATAATTGTTATCTGGTTGGCTTTCCGGATTTTATTGGTCAAACCTGGCGTACCCATGGTGAGAGTTATCAAGAAGCTGTTCAAAATGGTGTTGAATGCCTAGAAAGCTTAATTGAAGACTACGAAGCGGCAGGAGAAACTTTACCAAAGCCCACCGCTGTCTTGGTTGCAGCCTAACCGAAAACCCGGTGTTCGAGGGAGGGCATTTGACGGCGCACTTGGGCTAGGCGATTGGGATTAATTTCGGCGATCGCCACCCCTGGGTGAACACCCGCATCATTCAGCACAGTTCCCCAAGGATCGACGATCATCGCGTGGCCGTGGGAATAACGCATGCCGTAATGGTTGCCTGTTTGTGCTGGCGCGATTACATAACAGGTATTTTCAATGGCTCTGGCTTGAATCAAGGTTTGCCAGTGATCTTTGCCGGTATAGGCTGTAAATGCGGCGGGAATGCAAAGAATATCGGCTCCTTGCTTTGATAACGAACGATATAGCTCCGGAAAGCGCACATCATAACAAACGGATAAACCAATTTTGCCCAACTCCGGCGAAGCAAAGATTTGGGGGAGTGTATCGCCCGCCTGGACTGTACTTGATTCTTTGTAGGTATTTCCGTCGGGCAAATTCACATCAAACAAATGCACCTTGTGATAGCGGGCTAATTCTTGGCCATCAGGGGAAATCAGCAGGGCCGTGTTAAAGACTTTATTGTCACCGCCAGGCACCGGAAACCCACCACCCAGGAGGGTGATTTGAAATCTCTGGGCCATAGTCTTGAGAAATTTTTCGCTTTTTTGGGCAATGACATCGGCCTGAGCAAGCTTAGCGGCTTCTTCGCCGAGGAAAGAAAAATTTTCCGGCAGCGTCACAAGTTTCGCCCCCTGGTTGACAGCCAACTGAATCAAGTCTTCTGCTTCGCCCAAGTTGTGGTCTAAGTCGGGCTTACTGGTCATTTGGATCGCTGCCGCGAGATAGGATTTCATATGGCCTGAGATGTTTTTAGAAATAGGGATCTGGGAAAACCGTCAACCAGAAGTTTTGATGGTTAAACTGGTTTAATACCATAGCAGAATCTTTCCCCACCAACATGGGGCGATCGCTTCGAGACGGGCTTTGCAGCATACCTTTCTTGAGTGGATGATCAAAAACGCTGGAGGCTGTGAATCATTGGCATGGAAATCTTGCGGCGATCGCATTACCAAAGCACAGATGTCTCGGTTTGAAAACCTTTAGCGCAGAAAATTTTGCCCATGGTGAACATTTTCAGAAAAGATCAGTTAACCTATTAGCATCAAGTTTCTGGATAGCCCTTGACAAAGGTTGCATCCCACCTGGAGTAGTTTTTGCGACTGGCGATGCTAGAGGCGATCGCCATCCATCAGTCGCTTTACTTGGGCACTAGAATATTTGTACTTAACAAAAAAACCTATGGGTGGGCGAAGTTTACAGATTTTGCTATAACCATGTGGGCAATAAAAGACAAATTCACTAAAATGGCTAAGGATTTGCTCCAAGCTATCTCGTCGGAGAAGCTCATTACAGATTTTGACTAGTTTTAGAGACGGAATAAAACCCCCAAAAGGTAGCAGGAAAGTTCCCATCTACTAGTACAATCAAAACCCACAGTTTTTTTCTATCAAACATAGCCTTTGGTAGGGAAAACCTCGACTTCGACAGAATCATTCTGTTTGCTAGAAGTCTCCATTGAATGTCCATTTAGTTGCTTTTTTAAACGAACAAGAGGAAATAGGCATGACCCAAGCGACGAACCCCGTACTGGATCAGACTCGGAATGAGGGTGATATTGATTACAGTGCCCTTGCGGAAGCGCAAATTAAAGAAGGTACCGACTATGTAGAACTTACCCTCCCCACGAAAAAAAGTCGGAAAGCAAAAACCAGTCGTCGTAAGGAAACTGCCACCAAGAAAAAACCCTACACCGAAGACTCGATTCGGATTTACCTCCAAGAAATTGGCCGGATTCGTCTGCTGCGGGCTGAAGAAGAAATTGAGCTGGCCCGGAAAATTGCTGATTTGCTCGAACTAGAGCGGATGCGGGAACAACTCACCGAGCATGAGTCTCGCGTTCCTACGGACAAAGAGTGGGCCGAAGCCGCTGGGATGCCCCTCAAAGATTTTCGGCGTCGCTTGTTCCATGGTCGCCGTGCCAAAGACAAAATGGTGCAATCAAACCTCCGTCTGGTGGTCTCTATTGCGAAAAAATATATGAACCGCGGCCTTTCGTTTCAGGACTTGATCCAAGAGGGTTCTTTGGGTCTGATCCGTGCCGCCGAAAAGTTTGACCACGAAAAAGGTTATAAGTTCTCTACCTACGCGACCTGGTGGATTCGTCAGGCTATTACGCGGGCGATCGCCGATCAATCCCGGACCATTCGTCTGCCTGTTCACCTCTACGAAACCATTTCCCGCATCAAAAAAACCACCAAGATTCTTTCCCAAGAATTAGGCCGCAAACCCACCGAGGAAGAGATTGCTGAGCGCATGGAAATGACCATCGAAAAACTGCGCTTCATCGCCAAGTCTGCCCAGTTACCGATTTCCCTCGAAACGCCGATTGGTAAAGAAGAAGATTCTCGCTTGGGTGACTTCATCGAAGCCGATGGGGAAACTCCAGAAGATCAAGTCTCCAAGAGCCTCCTGCGGGAAGATCTAGAAAACGTGCTTGATACCCTCAGTGCCCGTGAGCGTGATGTTCTCCGTCTCCGTTATGGCTTGGATGATGGCCGCATGAAAACCCTCGAAGAAATTGGCCAAATTTTTAACGTAACCCGTGAACGGATTCGCCAGATCGAAGCAAAAGCGCTGCGTAAACTGCGTCACCCGAACCGCAACAGCATCCTGAAAGAATATATCCGCTAGGCCATATTCAGCCTCAATCTTTAAAAGCTGAATACTGAGAACATAAAATTTTAGAATTACCCTGCCAGTCGGTGGGGTTTTTTATTGCTCAATTTTCCCGAAGAAATATTCTGTAAAAAAACCGTAAAAATTTGGATGGTTCACAGTAGCATAGCGGCAACAGCAGTTTAGCGAGTTCCCATGGCAAACTCTCCCCTGACGATCACGATTGATCCGGCATACGATATCCTCCGCTCGGAAAAACAACCCCTCAGTTATTTTTTTAATCCCAAATCTGTTGCTGTCATTGGTGCCACGGACAAAGAGGGTAGCGTGGGGCGGACGTTGCTCTGGAATTTGATTAGTCATCCCTTTGGCGGGACGGTCTATCCGGTGAACCCGAAGCGCAATAGTGTGTTGGGAATTAAAGCCTACGACAATATTTCCGCAGTCCCCGAAACGGTGGAGTTAGTAGTGATTGCAATTCCAGCGCAGTTTGTGCCCCAAGTGGTGCGCGAATGTGTTGATGTGGGGGTAAAAGCCGCAATTATTATCTCGGCGGGGTTTAAGGAGATTGGTGAGGAAGGGAAGGCGCTGGAAAAAGAAATTATGGCGATCGCCGCTGGGAAGTTGCGGATTATTGGGCCGAACTGTTTGGGGTTAATGAATCCCCATAGTGGGCTAAATGCCACCTTTGCCCATGCGATGGCGCAACCAGGTCATGTGGGGTTTATCAGCCAGAGTGGGGCGTTTTGTACAGCGGTGTTGGACTGGAGTTTTCCGGAGAATGTGGGCTTTAGTGCCTTTATTTCGCTGGGGTCGATGCTGGATGTGAACTGGGGTGATTTGATCACCTACCTCGGCGATGACCCGAACACGAAAAGCATTGTGATTTATATGGAGTCGGTGGGGGATGCCCGGTCGTTCCTTTCGGCAGCGCGGGAGGTGGCGATCGCCAAGCCGATTATTGTGATTAAGGCGGGACGGACGGAGGCGGCGGCAAAAGCTTCAGCTTCCCATACGGGTTCCTTGGCGGGGAGTGATGCGGTGTTAGATGCGGCATTTCGACGCTGCGGGGTGCTGCGGGTGGATCGCATTTCAGAATTGTTTAATTTGGCGGAAATTCTCGCGAAACAGCCCCGCTTACCGAAAAAACCGAAACTAACGATTATCACCAATGCGGGGGGGCCGGGAGTTTTAGCGACCGATGCGATTATTCAGCGGGGAGGAGAACTGTCGGAATTAGCCCCCGAAACGATCGCCGCCTTGGATGAATTTTTGCCGAGCCATTGGAGCAATAGTAACCCGATCGATATTTTGGGGGACGCGGAACCGGAACGCTATGCCAAAACCCTCGATGTGGCGATCGCTGACCCGAACAGTGCCGGATTTTTGGTGATCCTGACCCCCCAAGCAATGACTGACCCCACCGCCACGGCGATCGCCTTACAAAAATGTGTCGAAAAAACCGATAAACCCGTCCTTGCCAGTTGGATGGGGGGCGATGAGGTAACCGAGGGGGAACTCTTTTTAAATCGCTCCCAAGTGCCCACCTACCGTTATCCCGATTCGGCAGCGTATTTATTTCAATTGTTGTGGCGGTATAAATACACCCTTGAGGGCATTTACGAAACGCCGACCCTCGCCCCCGATACTGATGGGATTATTGATCGCCACAATGTCAAAGTGATCCTTGATTCGATTCGCGCCGAAGGTCGGACACTCCTCACGGAATCCGAGTCGAAGAAAGTGTTAGCCGCCTACGGCATCCCCATCGTGCCAACGGGCAATGCCAGTACCCCAGAAATGGCGATCGCCCTTGCCGATGAAATTGGCTATCCAGTGGTTTTGAAACTACTCTCCACCACGATCACCCATAAAACCGATGTGGGGGGTGTGGAACTGAATTTAAACAGTGCGGCGAGTGTCGAGCGTGCCTTTGAGCGGATTTGCCAGAGCGTCACCGAAAAAGTCGGTGCAGAGCATTTCCACGGCGTGACAGTGCAACCGATGCTCAACCTTAAGGATGGCTACGAACTGATCCTCGGCAGCAGTATCGATGGGCAGTTTGGGCCAGTGTTAGTTTTTGGCAGTGGTGGACAACTCGTGGAAGTCTTTCAGGATCGGGCGATCGCCCTACCACCGCTGAACAGTACCCTCGCTCGCCGCACGATGGAGCAAACCAAAATTTATAAAGCCCTCAAGGGAGTCCGGGGTCGAAAAGCGGTCAATTTAGACGAACTAGAGCAAATTTTAATCCGTTTTAGCCGTTTAATCGTCGAGCAACCTTGGATCAAAGAAATGGACATTAATCCCCTCTTTGCCTCCGGCGATCGCCTCGTTGCCCTTGACGCGCGGCTTGTGCTGCATCCCCTCGACTTAGTCGAAAAAGACTTACCAAAACCTGCCATTCGCCCCTACCCCTTGCAATATGAAAAACCCTGGACAAGCGCCGATGGACGGGAGTTTATGATTCGCCCGATCCGCCCCGAAGATGAACCGATGCTGGTGAAGTTTCACCAAACTTTGTCTGAGCAAAGCGTTTATTTCCGTTATTTTCACCTCGTCACCCTGCAAAGTCGCATCGCCCACGAACGGTTAACCCGCCTCTGTTTCATTGATTACGACCGGGAAATGGCGCTGGTTGCTGAATACACCGACCCTGAAACCCAAACAAAAGAAGTCTATGCTGTGGCCCGTTTGAGTCAACTCCACGGCACCACGGAGGGGGAATTTGCGATGATTGTCAGCGACCCGATCCAACGCCAAGGACTTGGTACCGAATTACTCCGGCGTCTGGTGGAAATTGGTCGCAATGAAGGGCTGACTGCCATTACCGCCGACATTCTCTCAGAAAATAAAGGGATGCAACGGGTTTCGGAAAAGGCTGGTTTTACCCTCAAGCGCCAAAATTTTGAAGTGGTTAAAGCGACTCTACAACTCAATTAAACAAAGACTATGACCCGTTTTTTCTTAGTTATTGCCCCCATCCTTGCTGGTCTCGCCGTCGCCGCTGGTGCCTTTGCCAGCCATGGCCTTAAAGAAACCCTCGACGCCAATGCCCTTGATATCTGGGAAACTGCCGCTAAATACCAAATGTATCAGGCGATCGCCTTACTGCTGGTGGGCCTATTTTCTGTCCAGGGGTCGTTCCCCCAAAGTTGGCTCAATGGGGCTGGCATTGCCTTTATTGTCGGGATTGTGCTCTTTTCCGGTAGCCTCTATGCCTTGAGTTTAAGTGGGGTGAAAATTTTGGGGGCCATTACACCGCTCGGTGGGGCGGCTTTCATCGTTGGCTGGATCTGTTTGGCGATCGCCGGTTGGCAGTTTAGCCGCTAAAGAATTTTGGCAAAGCGATTAAGTTTGGACAGATTTTGTGAATTTGCTGTAACTTCGTTTTCAATTCCTCGCTAAGATTCAAGGAACTACGAATCTTTTTAGCAATAGGAGCACCTGGCTGTGTATGGAGCCGACCCCAATGATCCGCATCCCATGGCAGGATTTCCGCAGATTTGTTTTATCCGCAACACGGTGACAAATCCGAATATCATCATCGGCGATTACACTTACTACGACGATCCGGAGGATTCAGAAAACTTTGAACGCAATGTTTTGTATCACTTTCCCTTTATTGGCGATCGCCTAATCATCGGTAAATTTTGCGCTCTGGCCAGGGGAGTTAAGTTCATCATGAACGGGGGCAACCACAAAATCGATGGTTTTTCCACCTATCCGTTTCAGATTTTTGGCAATGGTTGGGACAAACTCGCCCTGCAACCTAGTGACTTCCCCTACAAAGGCGATACAGTCATCGGCAATGATGTTTGGATTGGCTATGAAGCCGTGATTATGCCCGGTGTGCACGTGGGAGATGGTGCGATTATTGCCGCCAAATCAGTCGTGGTTAACGATGTCCCTCCCTACACCATTGTAGGTGGCAACCCCGCCAAATGTATTCGACAACGCTTTACCGATGAAGTGATTAAAACCTTACTATCAGTGGCTTGGTGGGATTGGGAGATCGAGAAAATTACCCGCAATTTAGAAAAAATTGTCGCAGCGGATTTAGATGCTCTGCTCCAGTGTGAATAACGAAATCTTTATATAGCTTCTATAATCGTCATGCTCGCTGCAAAAGTTTAAACACAGCTCACGAGCTTCATCATCAAAACTATTGACACTCTTGCCTGAGCTTTCAAAATAAAACCAACAAAAAACCCTGCTAATTTTCTCTATGTTTAAGCAGGGCATCACAGATTGCAGATAGCTTGAGATTTTAAATTCTATTTAACGGCCACCGACGACAACATTTTTAATGCGCAAGTGCGGGCCGCCAACGCTGACAGGTAAACCTCCTTGGCCACCTTTACCACAGCCGCCGTTGGTATAGAGGGTGTCGTTACCGATCGCCTCAATGTCCTTTAAGGTTTGGAAGACGTTCCCAGAGAGGGTGACATCACTGACAGGTTCGGCGATTTTGCCATCACGGATCATGTAGCCTTCCGCCGCCGCAAAGGTAAACATTTCCCCATTAGTTTGACCACCGATCATCCGCACTGCATAGACTCCTTCTTGGATATCTTGGATCATTTCTGCAAAGGGCGTATCACCGGGTTCGATGGCCGTATTCGTCATGCGCACCAGGGGCGGATAACCAGCTTGAATGGCGCGGGCATTCCCTGTGGGCGCTTCGCTCATTTTCCCTGCGGTTTCGCGGGAGTGGAGTCGCTGGGTGAGCACACCGTCTTTGATTAAATATTTGCGTTGGCCGGGTACCCCTTCGTCATCGTATTTCATCGTGCCGGGCAGATCAGGGAGGGTGGCATCATCGATCACATTTAGTTGGGAAATGCCGAGGGGTTTGCCGATGGTCAGGAGTTCCTGCATCCGGGGATTTTCGTAGACAAAATCGGCTTCGGATAGGTGGCCAAAGGCTTCGTGGATAAAGACCCCTGCGAGGTAAGGATCCAGAACAACGGTATATTGTCCGCCTTTGACGGGCTTGGCTTCTAGTTGACGGATCGCTCGTTCTGCTGCGCCTTTAACACGCTCTTCGATTCCAATGAGCGCATCGAAATCACAGCGGGAATTAATCGATTCAAAGCCCTGGCGCACGACACCATTTTCTCCCCTGGCGATCGCCCCAAATCTACCGTTGACATCGAGGCGTTCTTGGATGATGCAACTGCCATTGGAATTGACGAAGTAGGTGGTGACGAAACTATCGCTAATGCTGGCCATCGTTGTTTGAATCCGGGGGTCATAATCCAGCAAAATTTGGTTGTATTTCGCCAACAAATCTCGTTTTTCCTTGAGGGAAATAGTGCGGGGGTCGGTTTTAATCTCTACTGGTACATAGTCCTCGATGGCCCCACTGGGAGCCAGTTGGGTAGATTCTTTGCCCACAAGTTTCGCCTGGGAAACCGCTTCGGCAACGCGATCGCCTAATTCGGCGAGGCCATTGAACGTGACAAAACTCCAACCCCCCTGGTGACAGGCCCGAATCCCGCCGGCGAGGGCAAAACTACGGTTACTGCCGTCGAACTGCGCCCCCCGGAAGGCCAGACTGGTAGATTCACTCTGCTGCACCCGAATTTCTAGGTAGTCCACAGCCCCTTGATGGGTGGCGATCGCCCCCTTGAGGGCATCGGTAATTTGTTGCATGGTGAGGGTCGTCATCGATCTTTACTCCTTAATTTCAGCCGCAATCGTTAAATCTTCTAGGTTCCAGAGGGGGCCACCCAGGGCCGAATGTTGTACCCCTTCAATTTTGTCACGCACCGCTGCGAGGGAATAATTGTTCACTAAATGGATAAACGGTAGATATTCCGCTGCAAGTTCTTGGGTTTTAGCATAAATCTCCTTGCGTTTGTCGAGATCCAGCTCCTGGGCCCCTTGGATGTAGAGATCCGCAATTTCCTGTTCCCAGTCATTGATCAGCCGATCCGTCAGGGGGGTAGTGCCTGGCCGCGCCGCTTGGTTAAACATATGCAAATTCCCCTCTGGGAACCACACATTCGCGCCCCCATTGGGTTCATTCCCTCCTGTCAAGCCCAACAAGAAACAATCCCAATCGAGGGAGTTGCTCAACTTATCGACGAGGATATTAAAACCAATCGGGCTGTAATCCACCTGCATTCCCAGGGCTTCGAGATCCTGCTCAATTTGAGTCGCCATTGCTTCGCGAATTTTGTTGCCCGCATTGGTAATCAAGGAAAAACGCACGGGATTATTGTCGGCATCGATTAATTGTCCCTGGGCGTTGTAGGAAAAGCCCGCTTCTTCGAGGAGCGCCTTGGCCCTGTCTGGGTCATAATCGTAGGTTTTTATTTGATCATTATAGAAAGGAGATTGCACCGAAATCGGCGAATGTTGCACTTCCCCCAAACCCCGGTAAATATTGTTCACCATGCGCTGTCGATCAATGCCATAAGCCACAGCCTGACGAAACTTCAGATTGTTGAACCATTTCGACTTGATGGGATCGACGAGGGGTTTGCCGTCCCGCTTCCCGGTATTGAGATTAAAGGAAATAAAACTGGTGCCGTAGGCTTCCCCGCCGTTGTAGATGGTAAATTTACCCCGGTCTTCTTCCCGTTTCAGGAGCGAAAAATAATCTGGGCTGACCCCCGTGACATCTAAATCGCCAGACCGAAATTGCAGCAAAGTGGTGTCAGTGTTGGGGACGATTTGCCAAACGATTTGATCCACGTAGGGCTTGGGGGTTTGCCAGTAGTAGGGGTTGGGCTGGAAGATTAAGCGCTGACCCACGGCATAGTTAATTAACTGGTAGGGGCCACTGGAAACTAAATCTTGTGGTGGCGTGCTGACGCCCCAGGTACCCAAAAAGAGGGGATTGCCTTCGCTGTCGGTCTGCTCAACGCTTTCGCGGAGGACGTGTTCTGGCAGAATTTCCAGGGCCGTATTGTTGAGGAAAGGCGCAAAGGGCTCGGTGATGGTGAATTTCACCTGGCGATCGCCTACTTTTTCCACGGTCGGCAAAGTTCCGGCAACGCCCACCCGGAGGCCATCACGGGAATTGGTGGGGATTTTTTCGTTGAGATAAATCTGGTTGTAGCTAAAGACCACATCATCAACGGTGAGCGGTTCCCCGTCAGACCATTGCAGGTTGTCCCGCAGGGTAAAGGTCAAGCTGAGTTGGTCTTCAGAAAATTCCCAGGATTCGGCAAGCCGTGGCTCCGTTTCCCCCGTGACGGGGTTTTCTGAAACTAAGCCTTCATAGGTAAGGCCAAAAATACTGGGGGACTCTGCCGAGAGGGCCGGGTTAAAGGTTTTCGGGTCGCTGAGGACGCTGATCACAATTTGGTTGTCCCCTGCCCCGGTGGCGTTACTGGCTTGGGGATTACAGGCGGTGAGGACAGAGGGCAAAGTCAAGGAAAAGGCGATCGCCGCCACAAATGCCCAAAACCGCTGTAACCGAAATAATTTAGAAAGTTTCAAGAATTTATTCTTCTTCATTGCGCTGCGCCCCATCTAAACGCCCTAGTTCATACACCCCACAGCCAGCACAGGCCATCACCCCCAAACTGATTGCCCAACTGTGACCGAGGCTCCACTCCACCCCAAAATTACACCCTGCGCCAAATAATAAAAAAGGCACAATGCTCAAGAGCGAGGCCGAAAAAGCACTCTTGGATTCACGAATTTCTTTGTCCTTCTCAAATTCTTCTTCGGAAAAATAGAGCGATCGCTCGGCCCAATTCATCCAGCGTTCCAGACCATTCAAGATCCCTTCCCGCAACGGAGCAATGCCAATGTAGAGGGCAAAGGCCCAGAGGCAAGCGCCGGCGATCGTGCTGGCTTCGATGGGAATAATAAAGGGAAAAAATTCACGCAACATGGGGAGAGTAAGGGCGACAACTGTGTTTAAAGATTGTATCGATTGTGGTGGCCTTCGGCATCCTCCCCCCATCATCTGTTGCGGCAATGGCGATCGCCTTAGGGAGTTAAACCATCTCCAAAGGGGGAATTTCCGAGCGCTGCATCGTCGCCTCTAACTGCACCTCTGCCATATCCGCTTCCACCGCTGCCATCAGTTGCTCCCGGAGGTCAGGCATTACAGCCAAGGCCCTTGTCCAGTCTGGAATGCGGTACACAGCCGGCTCGTGCATATATTTATCAAAGGCTAAAGGAATGATCTGTTCAAAGCTTTCGACGGTCATTTCCTCCCGGTGGCGATCGTAGGGAATACCGTTACAGGTCGCATCGACAAAATATTGACGGATCATATCCTGGGCGACGCGGCGGAATTTCACCTGGAGCGCGATTTGGTGCCCTTCAGAGAAAACAATTGACTCCGTTTCTGTCAAGGTACGCAGGATCGAAGACAAAATTTCGGTACACATTTTCTGTAGCCCTTCTTGGGGATTGTTGCCCACGGCTTTGTGTTTGTGGTCAAAGAACCCCAGATCCACCTGGGCCACCCGTTTCGGCGCTACGTTGCGATAAACCTCTGCCAATAGCCCCACCTCAATACCCCAGTCACAGGGAACGCGCAAATTTAAGGCCAGATCTGCGGTCATGGCAAATTCGCCGGCGAGGGGATAACGGTAGGATTTGAGGTAGTGGAGGTAGGCATTGCGCCCCAGGACGTCTTCAAGGGTTGCCAACAGAGGCGCAACGAAGAGACGCACAACCCGGCCATTCATCGCTCGGGTTTCGAGGCCGAGACGGGTGTAATAGGCTTTGTTGTAGGCAATACCGAATTCTGGCTCCACGATAGGATAGAACAGCTTGGCCACCAGGGAACGGTCAAAGGTGACAATGTCGGCATCATGGAGGGCGATCGCCCGGGCATCTAGGGACGCCAGACCAAGGCCCAGCCACACCGCCCAGCCCTTGCCCATGTAGTCAAGGAGATTGAGATTTTGCTGGGCGAGCTTTTCTAAAATGCCGCGAATCCGGGCTCCATTCGTCCAAATGACGTTGACCTTTTGGGGCAATTCACGAAAAAACGTCACGGCATGGTGATACTGTTCGACGGTTTCGGCATGGAGACAAACATTGATGGTTTGGATGTAGGCACAGCCTTTTAAATGCTCTTTGATCCGAGTGAGGGCAGGCCGTTGAAGTTCTTCATAAAGTGAGGGAATGAGTAACGCCATGGGGCAAATTTCACGAAGATTCATCAGGCGTTTTTCGAGGTAGTCCAGATCGGCATCAAGATCATGGATGGTGGTGATGAATTCTTGGCAAAAGTCCATTGCTAGTCACCTAAATAAAAAGAAAATCTTAAAATTTGCCTTTAAAGTAACCCAATTTTTGGGGGTTGGCCGTATCTAAAGCGACGTAAAAATCACTACAATGTCATCCGCATTTGTTGATAGGCTGAGATTTAACTTGAATAAAGGATGAGTCAGCCGTTTTTTCGCCCCCAAGAAAATACTAAAAAAACAGATCAAGCGAGTTTTTAAAAATGATGTCTGTTGATCCTGTAATCACGAGACTCTGGGGTTTAAAAAAGCGACGTGGGCTTGTCCCCGATGAGTGAAATTAGCGTGTTTTTCCTGTTACTCCTATGACCATTCCCCAGATTGCAGGTCTTGGCGATCGCCTTGATGAATTTTTTGCGACCCTATATCCTGATCATCCGCCTGCAGCATTAGTTGCGCGTTTGGAGCAGGTACTTGCGCCCCATGTGACGGCGACGAAAAATGAAGAGTTATGGGATCAAAGCACGGCCCTGATGATTACCTACGGGGATAGCCTGTACCAACCCAATACTGACAATGGCCCCAACCCCCTCCAGGTACTTTTGACTTTTCTGCGGGAACGGCTCCAGGGAGTGATTAGCGGTGTGCATATTCTGCCGTTTTTTCCCTACAGTTCCGATGATGGCTTTGCGGTAATTGATTACCGCCAGGTCAATCCGCAGTTGGGCAGTTGGCAAGATATCGAGGCGATCGCCAAAGAATTTGAAGTGATGGCCGATCTGGTGATCAACCATGTCTCAAGTGAATCAGACTGGTTTCGGCAATTCCTCGCCCAGGAAAAACCCGGTTGTGACTACTTCATTGAGGTGCCCCCAGATACCGATACCCAGTTAGTGGTGCGCCCCCGCAGTAGCCCGCTCCTGAGTCAATTTGCCACGACAAAAGGCGATCGCCACGTGTGGACCACCTTTAGCCGCGATCAAGTAGATGTCAACTTTGCTAACCCCGACGTCCTCTTTGAATTTATCGATATCCTCTTGGGTTACTGTCAGCACGGCATCCGCTTTATTCGCCTTGATGCGGTGGGCTTTCTCTGGAAAAAATTACAAACCGCCTGCATTCACCTGCGGGAAACCCATCTGGTGATCCAATTGATCCGGGAAATCCTTGCTGTCACCTACCCACGCACCGTGGTGATTACCGAAACCAACGTCCCCAACCGGGAAAACCTCAGCTATTTCGGCAAGGGCAACGAGGCCCACATGATCTACAATTTCAGCCTGCCGCCCCTACTCCTCAATGCGCTGATTCGGGGCGAAGCCCGGCACCTCAAAACCTGGATGAAAAGTATGCCCCCGGCCCAGGATGGTTGCGCCTACTTTAATTTCACCGCCTCCCACGATGGCATTGGCCTCCGCCCCGCCGAAGGTCTGCTAGAAGGCAAAGAATTCGATCAATTGATCCAAACCATGGCCGATTTTGGGGCCAGAATTAGCTACCGTAGTTTGCCCAATGGCACCGAAAAACCCTATGAACTGAATATTTCTTTGTTCGATGCCCTCAAAGGCACAGTTACAGGCCCCGATCCTTGGCAACGGCAACGATTCCTCTGTTCCCAGGCGATCATGATGTCCTTAGAGGGAGTGCCCGCTTTCTATATCCATAGTTTTTTGGCGACCCCCAATGATGACGCCAAGGTGGCGATGACAAACCATAACCGCAGCATTAACCGTCACCAATGGGACGATGACCGACTCCAGCAAAAGCTCGCTGACCCTGATTCTGACCAAGCCTGGGTGTTGCAAGAACTGACAAAACTCATCCGGATCCGTCGCCAGCAACCGGCATTTCATCCCAACGCGACCCAATACACCCTTGATTTCCAGAGTCCGGCAGTCTTTGGGTTTTGGCGTCAGAGCCGCGATCGCCGCCAGAGTATTTTCTGCTTGTTTAACCTAGGCGATCGCCCGACAACCATCCCGGTGGCCAGCTTAAACCTGATTTGCACCGATGACTGGCAGGATTTATTAGATGAAGTTGTGTTAGAAGAAGGCACAACGGACATTTCCCTAGCCCCCTATCAAACTGCGTGGATTACCAATGTTCCTCTGCTTTACTGACCTCGACGGCACCCTCCTCAACCATGATGACTATCGCTACGATGCCGCAATCCCGACGATCCAGACCTTAAAAAAATTAGGAATTCCGGTTATTCCCACCACCAGCAAAACAAAAGCTGAAGTGCTGGAACTGCGGGAAGCCCTTGGGTTAAAGGATCCGTTCATTGTGGAGAATGGCAGCGGCATTTTCCTAGAATCTGACGATCCACGCTTTGATTTTTCGGCATTGGATCTGGAGATGACAACCGAGGCCACCCTAACCACTATTACCCTCGGCATTTCCTATGCCCAAGCGCGACAATCCCTCCAGAATTTGGCCCAACAGATCGGGGAACCGTTAACAGGGTTTGGGGATTTAAGTCTGGCAGCCTTGCAGGATCTTACGCAATTGCCCTTGGCGGCGTTAAAACAGGCGGGCGATCGCCAATTTAGTGAACCGTTTTTGCGACCCCAGACGGATTTAGCACAGTTGGAATTTTTAGCGACAAAAGCTGGCCTACAAATCCTGGTGGGCAATCGTTTCTGTCATCTCCTAGGTGCAGGTGCTGGCAAAGGACGGGCTGTGCAACTCCTCCAGCAGGCGTGGCAACAAGCTCATCCCGATCAAGCACCGATCAAAACCCTCGGCCTGGGGGATAGTCCCAATGATTTGTCTTTACTAGAAGCTGTGGATGTGGCGATCGCCGTGCCGGGGCCTCAAGGGGTTAATCCCAAACTCGTGTCCCAGATTGAAACAAAAGGCTGGCTCGTCGCTCCAGAACCCGGTGCAAAAGGATGGGCCAGGGCCGTAACCGCTCAACTTGAGATTTCGTTTGACTAGCGCGACTTGGATTCTTCAACAATTCAGCAAAAAATCATCATTTTTTCTGATTAGGCGATCGCCAACCATTTGTTAGGCTATTCCCGGACATCGCCCAAGCACCGCCTATGTTTTTCTTTTTGAAGCAACTGACCAGTTGGGACCGCTGGAATCAATTCCTGGTGAGTCTCTCAATTTTGGCCTTTTTACCCCTCCAGTTTCCCCAGGTGATCAGCAATGCCGCCGTCATTGGTACGGGAAATCCAGCGGCGATCGCCACCCTGGGGGTGATTCCCGTGGGCGGTTATGCGGCCGGGATTTTAGGTAATTTGTTGTTGATGAATTTCCTTGCCGGGCAACGGGAATTTTGGGGCACCACCGTCCAAGCGGCAGGGATTGTCACCGCCGACATTGTGATCTTTCAACTGTTTCAGGTGGGTTTCATTCCGGGGTGGTTATTTTGGCCAGCGACCCTATTTTTGGTGGTGGGGATGGTGCTGAACTACGGCCATTTTTTCATTTGCGATCGCCCCGGTTGGCAGGATCAATTTTGGCCCCAATGGCGACGTATCTTACAGTGGCTCGGCATTGCCCTGCTCCCCGCATTGGTTGTGCTCCAACTCCACGATGCTTTTTTGCCGAATTTCCCAGAATGGCCAGGGGGCCTTGGGGCGGCGT